>JAAYKO010000025.1 GCA_012522345.1 Acholeplasmataceae bacterium | reverse complement strand
TAAAGACCAGCTAATAGTTGTCAAGTGTTTTTTTAAAAAACTTTTAAAAATGTTATGGCTTAAAAAAATGCATGATAACTAAACCACCAAGTGGAGTTGACATAATATCCGCATAGCTGGTTAAACAAAATGTACTTTGAAAATTAAATATCAAGCATTATTAAATTAGGCTGCTATTGATTGTGCCTTAAGTCTCTGAGCATGTTCTTCTGGGTTTCTAATCTCAAAAGGTTTTTTATCTCTAAGAACAGCAAATATAATCTTTACAAGTTTATGCATAATAGCACCGAGGGCTACCATCCGAGGTTTACTAATACACTTATTTTGATAGTATTCATATAGCACAGAGTTACAAAGCTCACCATTACGTTTTTTACGTATATTACTAAGAGCACTAGTATATATAACTCTTCTAAGAAAACGTGAGCCTCTTTTAGCCATTTTATTTTGGTTACCCTCAAACTTACCAGACTGATTAACAGAAGGATCTATACCAAAATATGCTACTAACTTTTGTGGTTTCTGAAACGCAGAAAAGTCACCAACCTCAGCTAAAATAGTTGCTGCAGTTATAAGTCCTATTCCTGGAATACTACACAAAAGTTCAAGTGTTAAAGCAAGGATAGGTATGTCCTGCTTTTTATCATCATCTATCAATTCTAAGATAGTATTTTTGATATCAGCAATTGAATTTTCAAGTACTCTTATCATGTTAATATTAATATGTATAAGAGCAACATTGGCTTGATTGCTTATGCTAAGAGGTTTAAATTCTTTTGCTTTTTGCATTAAAAGGTTATATTTTTCTGTAGCCCATTTAACGCTTTTTCTTGAATTTTTACTTATAAGAGATATGATTTCATTTTCATCTGCTTCAAGTAAATTTACAGGAGTTGGGTATTTTTCAAGTAAAGCAAGAGCCGTTTTAGAAGAAATATCTTTAAATACATCAGTAAAATTAAGCATAACTTGATCAACAACACTAATAAGTTTATTTTTATAGACAGTTAATTGATCAACCATCTTATAATACTGACGACAAAGGTTTTTTAAACAATCAATAGTTTCATTTGGAATACTATTAGTTTTAAATTCTTGAAAACGACACAGGATTGCAATCTTTTTTGCATCAACTTTATCACTTTTCACTTTCCTTATCCCTAAATTTTTGATACAATCAGTTTGGATGGGGTTGATGATAACAACCTCAAATCCACCCTGGGTAAGGGCACGGAAAAGGATTTTGTGATAATGTCCTGTGGCTTCCATAGCGATAATGGGCCTGTTAGCAAAATCCTTTTCTGCTTTTTTAAGCAGACTAATAGCCTTATCAACCTTTTCAAAGGAATCATGGAAGATTTTCATCCGAGCATAAACTTTGTTTGCTGGAGAAAGAATGACCATTTCACTAAATTCTTTACCAACATCAATACCTGCTATTGGCAATGTATTCATTACAAATGCCTCCTTTATAAAATAAGTTTGAACTTAAAGAGTTCCATTCTTTCCCATGTAAGCCCACAACCTTGCATGTGACACGAGGAACCAGCTAAAGAGCTGGCCTCAACCAGCCAAATCATGTAATCTTACCGGAATGGATAGATACTCTTTAAAACGGGTAGTCGCCCTATAATAGGTCGTCCCAGGGGGAGTCACAACAAATCTCCAAGTCCGATTATTATTATATATGATTGTCAAGGTGCAGACCAGCCAATCACTGGCAATTGAGGCTAAGGTAGGAAGCCAAAACAATATGTTTGATATTTAGAAATGTTTTAGATTAAGATATTATGTTAATTATTAAAAATTGGTAACTATTGCAGCTAAAAAGCTGTGATTTGATTACAACTATATTATACAAGG
>JAAYKO010000024.1 GCA_012522345.1 Acholeplasmataceae bacterium | reverse complement strand
GGATATTTCCCTATTGAATCTAAAAAATAAATCAAAAATATAGAGAGAAATCTAATATAAACCTTTTTAGATAAAATAGTTAAAGTAAGCGATTAATAGACATTAATTTTAATTAGTTTTTAGAATTTTCTTATAAAAAAGTCACTACAAATTAAAAAAGGGATATTTTTAGAAAAGTTTTTTCTTGACAGGGCGGTTTTGGCATGCTTTACTAAAGTCACAGGTTTGACGACAAACTTAATTTTAAAATGGAGGTTTTAAAATGGTAGGCGGATCAAAAACATGGTATTTCCCAGATGGTTATCTACCCGAGAAAACAGGAAAAGGTGCAATGGTTGCTCATGAAGCCCTGATGCTTTTTAACACTTTGGAATAAGACTTGACTGTCTTGTTAGACTTCTATTTTTCCGATAAGAAACCAATTAAAGGAATCGAAGTGGATGTGCCTGCTGAAAGTATTATTGCATTGCGCATCGACGATCCACAAGATATTGGAGGAGTGGTTATTGAGCCATTAGTTCAGTATGCAATACGAGTCCGCTCTCCGCAGCCAATAATCGCACAATTTGGTCGTCTAGATACGACACAAGACAATATGGCCTATTATGGTTCAATGGGCTATTACGAGCCTGCTGATAGCAGTGCACAAAAATAGTTAAGAGGAAAGATGGCTGATTCAAAGGTAATGACAGTCCTTGGAACAATCTCACCGGAAAGTTTAGGGATTACACTACCTCATGAACACCTTTTTTCCGACATTAGATTTATTAAGCCGAAAAAGGAGTGGACTAGAGAAAAAGTCACACTCAACAACCTTTATAAATTAAAGATAGATTACATTAGTCTTAGTGATAACCTAATTCTTGATTCTATGTCTACTTCAATTAAAGAAGTTAAGAGATATCGTGATTTGGGTGGATCTACTATAGTTGATGTTGGATCAATAGGGTTAGGCAGGAAGCCGTTAACACTTAAAAAAGTATCTCAGAAAACTGGTGTCAACATCATAATGGGTACCGGCTTTTATATTAAAGGAGGGCTGAGTTCATCGATAATTAATTCTAGTGATACTCAACTAGCCAAATCTATAATACAAGAGTGTCAACGGGGTTATAAGGAGACTGGTATCCGACCGGGAATTATAGGCGAGGTTGGAGTAGGCCCAGTCATTGAAGAATGGGATAAGAGGAGTCTCAAACTGGCTTGCTTGGTCCAAAAAGAGACTGGTTTACCTATCACGGTTCACATCCAAGCCGTTCCCGTTGTAGAAGGCTTTGATACTCCTAATGGTTTAGAGGTTGTTTCTTTACTCGAAAAATGTGGTGCTGATTTGTCAAGAACAGTAATAGGGCATGTCGACGCACAAATTAATTTAAAATATTTAAAAGACTTGCTTGCTACGGGAGTTTATATTGAATTCGACCATTTTGGGAAAGAGTTCTATATCGCAGAGAGAAATTTTTTCATGAGCCGTGATATTGAAAGGATTGAAGCTATTAAGGAATTAGTTGACTCCAAATTTACTAATCAAATCCTAATTTCATCTGATATTTGTTTGAAACAGGATTTAACAAGCTATGGTGGACACGGATATGCTCACATCTTGCAAAGTGTTGTGCCAATTATGAAAGCTAATGGGTTTACCGATGACACGATTAACAAAATTGTAAAAGATAATCCTAAGCGTTTGTTAGCAACCAAATCCACTTTTTT
>JAAYKO010000023.1 GCA_012522345.1 Acholeplasmataceae bacterium | reverse complement strand
GCTTCAAGCTTTTCTTTATATTCAGCAGCAATCTTCTCATAAGATTCTGCTAGTTTTAATGAAAAATCCTTTTCAATTTCTTTTGTTTTCTTCAAAGCTTCTTCATTATTTTCTCTTGCTAAATGTTTTAAGGCTTCTTTCTGCAGTTTTAAAGCTTCGTTTAACCATTTTTTTTCAAGGCTTAAACTCTCTTTATAACCTGCTTGTTTAACCTCTCTTGCTATTTTAACCACATTATATTTTCTAAGTGCTTCTTCATAACGCTTAACCGCGTGAGTGTGTGACAAAAGCTGTCCGAAAACATCATCATCTTGTTCTAACTCAAAATGATAATTAAAAACTTGATCAGCGATTGAATATTGATCTAATAAAACCTGTTTCAAACTCAATTCTAAACTGTCATTGGTTTTTTTAATTTTACTAAATTGATCAGCTAAAATTTCTTTTGCCTTATCCAAATAATATTGACTTGCAAGTTGTGGTTCTAAATCATATTCTGGGATTTCAAGGGAAAGATTATTAGCATAGCTGTTTAAATCGCGTTTTTGCGGTTTTTCTCTTCTTATGACTGGATCATCTGAAATTAAACTACCGCTTCTAAGGCCACTATTAACATAGAAAGATGAAAACATTGTCATTAAAATTTGATTGATTTGGTTTCGGTAATTCGCGGTCAGAGATTGATCAATTATTGCTTGTTCAAGAGTGTAATCTAAAACGTGAAGTTGGTCTAAATATAACCATAACATATAGGCATTTCTAAAATCCGGGTTGCGAAGAATTATTTGTGTTTTCATAATTGGCGGTTTAACTTTTTTATAACGCTTCATCGTCTGCATGAAATCACTGCGATACATTTGTGAAACAATTTTATGTGCTTCTTGAGTCCGTTCATAAACTCGCTTATTATGGGTGTCAATTTCTACGGTATCAATATCTTTTACTGCTACTAAATCAACATTTAATCGGTAATCAATATTATTAACAATAAAACTACTTTCTGTTTTAAATTTGGTCTCCTCAAAACCGTGAATGTGTTGTTTAATAACATTCAATCTATCGAGTAAATAGTAATGTAATCTATCTATTAATGTCATAATAAAGCGATTTTCATAAATACCATAGTCAATTTCTGACAAGATATTTAAAACTCTTTCTGGAACAACACTACCATCCTCGCTTACTTCTTTAATATTGCGGGTATTACGGATTAAATGTCTAATTGATTCAGGATTGGTGCGTCTAGTTTTCTCGATTGGCAAAATTTCATCTTCATATTTTAAAGCGTTTTTTAAATTGCGAATTATGTGATTCAAGCTTGAGAAAAAAGACTCAATATTGACTAACCAGTCTTCTTCAAACTTTTTATATTCCAAAGTCTGAATTTGAGTTTGTTTAAACAAGGCATCTTTTTGAGCCTCAGAAAATGCTTGTAATGTTTTTAAATCTTTTGTGGTTTTTTCAAATGACTCCAGCACATCCTTAAAAAAAGCATCCCTTTGAGTTTTTATCTTCACTTATTATCACCTTAAATCCGTTTAATATATTCTCTTATCAAAGCACTAGATTTAACCAGTTGGGCATCGCCAAACAAGTCATCAAAAACAGTTAAGAGTTCCTCTAATTCTGTTTTTAAGAAAGGAAGGTTCAATGATTCAAATTTGCGAATAATTTTTCGAGCTATTAAATAATCAATCCCTTCTATTTCGCTTCTGCCACAAGCAATATAAACTGGAACAAACTCTAAAAGTTGTTTCATAATTCTATTGCCAAAAGTAATTTGGAATGTTTTGGAAATATATTTGTCTAACATTTCCAACGAATCTAAACTTTTAGTTGAAATGCTATATTTTTCTACTGCTTCTTCAAATAATTTCTTTAAATAATCATAAGATATTTTAATGTTGCTAGTATCCGGTGCTGAAAATGGAGTTGCTCTTTCATTTAATACAATCGTTGAAGCTCGATCATAAACTTTATCGGTTATCGCAAATGTTGAATCATCGTTATTTGCTGTACCAACAAACCAAATATTTTCAGGAATTTTAATATTACCTTCTTTTAAGTTCATCGGATCGCCTATTAATTGTTCAGGAACGATTTCTAAAAGCCATTCATCGCTGCTTGGCAGTTCTAATAATGAAAGAAAATCAGCAAAATAATACTCAACCCGGGCCAAGTTCATCTCATCCAATAAAATCACATTAATGTCTGTCCGGTATGTTGCTTCATAAATACTGCTTAAAAATTCTGTTTCGTTAAACTTCTTTGTAAACTCATTAAAATATCCCATCATCTCAAAACGGTCACGCCATGATGGTTGAACAGAGATTATTTTACAATCATTAGAAATAAACTTGCCAAACACATAGGGAAGTGAGGTTTTACCTGTCCCTGATATTCCTTCAATAATTATCAATTTGGATGTCGCCATTCCAGCAATAAAAGTTGCCATAACTTCTTCATTATAATAAAGTTTGTGGTGATGCGAAGCATAGTTTCTAAAATGATTTATTAGTTGATTTAAAGTTAGTTTATCACTTTCTTCCATATATGTTGGTAAAACGGTGTATTTATATTTCTCATCGATTAAATTAAGCTTAGTAAATCTGCTTCCTTTAGCTATTTGCTGCTTAGGTTTTGCCAAAGTAAGTGGACTTGTTGAGCTTTCTTTAGTTTGTGTAAAACGCCCACTTCTAATCTTTCTTTCTAGGTGATTGATTTGATTTAAAAGGGTCATTTTATCATACTCTATTTTAGAAAAGCGGAAATATCTTCTGATCAACTGGATTAAGACAATATAGAACATTAAAATCAAAAAAACAAAGATTAAAATAAAGAAAATTGACAACAACCAATCAAGAAATGAGAAACTTTGTGAAGCCTCTCTAAATGTCTTAACATACTCAATCGGAAAGCCGACAAATAAATTATAAAAACCAAGGAAAAATCCTTTTATTAAAGTCCAGACATCTTCGAAAAATTTTTTAAAAAAATCGATAAACCACTGTGCAAAATTAGCCATATCTCATTATCCCTTTCTCTGTCGGTTTTTATTATTATTTGTTGGAAGTTCTATTTTGGTAGTTAGATGTGTGACACCTGAAACATCTATTTCTTCTCTTGGTCTTGTTGTTTTTAAAAGAACATCTAAATGATTAACTGAAGCAAAATATAATAGTTCGGTTAAACCTTCTTCAGAAAGTAAATTTTCTGTTATCTCCAACCGATTAATATTATATAGCTGAACTGAAGCATAAGTGTCTGCTAAAATCTTTTCAATATCAAATGATATTTTTACACCGCGATTGCTGAGCAATAAAATATTTTTAATAACGATTTGTTCATTTTTAATCTTTGTCGGTTTTAACGATATCGTAAGAAACTCCAAAGAATAACCATAGTTCTGAATCATTTCTTCAATGTTTTCAACAAAGTTTTCATTTTCTAATGTTGAAAGTAATATTGGAAGAACAATCTTGCTTTCAATTTGGAGAGTTGAAAAATCAAGCAAGAACTTCTCAATAAGCCAAAGATTTGCCCAAGATTGTTCTAAAGGTGGAAGCGACATTAAATAATTTGTGAAGGATAAGTCATTGATTAACAACTCTGGATAAATCTCCCTAAACTCATTGTTTTTGATCTTTGTTAAATCAGATAAATTGGCTTTTACAACACTTGTTTCAAGTTTGGTTAAAGTATTTTGATAATCAACTAAAGAAAAATCACTACTACCATTATACCTCACTACTTCACCCAATAGTCTTCTTGATTGAATTAAGGAATGATACGCTTTTTCGATGCTTCTAATTTCTAAATAATTTTTATCTTCAATAAAAGAAACACTGACTGAATTGCTGATTGTCCTTTCTGACAAGTAAAACGGGGTTTTAGCAGCTTGTTTAAGACTCTCAGCAAAACTAATCTCATCATAATCTTCTTTACGAGAATAAATAACAAATGTGTCTCTATTAGGCAACTGCGCAACCTTACCACCAAAAGGCAACATCACACTTAAATCTTTAGCTGTTTTTCGCAAAAGTGACCTTAGGAGATTATTGTCATATTTTAACACTAAAAGACTAAATCGGTCAAGGCTAACAAAATATAAATAAAATTGCTCTTTATTTAAAATTTGATACCCCAAGTAATCTTTAAAGGTTTTATATTTAATAACTAAACCAAGTGTTGCCATCTTATTCTTTTTCATCTGCTTTCGCGATTTTAAAAACCAAACTATTAATAAATAAATTGCTACACTAAATATCGCAACCAAACCAAAACTAAGTAAAATTTTTTGTGTAGTCGTCATCTTTAACTCGCTATTTAAAGTTTATTTCTACTCTAAATATAACTCCTTTCCTTTTCCTTTTTTAAAACCCTTTTTTTATTAACTTAAAATATTAATTCATCATGTTCATTCTTTTTTCTTTTGTTTCTTGTAAAGAGGAGAATTAAAACTGTAATAATCCACAAGAGGATGCTTAAAATTAGCAGTACAGTCAATAATAAATCTGGCTGGTGCTCTTTATAAATATTTAGATGATAATAATTAAATGTTTCTCCATCTTCAGCTAAAACCTTAAGTAAAACTACATTATTCCCTTCTAGTAAGTCTTCTATTGTAATTGAAACCTCATCTGTCAAGTTTTCTGTATGATAGTTTTCAATTGCGACTTTGGCATTAGGATTAAATGTTTCTGCACTGATTTTTAATTTGCCAGTTTTATGACTAATCGTCAAGTTATAATTGTATTTACTCTTCTCAAAAGCGATACTATGATCCCCAACTGAAAGAGCCTTTAATTGAGCATTGGAGTCTAAAACCGCACTTCTGAAAGTATTGATTGTATATACCTGAGTTTCTAATTGGTCTGCAGATGTTACAAACACACGAATCCTTTCATCATCACTACCAATTGGATATGTTCCAAATCCAGTTACTTTAGCGCCTTCTTGATCTTGGGCCGCTCCAGTAATGCGGAGATTTCTAATGAATTGATCTAAGACAATTGAATACTCAAATGTTTCTGGATTAAATTCAAAATTAGTTAAATCAATTGCGCTATCATCATTATATTCTTGACCACTACAACCACGAATAATTAAGTTTTTAAGCAGAGCATTACTATCTACAAACATAATTATTAATGTATATGATTTAATTGATTGATCTTCTGAACGAACATTTACTGTAATTGTGTTTGTTCCATTTTCTAATTGTCGATAACCTGTTCCTGTTATTATCGCTGTTGGTTCATTTGAAGTTGCTTCAATTAAAATTTCAGCCTCGCTACAGTTTGAACGGGTCAAATTATAACTAAATTTATCGCTAGCAAAGCCGGGAACTTGAGTCCCATCAATAGTTAGATTTGTCAACAGAGCATTACTCCTAGGTTCTTCGCGGACTATCGTTAAAGAATAAACAGCTGTTGAATAGGCACCACTTTGACTCTCTACATAAAACTCATAAGTAATTAAATTATTATTAAAAGTCTTTATTCCTGCCCCATATACTCTGCCAACCGCTTCAATATTTAAAGCCGTATGAGTTACAAAATAAGGAGTAGTTATTTGATAACTATAAACATCACTTGCAAAGTCAAGATCAGAAAAATAAGTTACTGAATCGCTGCCGATTAACTTAACGCTTTCAATCTCAGCGATATCATCTAACGTAATTCCTCGATAAATATTAATCGTATAAGTGTCAAAAGCACCGCTTTCAGCTTCAACTCCGATTGTAATAATATTATGATACTGGCCATCGACAAGACCTTCTAAACGAATGTTTCCAGCACCGTAAACAATTTGCGAAACATGATTTTTAACCGCTGTAGCAACAACTGACATCAGATTTGAGTCTTCTGCTAAATAAATAATATAATCTCTTGTGGAAGGTCTAAACTCAGAAGTAAACGCCAATTTATTTCCTTGTTTATCTAACACTTCGAGCGACTCTAAAGTCGTATCATCACTTGGCGCTTGGCGATACACTTCAATTTGATAACGATATCCTTTAACACCATTTTCAGCAGTAGCATAAACTGAAAAGATATTTGAACCTTGTTCCAAATCAAGTTTTAATCCACTACCATCAATTGTCGCTTTTTCATGAGCAGTCGCAATTATTTCGATATGATTTCTTTGATAAGGGATTTCAACTCGATAAACTTGAATCTCGGGATTATAATCAGGCAATAATTGATATCCACTTATCTCAAGGCTTTTAATTTCATTATCAAAACTAACACTATTTATTTTTATTTTATATGTTCTTATTGAATCATCTTCTGCTGTCACAACGATATTAAAAATATTCATTCCAGAAGTAATTTGTTGCTCGCCAATTTGACCACTGATTTGAGCACCTGGATCATTAGCCCTAGCGCCGATTAGAATCTCTGCAACTTTTTCTTCATCATAAACATACTCATAAGTTAATACTTCTGGATCGAATCCTTCAATAGTATCGCCATCAATTGTTAAATTTTTTAAGCTATTATCACTGCTTGGATCAGCTTTATTTAATTTAAACTTATATTCACTCGAGACAACATTGCCGCTTTTTGAAGTGATTTTAAACGTAATAGTTGTCTCTTTAGCTACTAATGAATATTGTCCAAGTCCAGTAAATACTGCACCATCAGGACTTGTCGCACTTAAGACAACAGTCGTTAAATTGTAAGGAACATCGATTATATAATTTGTTTCACTGTACGTGAAGTAATGATATGGAGCAGTTTGTTTATCTTCTAAACTTAAATATAATACTCCATCACCATAAAGCGTTAAATCATCGATAATAATGCTGTCTTCTGGATCAATATTTCGTGTTATGATAACTTCATAAATTTTAATTGTAACTTCATCTTCAGCTGTCACTTTAACTAAAAATCTATCTGTCGTCTCGCCAACACCAGAACCTAACACAAACACACCAATGCCATCGATTGATTTAACGATAACATTGCTAAAGGCTTCAATTTTAATTTCTGCAACTTCTGGTTTTTCTGTTAAGTCAATATTATAGATTACCGTTTCAGAATCAAAAATTGGACTTAATGGTAAGACTTGACCTGTTACATTATCAATAACAACTAAAGAAATTAAACTCGCATCGCTATTTTGCTTTTTAATTTTAATGCTGTAAATATTTTGATCGCCATTTTGAGCAGTGACTAAAACAGTGTAAATATCACCATCTGATTGTAATATTTTTGCACCATCTCCGACAACTACCGATTTATTAGGTCCTACGGCAACAATCTCAATAGCCTCAATATCAGGCTTTACAACTACCTCTTGATATGATTTATAAATATCTAAAATTAGTTGCTCTCCATCAGCAATAATATAAAACTCCTCTAAAACATTATCGGTTTCAGGTTCCTCCCGAGAAATTCTTACTTTATAAATCTTATCGCTTTCAGTTCCATCTTGGGCAGTTACCTTAAGATAAACATCTTTAAAGCTTCCCGCTTCAACTAAGTGAAAACCGGCACCAACAACACTTGCATATGGATCTGTAATTGGCTTTAAATAAACTTGATTATCTTCATATTTTAAGACTAAATCATATTCAGTTTGGTTCTCATCATAATCAATAATATAATCATAGTTTGTTCCTTGAACTAAAATGTCATAAAGTGTATTATCGATACTCAATGGACCACCACTAGAAGCTTTCTTTTTAACAATTAAAATATATTCAACTGTCTTTGACTTATCTTCAGAAACAGCCTTGACTGAAAACTCATTGAGGCCCTCAAAAACAATCTGCCTTCCATCACCAGTTAAAGTGCCATAAGGATCTGAGATAACAGCATTAATATTAAGATAATTTATCTCATTTTCAACTTCTCCTAAATCATAATAGTAAATCTCAGGATTATAGTCTAGTTCTACTCCATTGTTAAGACCACTAACCGCTAAACTTGTAATCGCAATATCACTGTTTTGAACTACCACAAAAATCGTGTAGTTTTCAACAACACCTGATTCTGCAATTACACTAAACTCAACTTTATTAGTCTGCCCTGGTATCAATGCAATCTTGCCTATTTGGCCAGAAGTTGTCGCATTATTATCTTTTGGTTGATAAGCTAAATTAACAAAATTGTTGTTTCTGTTAACAGTCAATTGATAATAATTTAAATCTTCATTAAAGAGAACTAAAGCATTATCTTCTGAAGCGCCAATTAAATAATCATCTTCTTTATCTTTAAGGGTTAAAAAGGTTAATTTAGTATTATCTGAAGCAACCTTCCGAACAATATTAATTATGTAATTATCACCAACATCTCCATTTTCCGCTACCACATTAAATGTAATAACTTGTGGCACATTAACATCTAGTGGGTAAACTCCGTCACCATGAACTTCCGCTCTTGGATTAGCATTTAAAACTAAATATATTTCTTCAACTTGATAGCCAACTTCGATATTGTATTCATCAACGCTACTGTCAAAGTCTAAGTAATCAAAGTCTTTATTATCTTTCAAGTTCGCACTTATTATCGCTTTATCATCACTTAAGGTTTGTTTAATTTTAATTTTATAACTCACTTCTTGGCTTAAGTCTTCTGATTTTGCGGTAACTGTAAACTCTTTTAAGCCTGGACTTAAAGCTTTTGTGCCAGCTCCAACTAAACTTCCATG
>JAAYKO010000001.1 GCA_012522345.1 Acholeplasmataceae bacterium | reverse complement strand
TCAATAATATTACCATTTTTATCTACTATTAAACATCTATCTGCATCACCATCAAAGGCGAAACCAATTTCATGTTTATTTTTTATAACTTTTTGTTGTATAAAAGCTAAATTAGTCGAACCAACATTTTTGTTGATGTTTTTACCATCTGGTTTAATGTTGTAGGCCTTAAATTTAGTAAAATAGTGTTTAAAAATTAAGGGCGCAATTTTGTAGCTCGCTCCATTAGCGCAATCAACCCCAAAATCGAGATCTTTAAATTTGAAATCCAAACTCATAATAAAGTCTAAATAGGTTGTAGTGACATCCTCAAATGAAAAAAAACTTCCGTTTTTATTTTGGCTGGCTTGAGGATTGTTAATTAAAAATTCAATTTTTTCTTCTGTTGTTTCATCTAGTTTATAACCTTTGTTAAATATTTTAATTCCATTATCATAATAAAGGTTATGAGAAGCTGTAATCATTATTCCTACAACTTGTTTTTTTAAACTGTAATACACCAACATTGGCGTTGTAACATCCTTCGCATAGTAAACATCAATGCCTTCTTTTCTAATGCCAAAAGAGAGATCTTCAATTATTCTTTTTGCTGACTCGCGAGGATCATTTCCAATTACAACATAATCTGTTTTAAGGGTTTTTGCAATAGCGACCCCAACTTTAAATAAAAACTCTTGCGTTAATAGTTTTTCTGCATTGCCACGTATTCCATCAGTTCCAAAGTATTTTTTCATTGTATCACTTAAAAAAAGTATCATTTTATTAAACCAATTATAGCATAAAACAAAAATAAGTAAAGGCTACTTAGTCCCAGTTATTTTCAATCTGTCTAGACATTATGAAAAAAGAAACCGGTAAAAATCTGGTTTCATTTTTTCAAATTTTAAGACTATAAATCTTTAAATTTTAATTTAGGTTGTCTCGCCGCCATAGCTTCATCTAATCTTCTAACAGGTGTTTTATATGGAGCATTCTTTACTATTTCGGGTGTCGTTTTAGCTTCTTCCGCAATAGTTTTTAAAATCTCGATATAATTGTCGAGTGTTTCTTTCGATTCAGTTTCTGTCGGTTCAATCATCATCGCTTCGCTGACTACGAGTGGAAAGTAGACTGTTGGTGGATGGACATTAAAATCGAGCAGCCTTTTCGCAACATCTAAAGTTTTGATGCCACTTGATTTATCTTTAAGACCATCAAATACAACCTCATGCATGCAGACTCCTTCTACTGTTAGTAAATAATCATCCTTTAATGATTCTTTAATGTAATTAGCATTTAATACTGCGAGCGGTCCAACTTTTTTAAGTCCATCTCTGCCGAGCGTCTTTATGTAACTGTTTGTTTTAATGATTACTGAAAAATTACCGTAAAACTTTCCGAGTCTTCCTATTGAATGTTTTGGAGTTGCAAATTGATAACGATTATTTTCATATTTTACAACTGGCCCAGGCAAAAATTCTTTTAACGATTCAACAACACCTACCGGTCCTGCTCCAGGCCCGCCTCCACCATGCGGAGTTGAAAACGTTTTATGAACATTTAAATGAATAATATCAAAACCCATCAAACCTGGTTTTGCTTTACCAAGAAGTGGGTTGAGGTTAGCCCCATCATAATATAATAATCCTCCGATATCATGAATCAGTTTTGACATTTCTAAAATATCTCTTTCAAAAATCCCTAAAGTGTTAGGGTTTGTTAGCATAATACCAGCAATTTCATCAGATAATAACTCTTTTAAAGCCTCAATATTTACTGTTCCATCCAAGTTAGATTTAACTTCAACAACATCAAAACCAACGACAGTTGCGGTTGCAGGGTTTGTCCCATGAGCACTGTCGGGTACAATTATTTTTGTTCGTTTAAAATCTTGATTTAATTCATGATATTTTTTAATTATCATCAATCCAGTCAATTCCCCGTGAGCTCCAGCAAATGGTGCAAGACTAAACTTGGACATCCCAGTTATTTCAGATAAGATTACATCTGTCTCATAAAGTAATTCAAGTGCACCTTGAGAAGCACTTTCAGGGGTTAGAGGATGGAGACTCACAAAACCATCGAGGGAAGCAATTTTCTCATTGATTTTAGGGTTATACTTCATCGTACATGACCCCAGAGGATAAAACCCCTTTTCAATATTAAAGTTTTTCAAGCTAATATTAGTATAATGTCTCACTACATCGAGTTCACTAACTTCTGGTAAAAGGAGTTCTTCTTCTCTTAAAAAATGTTGCGGCAAACTTGATTTTAAGTTATTAGTAGTGACATTTATATCATGACCGATTCTACCCTTTTTTGATAATTCAAAAATCAACTTATCATACAACATCTTTTAGCACCTCCACAAATTGATCTATTTCTGTTTGATCATATTTTTCGGTGACAGCGAAAAGTAGTTTATTATCTCCTAAATTAAGTCCAGTTAAATAGCCTTTTTCTAACAATTTTTGTTCAATCTTTTCAACATCAAAGTTCGCCTCTAAAACAAATTCTTTAATAAACGGTTTATTATAAACAACTTTAAACAAATTTGTCG
>JAAYKO010000022.1 GCA_012522345.1 Acholeplasmataceae bacterium | reverse complement strand
CTATTATCTGGTGTTTTCCTCATGTTTTTTGGTTTATTTTTATATTCGATTGTTCATGCTGTAAGTAAAAATGTTATGGCAAATAGAAAAAAAGACTTTGCGATTTATCGTTCGATTGGTGCCAACCAATCATCACTTGCAAAATTGGTAGTGATTGAACAAGTCTTAATTAATTTAATCGCCTTCACATTGACAGTCAGTTTACTTCAAATCTTAAAAAATTATGTGACAGTATTTCAAAATGTCATTCCATATATGCGGATAAGAGATTATCTTTTGTTATTGCTGGTCTTTTTGTTATATGGACTTTGGCTTGGTTTGCGCTTTAATAAGAAGGTTTTCCACCAAAGCGTTATTGAGACACTTACGATGAGTAGGGGGGAATTTTAAATGATTAAATTAACCCAATTAGATAAGTATTTCTTTAAAAATAAGAAAAACCAAATTCATGTTTTAAATGATGTTTCTTTAACAATTGAAGCGAAAGGCTTAGTTGCAATCCATGGTCCATCAGGTTCTGGAAAGACAACTTTACTCAATGTAATCGGTGGACTTGATAAAGTTCATTCGGGTAAGATTGAGTTTTTTGAGCATAATATCGGCAGATATAGTGCTAGAGTTTGGGATCAAATTAGAAATGAACATATCGGTTATGTTTTCCAAAATTACTATTTATTGCCGGAACTGTCAGTTTATGAAAATGTCCGCTTTGTTTTAAAAATTTTAGGCGTTACTGATGAAGAATATATTGAGTCGCGAGTCCATTATGTTTTAAAAGCTGTTGGAATGTATCCGTTTAGAAAGAAAAAAGCACTTCAATTATCTGGTGGTCAACAACAGCGTGTTGCAATTGCCAGAGCACTAGTTAAAAACCCTAAAGTCGTTATTGCTGATGAGCCCACGGGTAACTTAGATAGCAAAAACACTTTAGAGATAATGAACATTATTAAAGAAATAGCTAGAGAAAAGCTAGTTATTTTAGTAACCCATGAAGAAACTTTAGCTAATGTTTATGCTGACCGAATTATTGAAATTGAAGATGGAAAAATTGTTGGCGACCATAAAAACAATCTTAAGTCGGACCATGATATCGATGATGATGAAACAATTTATTTAAAAGATATAGCGCACCAAGAGTCATTAGAAAATGAAAACGTTAAACTGAATTTATATTTGGATGAAGCAAATGAAGAACAGTTTGACATTAAACTTATTGTTAAAAATAAAACACTTTATTTAGACATTAAAAGCTCTTATGAAAAACATATTATCGCTGATCAAAGCTCTGGGGTTGTAATAAAAGATGAACACTACAAAAAGAAAAGTAAAGCTGAACTGCAACAGACATCTTTTAAAACTGATGATATCGACCACTCAAAAATTAGAAAAGATAAAAGAATGATTTTATCCTTTAAACAAACTTTTAAAATGGCATTTGAGAAACTGAGAACATTGGGTAGAAGAGGTAAGTTAATGTTAGCGAGTTTCTTTGTCGCTGGGATGATTACAGCATTTGCGATTGCCAGTTTAGCTGCGGTTGCGATTATAAGAGTTGAAGAGTTTGTAGATTTTCCAGAAGGGTATATTGAGTTCGATGCAGATCAAATAACCCTTGATGATTTAGCTGTTTTAAAAGCTGAAGATGACACACTTTACATCAATCCTTATTATCCACAAGCAGTTAACTTATTGAATGCAGATGGGTCCTATGGGGCATATTTTGCCGGTCAAATAGATACGATTGAGCATTCTAAAAAATATAAATTAACTAGTGGAAGATACGCAACAAAAGATAATGAAATAGTTATTTCCCAAGGACTAGCCCTTAATTTTCTCAAGTCAAGTGCCGCTCAAGATTTTGGGATTTGGAATAGTAACCAATTATATAAAGAAAAAATCTATTTTGGCAATCAAGAAGCAAAAGTTGTAGGAATAGTTGAGACTAACAGCAAAATTATTTTTGCAAGTGAAGTCTTTGCGATTTTTATTTCTTCGGGGCCAGAAAAGCCAATCGAAGCTTATACCGATGTCGTTACTTTTGGCTCCACTCCAGCTGCGAATCAGCAAGTAGTATCAGAAAGAGCATTAATCGAAGTTGGGTTTCCAAATTTAGCAGATGTTAACTTTCCTCTAACTTACGGTGATTTTGTTATTTCTGGGACTCATAACTTAGAAGATAGTAATATTGTCTTAATTAAGCAAGAAGAAGTCTTTAAAAAACTGGTTTCAAATCGCCAAACATATCAGATTTATACAAGTAAACCCAAAACAATAATTGAACTAGTTAAAACAAACTTCAATCGCGATGCAACTGATGTTTACAAACAAGCAAAAGAACAAAGGAAGGCTGAACTAAGAGTTCAATTAATAGCGAGTTTAACTTCAACTCTCATTTTAATTGGAGTTTCGCTTTTAGGCTTTTACTTTGTTATTCGCTCTTCATTAATTGAACGGATATATGAAGTGTCAGTTTACCGGGCGCTCGGTGTGAGAAAAAAAGATATTTCGCGTTCATTTTTAGTTGAAATTTTCACGATTACAACAATCACTTCATTATTTGGCTTCCTCTTTATGACATATTTTCTCGCAAAACTACAACAGGGTTTATTTGGCGAACTCAACCTTTTCTATGTCAATACTTTCTCAACACTAATTGGAACCCTTTTAGTTTATGTTTTAAACTTCAGTGCTGGAATTCTCCCAATCATTTTTTTACTGAGAAAAACTCCGGCTCAAATCTTATCACAATACGACATTTAATTTAAATGATAAAAATATCTCAAAATGTCTTTTAGTGAAACTAAAGATATTTTATCGCGTTTAAATTTAAAAAAGCCTGATTTAATCTCGAAATTAAAGAAAAATAAAGTAGTAAGCGTTTACATGAAAAAAAGCCTTTATTTAGGAATAAAAAGTTGTTACAATCAAAGTATAATTCAATAGTTTTCGTATAATTGATCTAATGTGGCGATCGAGTCTCTACCACGGTGCCTTGTAAACCGTGACTACGATGAATAATTGATTTTTAATTATGCATGCCACATTTTATGATGTGGTTTTTATTTTTTTAAGATATAATAAGAATATATGTAAGGAGGATTTAAAGTGAGTAAAGAAACAAAAAAACAAAATAAGTTTTTAAGTTTTGCAACAGAGTATTTCAGCTTTACAGAGAAGAAAACAAATTGGCGACAAGAAATTATCGGTGGTCTTGTTACATTTTTGGCGATGTCTTACATCCTAGTTGTCAACCCAACAATGTTAGGCGATGCTGGAATGCCCTATGGTGGGGTTTTCATGGCGACAGCGATAATTGCTGGTTTAGGTTCAATTGCGATGGGGCTTTGGGCAAAATTACCATTAGCACTAGCACCAGGGATGGGTACAAATGCCTTTTTCACTTACGTTGTAGTTGCTCAGATGGGCTATTCCTGGCAAGAAGCGCTAGCTGCAGGAATCATTGCTGGTGTGATGTTTTTAATTATTTCTTTAACTGGAGTAAGAAAGATGATTATGGAAGCTGTTCCAACTAATCTCAGATATGCAATTGGGGCAGGGATTGGCTTTTTCATCGCTTTTATTGGTTTAAGAAATGCCGGAATTATTGTTCCCGATGCCGGGACACTTGTAAAATTAACAGATTTTTCACAACCGATGGTGTGGCTTGCTTTATTTGGCATTGTTTTAGTTTTTGTCTTGCATGCTTTAAAATTTAGGTTTTCAATAATTGTTTCAATTTTCACAACCGCAGTTATTGGGATTATCTTTGGTTCGATCTTTCCTAAAGCAGGACTGCCAGCTCTTCCAGCTTTAGCGGATTTTAATTATAAACCGCTTGCAGATCTATCGATAACTGCTAAAGGTTTTGTTGAAGGTTTCGCTTCCGCAAATCTCTGGCGATGGGATTTAATTTTAGTTATTATTTCCTTTACCTTTGTCGATATGTTTGACACGATGGGAACATTTATGGCTTGTGCAGGCCCAGCTGGTTTAATTAAAGAAGATGGCTCAATGGAAGGAGCAGACCGCGGATTATTGGTTGATTCTGGAGCGACTGTTATCGGTAGTATGCTTGGGACACCTGTTACAACCACCTATATCGAATCAAGCGCAGGGATTGCTGCTGGCGCAAGATCAGGATTTGCAGCAATAGTGGTTGGTCTATTATTCTTTTTATCAATTTTACTATTTCCAGTAATTCAAATCTTTAGTCATCCAGCAGTAACCGCAATGGCATTAGTTTTAGTTGGTGTCTTGATGGCGCAACAGTTAAAAAATATTGAATGGGAAAATGCTGGTGTGGCAATCTTCGCCTTTATGACAATAATTATTACAGTATTGACCTACTCGATAGCGAATGGAATTGCCTTTGGTTTTGTCTTTTATACCGTGATGATGTTAGCCCAAAAGAAATGGAAAGAAGTTCATCCAGTAATGTATGTAATGTCTGGAGTTTTCATCGCTTATTATATTTTACAAGCTATTTTTTAAATTTTAAAAGTAACCCTTCGGGGTTATTTTTTTAAAATAATAACTAAAATGGAGGAAAAGTTATGGTCTTAAATGTTAATGAAAAGCCTAAAAAGTTTAGTCACTTATTACTATTTTCAGTGCAACACTTTTTAGCAATGATTGTCGCCTGTATTACAGTACCAATTATTGTCAACGCAACACTCAGTCCGCAAGGGATTATTAACCCTCTGCCAATTGATGCGACAATAGTGAGTGCTGGTGTGGGAACACTGTTTTATCTTATAGTTACAAAAGCAAAATCTCCTGTTTTCTTAAGCAGCTCTTTTGCCTATATTTCAGCAATTATAAGCGCCTTAAGCCTAGGAGTTGCTACAGCAGTTGTTGGCGAACAACAAATCTTTATTGGGGCCCCAAACCTCTGGGCTTTAGTAATTGGCATGGGGATTGTTGGACTAGTTTATACGATAGTCGCAATCATCATCAAGTTTACCGGTACCGCTTGGGTTAGAAAACTGCTTGCTCCGGTAGTAATTGGACCAGTTATTATGGTTATTGGAATTGGGCTTGCAACATCGGCTGTTAAAAATGTAACCGGTGAAGTGAGCGGTTCCTACAATCTTATTGCGGTTGCAGTCGGTCTTTTTACAATGTTTGTAACAGCATACGCTTCCCATTACAGCAAGAAGACAGGCAAATTAATTCCCTTTATTATCGGCTTAGGTTCAGGTTATATTTTGGCAGCAATTTTTACTGGAATTGGACATTTAGCAAAAACAGACGAGTTGATAATAATAAATTTTTCACCGCTCGTTAAGCTCTTTCAAGAGGAGATTGCGCTGACAACATTTTTTAAAATACCAGATTTTCTCTTTTTAAGAGAAACAGGCTGGGATGGCTTTAATGCGAGACAATTGGCAAGTATTTTATTAATCTTTTTACCAGTTTCATTTGTGACAATGTCTGAACATATCGGAGACCATGAAAACTTAGGAAATATTATTGGCAAAGATTTAATCGTTGATCCAGGTCTTTCAAGAACTTTAATTGGAGATGGTGTGGCAAGCACATTTGGCGGAGTTTTATCAGGTGCTGCTAATACAACTTATGGTGAGAATGTGGCAGTAATCGGAATTACAAAAATTGCTTCAATTTGGGTTATTGCAGGAGCTGCAGTCTTTAGTATTTTAGTTGGGTTTTTTGTTCCCTTTACTAAATTTATTGAAACTATTCCAGCGACCGTAGTTGGTGGAGTCTCATTATTGTTGTATGGATTTATTGCTGCTTCAGGTTTAAAAATTCTAATTCGCGACAAAGTTGATTTAAATGAGAACCGAAATATCTTTATTGTCTCAGCAATCTTAATTTCTGGAATTGGTGGTTTAGTCCTGCAGTTTATTTCACAGATTAAAATTGAACCAATCGCTGTTGCGATGATTTTAGGAGTAGTTTTAAACTTAACGTTAAAAGAACCAACCCCCGAAAAGAAAAAATAATCATTTAAAAATAATTTAAACTGAAATAAATGTCAAAAACTCTCTCTAAAAACAGAGAAGGTTTTTGATTTTTTTCTTTGAGAAGAGGCTTGTTTTTGTGTTCAAACTTAGAAAAAAAAGCTATTTCTAAAATAATCTAAAAATCTATTACAAACTCTAAGGTTTCTTTGATATAATGAGATGTGGAGTGATTAGAAAAAGGGTGATAAAAGTGTATGATGTAATTATTGTTGGGGCGGGTCCAGCAGGGATATTTAATGCTTATGAATTCATGCTTAAAGCGCCGCATTTAAAAGTATTAATGATTGACAAAGGTTTAGATATTTATCAAAGAAAATGTCCGATTTTAGATGGCAAACTAGAAAAATGTCCAACTGACCGTAGCGGCTATGTGGGCTGTCATCCAGCATGTTCAATTACATCTGGTTTTGGTGGCTCGGGTGCTTATTCTGATGGAAAATTTAATATTACATCTGAGTTTGGCGGTTGGATGACAGACTATTTAGACAAGAAGACTGTCTATGAATTAATAAAATATGTTGACGCGATAAATTTAAAACATGGAGCGACAACTACGATTACTGATCCAACAACTGCAAAAGTGAAAGAGATAGAAAGACGCGGTTTGGCGATTGGACTTAAGTTATTAAGAGCGCAAGTCCGTCATTTAGGAACAGAACATAACATTGAAATAATGAAAGCTATTTATGATGAACTCCAAACTAAAATTGCGATGCGCTTTAATACTGAAGTTAAAGATATAATTATTAAAGAAGGAATAGCTAAAGGAGTTATTTTAACGGATGGAACAGAAATCCCGGCTAAATATATTTTTGTCGCAGCGGGAAGAGAAGGCTCAAGTTGGCTTCATAGTATTGCTAAACAACACAATCTTAAAATTACTAATAATCAAATCGATATCGGTGTTCGTGTTGAAACAAATGATTTAATAATGGAAGAGATTAACCAAAACCTCTATGAGGGGAAATTTGTTTATAATACTAGTGTTGGCACAACCGTCAGAACTTTTTGTTCAAATCCAAGCGGTCATGTTGTTGTTGAAAATCATGGTGGCACAGTTTTAGCAAATGGTCACGCTTTTAATAATCCTGATTTAGGAACAACAAACACCAATTTTGCACTTTTAGTTTCCCATCATTTTGAAGAACCATTTTCCGATCCCCATCAATATGGTCATACGATTGGAAGAGTTGCCAATCAACTGACTGGTGGGACTGTAATTATTCAAAGATATGGAGACTTGTTAAAAGGTAGAAGTACAACCGCAAAAAATCTTAGCAATAATTTTGTAACGCCGAGTTTAACTGAAGCAGTCCCAGGGGATTTAGGTTTAGTGCTACCGTATAACACTTTAAAATCAATTATTGAAATGCTTGAAGCTTTAAATGAAGTGACTCCTGGAATCGCTAGCAAGCATACCCTTTTATATGGAGTTGAGACCAAGTTTTATTCTGCCCGAATTGAAGTTGATAAATATTTTGAAACAAAGATTGCTAATCTTTTTATCGGCGGTGATGGCGCAGGAATTACAAGAGGGCTTGCCCAAGCTGGAGCTAATGGTGTTTGGGTGGCGAGAAAAATAATTAATCGAGAACAAGAATCATGAAAACAATTGTTATAATTGGCACTGCATGGGGCGATGAAGGAAAAGGAAAAATCACAGATTTTTTAGCAGCCAAGGCAGATGTCGTAGCGAGATTTCAAGGTGGCAATAATGCTGGTCATACAGTAATAATAGATGGTAAAAGTTACCTTTTCGAACTGCTTCCTTCAGGAGTTTTGCATCCTAAAACTGTTAATTTGTTGACACAAGGAATGGTTATTGATCCACAAGGATTAGTTAAAGAAATTGACAAACTTGAAAATAAGAATCTTAAACTTTATATTTCCAATCGAGCCCATGTTGTAATGCCTTACCACCGAGCAATTGAAAGTGCTAATGAAAGCAAAAAAGGTTCAGATAAGCTTCTTACTACTAAAAAGGGAATTGGACCAACATATAGTGATAAAGCTAAAAGAATTGGCCTGCGAATGGAAAGTTTTGTTGGGCCCAACTTTAAAACTGAATTAAAAAAGATTATTGAACTAAAAAACAGTGAAGCACGACAATTAAAAATAGCTGAATTTGATGCCGATAAAATCTATCAGGAATATCAAGAATATGCTAAAAAATTAAAGAAATATGTAATCGATACATCAAGTTACTTAAATGAGGTAATTAAGAGTGGCAAAAAAGTTTTATTTGAAGGTGCCCAAGGAGTGATGCTTTGTGTTGAAAATGGTACTTATCCTTTTGTAACATCTTCATCTCCAACCGCTGCCGCAGTCCCTCTTTATGCGGGAATTGCCCCTTGGTTTTTAGATGGGGCCATCGGAGTTGCTAAAGCTTATACTTCAAGAGAAGGTGCTGGTCCAATGCCAACATTGATTGATAATCCTAAAATAATTGAGCACTTTCATCAAACAAAAGTTGAATATGAACCGCGAACAAAGACTTATCGCCGGGTAGGTTGGTTTGATAGTGTTATTATTAAACATGCTAAAAGAGTGAGTGGTTTAAGCCATTTAGCGGTTACTGTTTTAGATGTATTATCGGGTCTTGATGAAATAAAAATTGCAACTTCATATCAACTAAATGGTGAGAATATCGACTTTATTCCAGCAGACATTAAAACTTATCAGAAAGTAACTGCAAACTATCTTACTTTGCCAGGCTGGAAAGAAGATATTTCAAAAGTAAGAACATTTGATGAGTTACCGCTTAATGCCCAAAATTATTTACGAAAAATCGAAGAATTAAGCGGTCTTGAAATAGTTGTCTTTTCGGTTGGTCCACAAAGAGACCAAACGATTGTTTTAAAAGAAATCTTTTAATGGAAATAATCTTAATCGTAATTAATCAAAATACTTTCTTAACTAAGATGTTTTAGGCATCATTTAAGAAAGTATTTTTCTTTTGTCACAGCAAAAATCAAGATTAAGTTGGTAAAAGTTAATCTAAAAAAGGAATAAAAAAGATAATTCACGTTATCAATTAAAATAGTTTATAATGGAAGTGTAAAAAGGTGGAGAAAAATGACAGGAAAATTAACTGAATTGTTAAAAGAAGAATTGGTAATTGCGATGGGATGCACCGAGCCGCTCGCATTAGCCTATGCGGGAAGTTTAGCGAGACATCACTTAAAGGAAAAACCAAAAAGAGTTATTTTGGAATGTAGCACCAATATTTTTAAAAATGTTCGTTGTGTAAGTCTCCCACTAAAAAGTGATTTAAAAGGCGTGAAAGCCAGTTGTTTATTAGGTGTTTTTGGTGGCAACCATGAAAAAGGGTTTGCTTGTGTTGATCATGTCGATAAAAAATATGATGATGAAATAAAACAATTTATAGAAGCTGGTTTAATTGAAGTTAACTATATCCAAAGCCCAGAAAAACTCTATATCAACTTAACTTTAATTGCAAAAGACACCGTTAGTGTTGAAATTCAAAAACGCCATTTAAATGTCACAAAAATTACTAAAAATGAAAAAATTATTTATCAAAATAATACCGAAAAAGAAGAAAAACGAGACTTATCTGAGATTTTAAAGTTTAAAAATATTTATGAATTTGCCAAGAACGTTGATCTCAGTCAATTAGAAGCGATAATTAAAATGCAATATGACTATAATTACGCGATTTCCAAAAAAGGCTTAACAGATGCCAAAGGCGTAGAAATCGGCAAAATTATTTTGGCTAACGACTCAACGGTTTGGGGTAAGGTTAAAGCTTATACAGCAAGCGGTTGCGAAGCGAGAATGTGTGGCTCTTTATTACCTGTTGTAATTAACTCTGGTAGCGGCAACCAAGGCTTGTCATCATCGGTTCCAATAATTGTTTATGGAAAAGAAAAACAACTTCCTAAAACTAAAATCTACCGTGCTTTAATCTTTTCAAACTTGCTAACAATCAAACAAAAAGTTGGTATTGGAAGTCTTTCCGCTTATTGTGGGATTGTCGCGAGTTCTGGTTCAGCAGGGGCAGCTTTAACTTATTTAAGTGGCGGAACGTATCAGCAAATAGTGATGAGTATGAAAAATTATTTAGCAAATGTTCCAGGAATTATTTGTGATGGAGCCAAAGCTTCTTGTGCAGCAAAACTAGCGACTTCTTTAGATGGGGCAATTTTAGGTCATTTGCTTGCGATGAACAACAAACAATACCAAGATGATTCAGGAATTATTAAACAAGATATTGATGAAACGATTGATATTGTTATTGAAATTGCCAATTTAGGCATGAAAAAAACTGATGAAACAATTATTAAAAATATTATTAAGTAAAACTGAGGAAAAGAAATAATGTGTGGCAGATTTACAATCAACTTAACTAATGACCAGTTAAGAAATTATTTAGCTGGTAAATACCAAGTTAATAAAACTAATAATTTTTCAATACCACGCTACAATGTTGCACCTGGGACAAATATAATTGCAGTTATTTTTGATGGCGTTAACTATCGTGTTGGTGAGTTAAAATGGGGCTTTATTCCTTCCTTTAAAACAGAAAAACCACTTAATTTAATTAATGCCAGAGCAGAGACACTTTTTAGTAAAACAACTTTTAGACAACAAGCTTTAAACAGAAGATGCATTATTATTGCCGATTCATTTTATGAATGGAACAAATACGACAAAAGCGACTACCCTAGAAGAATAATGAAAAAAGATGAAAGTATTTTAAGTCTAGCTGGCATCTGGAATGCTACTACTAACGGCGATGGCCAAAAGATATATTCAGCAGCCATTATAACAACCGAAGCAAACAATCTTTTAAAGCCCGTTCATGACCGAATGCCTGTAATTTTAAATGAAGAGGGTGAAAAGAAATGGTTAAATTTAACAAAAAAGGACCCAAAAGCGTTAACAGATTTACTAGTTTCTTATCCGAGCGAAGGGATGAAAATGTATAAAGTTTCAAAGTTGGTCAATTCACCTAAAAATGATAATAGCGCCTTATTAAGCGAGATAAACGGAAAATAAGAGAGTTTTCTCTTTTTTTTATTTTTTTTGAATAAAAGTATTGACACTCCCACTACTCTATGTTATTATGTAGTTGTAGTCAACATAATAGAGTAGTGGGGGTGAGATGTTGGATAATTTAAGTGAAATGTTAAAAGGAATTTTAGAAGGACTGGTTTTAGAAATAATTAGTCGCGAAGAAATATATGGTTATTTAATTGTGAAACAACTAAAGGAATTAGATTTTGCAGATTTAGCAGAAGCAACCGTTTATGCTTTACTTTTAAGGTTAGAGAAAAACCGCTTAGTAAACGTTGTTAGAAGACCCTCTGATCTGGGACCGCCACGAAAGTTTTACACATTAAATTTTCGCGGAAGAGAACAACTCAGTTTTTTTTGGAAACAATGGGATTTTTTAAGTAAAAGAGTTAACTATTTACAAAAAGGAGGAAAGATTGATGAATTTAAGTAAAGAGATTGAAACAAAAATTAAGGTATTTGCCAAAGAGCAAGCAAAACATTATTTTAGGGAAGCAGAAAGCCAGTATTTAGAAAAAGGCTCAAAAGTCTTTAGACGAAAATTAAGCGCTGAACAAAAAAGTAAAACTTTGTTAGAGGTTGAAGATGATTTAACATTATATACTATTGATGTAATGGCTGAACTTGTTGCTAAAGGCCTTAGTGAAGAAGAAGCTTTTGAAGTGGCAAAAGAAAAACTTGGGCATCAAAAATTTGATAGTAAACTAGTAACGATTCAAAAAAAGGCCAAAGAATATTATCAAAAATTTCATATTTCTGATTTCACTGCTTTTGGGATATTGTTTGTAAGTTTATTGATTGCAGGATCCGTACTTGGAATATTGATTGGATTTATTGCTGGTGGTGGCAAAGAGTCATTTTTGGAGGGTGGTTGGATTGACACTTTAATCGGACTATTTGCTGGAGCAACAATCGCATTTGCCTGTGGGATGATTATTGGTGCAACTAAGCTTTGGAAAAAAAAGCAGGAATAATCTCAATGTTTAAGAAAAGACGCTACACTAAGAAGTGGTAGCGTTTTTTATACAAAATATATTGCTGTAAAAGCTTTTAACTTGTATAATGAGTTTTAGAGTTTAATTTTTAGAAGGTTAAAATGAGGTAAAATTATGGCAAACAAACGAAACCAAACATTAGGTGAAGAATTAGCAAATGCGATAAGTCATGGGACAGGTGCACTTTTAAGTATAATAGGAATGATTTTAATGATTATCAAAGCGAAAACTGCTGCAGCTATTGTTGGAGTGGTAATCTTTGGGACAACCGCAATAATTCTTTATGTAATGAGCACCCTATATCATTCTTTTAGAAGTGAAAGCACAACAAAAAAAGTTTTTCATCGTTTTGATCATTCGAGTATCTATTTATTAATAGGTGGAACTTATTTGCCGATTTATTTGATAGTTTTTAAATATCCAATTAACATTGTCTATATTGCTATTCAATGGGCAGTAATTATTACTGGTATTACTTTAAAAGGAGCTCAATTTAAAAAGTTTAAAACAATTCATTTTATTTTATACATAATTTTAGGTTGGAGCGGGATTGTTGTTTTTAGGCCAATTTGGCAAACGAGTAGAGCGGCATTTTATTGGATTTTGGCTGGAGGAATAAGTTATACAATTGGAACTATTTTCTATGGCTTAAGTAAATATAAATACAATCATTTTGTTTGGCATCTATTTGTCTTAGCGGGGACGATACTTCATTTTTTTGCAATTTATTTAAATTTACTCTAATAATATTTTCGAGACTAAAAAGAACAGAATTTTAACAGATCTGTTCTTTTTTTCAAAAAACAACGTTAAAAAACATTAAAACTGTGTTAAAATAAGGCAAAAGCAAACCATACTTATAAAGGAGGCGAAGATGACAGTTTATCACACAATTCTCAAACGAAGAACAATTAGAAAATACTCCAACAAAGAGGTTAGTCAAGAGAAAATTGAGCAACTTTTAAGAGCGGCAATGGCAGCACCAAGCGCCAACAATAAAAAACCTTGGCTATTTTATGTCGTAAAAAATAAAGAAATCCAAGAGCAATTAAAAAAAGTTTATAGTTTTTTTGACTATAATTCACCACTTCTTATTGTGGTTGCCGGAAATCTTGAAAGTCAAAGATCGAAAACAACTGACTTTTGGCAGCAAGACTGCTCAGCAGCAGTCCAAAATATCTTGTTGTTAGCGACCGAACTTGGGCTCGGTAGTTGCTGGTGTGGAATTTATCCCCGAAAAGAACGCGAACAAGCTATTAGAAAGATTTTAAATTTAACAGATGAGATTGTGCCTTTAGCTTTAATTCATCTCGGTTATCCAGCAGAAGAAAAATCCGCTAGAACTCAATATGAAGAAGCTAAAGTTATTGAAATAAGTTAGTTTAGAAGATAATTAATTATTTGTTTTAATTGCATTTATTTTAAATTATTTTGACTATTAATGGCAAGTTTTAGTGTGAAAACGCTTTAATAGCTAAAGGTTAGAATAATTGCTAAAGAATCTTGTTTTTAAGCGCATTTTTTGGTATAGTAAAGTGAATTAATGCTTTAGCAACAAGGAGTAAAAATGGTACCGATAATACTAGCATCAATCGATTGGAAATCAACAATCTTTGCCGTAGTGGGAGGCATTGGAATCTTTCTTTTTGGAATCAATGTAATGAGCGATTCTTTAAAAAAGATTGCTGGTTCAAAACTAAAACTTTTTGTTGAAAAGACTACTAATACTCCCTTTAAAGGAATTTTGGTGGGTATTTTATTGACCGCACTAATTCAGTCTTCAGCAGCTACAAGTGCACTTGTCGTAGGACTTGTAAGTGCTGGTTTAATGACCTTGCCACAGGCGGTAGGAGTTATTTTTGGGGCAAACATCGGAACGACAACAAGCTCAATTTTAATTAGTTTAAATATTGGAAACTATTCATTACCAATTATTTTTGTTGGCGCAATTTTAATCTTTTTTGTTAAGCGGAAAAAAGTTCAGTATTTTGGTCGCGTTTTATTGGGATTTGGGATGCTTTTCTTTGGTCTAAACTTAATGGGCGGTGCTCTTGAAGAATTATCAACATTACCTCAGTTTTTAAACTTTTTACAAAGTCTTGGCGACAAACCACTTTTGGGACTTTTAGTTGGAGTTTTAACGACTGCAGTTATTCAATCATCCAGCGCAACAATTGGAATTCTCCAACAAATTTATTCAACCGGTACAATGTCATTAATTGGCGCAACATCGATTGTTCTTGGGGACAACATCGGAACAACAGTCACTTCAGTAATGGCTGCTTCAGGCGGCAGTCTAAGTGCTAAGAAAACTGCACTTGTTCACGTTTTATTTAATACAATTGGAGCGATTTTGTTTTTTATTTTTATCAAACCATACACAAATTTTATTATTTGGATATCAACGCTTTTAAGAATTGATTATTTAAATAGTAAGTTTACAATTTCTTTAGTCCACGTTTTTTTCAATATTGGAACTGTTTTGATTTTATTTTGGTTTGTTAAACAAATTGTTTGGCTTGTTAACAAAATTATCCCAGCCAAAGATGATATTATTTCTGATGATGTAATATTAGATAAACTACTTTTAAAATCAGCACCTGATTTGGCACTTGAAAATGCTAAAAAAGCAATCGTTGACATGGGAAATGTGACAAAAGGAATGCTTGAGTATGCTTATCGTTTTAGTTTTGAAAATAATGAAAAAGCTTATAAATTAGCCTTTCAGAGTGAAGAAATTTTAAATAGTCTCGATGTTAAAATTCATAACTATTTAGTTGAAATAGGTTCTAAAGACTTGAATAAAAGGCAAATGTTAAGAGTTGCTAAAGATATCGATACGATAACGGATTTAGAACGGATTGGTGATCATCTTGAGAACATCATTGAGTTCTTTGAAGAACGCAAGACTCAAAAACTAGAATTAAACCAAGATGCAGAACAAGAGTTTAAGCACTTATTTGAAATTGTTAGAGCACAACTTGAAAATAGTTTAGAATCATATTTTACTAATAATCAACAGCTCGCTAAGGCTGTCGAAGAACAAGAATTTGAATTAAATAAACTAGTTAAAAAATACCGCAATAACCATATAATGCGAATTAGAGATAATAATAAAGAAAATGGCACTAGCTATTATGTCGATATTCTCTCCAATCTTGAACGGATCGGTGATCATACCCACAATATTGCTGAAAATGTTTTAAGCGAAAAGTTTTCTCATCGCGTAAAAGCGATTAAATGAATTAATAAAGAATTTAATGTCAGCTAAAACGAAGAATAAAGTTCTCTTTTTAAAATTCTGATAAATCGCAAATCGCTGCAAAAGATTTGGAATTTTGGTATAATAAAGATAACGGAATGTGGCGTAGCTTGGTAGCGCGCCTGGATGGGGTCCAGGAGGTCGCAGGTTCAAATCCTGTCATTCCGACCAATAAATATTATTAGCAAAGTGAGGTTTTAATAATGCTTTCTAAACAAGATTTAATTTTCGCTAGAAGAAGCGTTGAATTGGCTAAAATTTCGCTTGATCAAGGAGATGAGCCGTTTGGCTCACTTTTAGTTTCCGCGAGCGGAGAAATTTTATATGAAGGTCACAATGAAGTTTCAAGTGGGGATCAAACTAGACATCCTGAGTTTGAAATTGCGCGTTGGGCAGCAAAAAATCTCACTGAAAAAGAACGGAAAGAAGCGATAGTTTACACTTCAAATGAACACTGTCCAATGTGCGCAGCAGCTCACGGATGGGTAGGATTGGGAAAAATTGTGTATGTTGCTTCAGCGAGTCAGTTAATGAAATGGTTAAAAGAAGTTGGTGCCCCAGTACCAAGAGTCAAGCCACTTCCAATCCAAGAAGTTATCCGAGATGTCGAGGTCGTCGGTCCTATTTTAGAGTTTAGTGAAATCTTAAAAAGCTATCATCAACAAAATTATTTAGCAACTAAAAAGATGCAAAAATAGCATCTTTTTTAAAATAAAAGTTTGAAGCAAAAAATAAATGATATAATGATTGTTGACAAAGAGCAGAGGAAAAAAGATGAAAAACCGAAATGAGTTAATTAAATATTATAAATCAAAACGAGTTTATTTTTTAGTGATGACAAGTATTAACACAGTTATTTTAGGGGTGTTTTTAATTTTTTTCCATAAACCGATTGCGGTAGTCTACGTTTTTGGTTCGCTAATTTTATTGATGTGGATTTTTGTTGCATTTCAAGTTGTCGCAATAACAAAAGAATTGAAACGGCTCCGCGACTATAAAGAAAAATAAAACCACCGGAGTGGTTCTATTGGCAATTACTACAATAACCGTAAAATGTTAAATCGTGACTAACAATCTTAAGATTATCAGTTTTTTCCAACTCAGCAACAAAATGTTCTAAATAACAATCGAGTTTAATCATTTTTTGGCAACCTAAACAGAGCATATAATGAAAGTGATCCTTTTTATTGAGATAATAATAGGCAGTTTGGTTTAAAGTGCTTTTAGCTAGTATGTTATGTTCATAAAGTTTTTCTAAACCGCGATAAATTGTCGATAAATCCATTGTCTTTTCAGGCAATAAATCATAGATTAACTGAGCGCTTAAAGGGCGCTTTTGTTTTTCTAAAAGGTTTAAGATAACTTTGCGGTTTTTTGTTAATCTCATTTTTATGCCTCCTTAAGTATTTTTCTAAAACCAATCGCAGCAATTAAAATAACTGTATAAATTACAACGATCGATGAGCCGACAGGAATATCTAAGTGATAAGCAAAAGTAATTCCTATAAAAATAGTTATTAGAGATAAAATAAGTCCAAAAGTAATTGTTTGCCGAAAACTTTTAGCGAATTGACTGGCAATTAAAGAGGGAAAGATAATAAAAGCTGAAATTAAAAGCATTCCTGTTGATCTAATGCCGATGACAATAAAAGCAGCAGTAATCGCCGAAAGGCCATAACGGAGAAAATTATATTTAATCCCTTTTATTTTTGCATAAGATGAATCATAAGTAATTGAGAGTAAAGGTCGGTAAAAGATTAAAACAAAACTTAAAATTAATAGAAACAAACCAACTGAAAATAAAACATCAAAAAGAGTAACAGTCAAAATGCTGCCGACAAGAAGCGATTCAATTGAACGATTAAAGCCACTAGAAAGGGTAACCGCGATTAAACCGATTGCAAGTGAAAAAGCAGAGACAACTCCAATTGAAGCATCATGACTGATCATCTTTAAATTGCCTAAATAAGTGATTAGAAAAGCTGCACCAATTACAAAAGGTAAGGCAAAATAAATCGGTTCGTCAAAGAGCAGCAGTCCAAAAATAATTCCCGCAAAAGCAACATGACTTAAGCCATCAGCAATCATTGATTGGTGATTTAAAACTAAAAAAGGACTTATCAATGCTGCAGCAAGACCTAAACTTAAGCCTAAAATTAAAGCGTAAATCATAAAAGTGTGATTAAAAAAATCAAACATCAGTCTCACCTCTTTGATGAAAGTCCTTTAAGCAACCATAAAATTTAATCTCCTGATCAATGTCTAAAATTTTAACATTGTCTGCTAGAGGTTTATGTAAGTCATGAGTGACAAATAAAATAGTTGTTCCTTGGTTGTGAATATTTGAAATAAAATCATAAAAGAAATCTCTAAATTCAGGATCAAGAGCACTTGTTGGTTCATCGAGAATTAATAAATCTGGGTTAGTAATAAGAGCTCTAATTAGTAAAACTCGCTGTTGTTGACCACCAGAGAGATTGCTCATCATTTTTTTACCAAGATTTTCGATTTTCATCTGTTTTAGCCAAAGATTGATTTTTTTCTTAACCTCTTTTGGAATAATTAGTTTTTGTTTAGGGAAACCTGAATAAATAACTTCATTTACTGTAATTGGGAAATTAAGTTTTTGACTTAACATCTGAGGTAAGTAACCACATCTACTATCTCTTCTAACAACGCTTCCTGAAGTCGGTTTAACAAGTCCTGCAAGGAGTTTAACTAAAGTTGATTTACCGGCACCATTAGGGCCAATAATATAAATAAAATCATTTTTGTCAATTGTAAAGGAAATATCTTTTAAAGCAACCAAAGAACCAAAAGTAACAGTTGCATTATTAAATTCAATTAAAGGCTCGTTTAATGTTTTCGTAGTTTTGGCGGAATAAGTCTGCATAACGCACCCCCTCTTTGTTTTGTTTTTTAGTAATATTATGATAACCGTGTAATTCTAAAAGTTCAATTTCAAGACCACTATTAGCGAGTTCTCTTTGAATTGTGGTCGCAACTCTTGGTTCAACTAACTCTTCGATAAACAAAAATTTACTATTAGTCTGTTTTAACTTAGCGATTAAATTTTCTAAATCTTTAATAGTTTGCTCAGCATCAGGCTTATAATCTTCAATTAACGATTCGATAGTCAAGTTATATCTTCCAGCAAAGCCCCCAAGAGCATTATGACCCGCAAAATAGATTGTCGAGACGGAAAAACTACTTAAAAAAGCACTCAAATCATTATGAATCCCTAAAATTTCATCACGATAAGAACTAGCATTAGCTTGATAAAATTCTTCATTTAAAGGATCGATTTTAATAATTTCAGCTTCAATGATAGCAATCATCTCAAGAAAGACAAATGGATCTGTCCAATAATGAATAATAGTGGCTAAATCGGTTGACTCAATTGTAACTTTTTCACTCAAATTAATAAGATTAATTTCTAAATTAACCAAGCCATTTACCCAAACCTCTAACTCATCACTTGTATAAATAAACAATTTTGATTTATTGATCATCACGACATCTTTAGGTGTCGGCGAATAATCATGAACTTCACTGCCAAAGGGTGTTATTAAAGCGACAGAAAGCTTGTCTTTCACGATTTCTCTTGCGATATCATAATGAGGATATAGGGTTGTAACAATAGCAGCCTTTTTTTCTGAACCACAAGAGAAAAGCCCAAGGCTACTACTAATTAAAATTAATAATCCAAAAATTCTTTTCATAACAAATAACTCCTTAAATTTTCCAATGATATTATATTTTATAATTAACTAAAATGCAAACCATTCGCAAAACAAAGTTCTGGCTTTGAGAGAAAAATTAAAAAAACTTAGTTAAAATCTTAATTCAGACAATTTCTTGAAGCTTTTTAATAAAATAAATGGTTTTATAAAAGCGTTTTTGTAAATTAATTAAATTATGATAAAATAAGATATATGCATAAAGGAAGTGTTAAAAATGTCAGAAAAAATTTTAGGAATCGATATCGGTGTTTCATCTGTCGGTTGGGGCGTTATTGATAGCTATGATAATATTTTAGCAAGTGGTGTCAGACTTTTTGAAGAGCTTGATTCAGGGGATAACGTTAAAAGAAGATCCTTTCGCGGTGCAAGACGATTAAAGTCAAGACGTAAACTTAGAATTAAAGATATGAGGGATTTGTTAATCGAACACAAATTTTATAGTGAAGATTACACTAATATTAATCCTTATGAAGCACGTTTGAAAGGTTTAACAACGAAACTTAGCAATAAAGAACTTTCTGCTGCTTTAATTCATTTGGCAAAGCGAAGGGGTTCAAGTTTAGAGGTTGCTGGCGAAGAAACTTTGGATGGTGTTAATCCTAAAGCCGTTTTAGCGAGACATGATCAGCAGCTAAAAGAAAAATATGTTGTTGAACTGCAACTAGAAAAGTTAGAAGAAAGCGGAAAAATTCGTGATAACGAAAATATATTTCGAACTAAAGATTACTTAAAAGAAGCAAACCAAATTTTAAAAAATCAAAAAGTTAATGAGGATTTTATCAAAAAAACACTCCAAATCATTGAAAGGAGAAGACATTTTTCTGAAGGGCCTGGCTCTCAAAAAAGTCCATCACCCTTTGGTAGATGGCGTTATGTAGAAAGTGATCTTAGAGATAAAATAGTAAAAAGCTTTACAAATGAGGAGAAAAAAAGATATCTCAAGCAACAATTTACCTATAAACACTTAAAAAAAGATTATATTGTTTTAAAAGATGGCAATATTATTAATAAAAAACCGCTTAATTTAATTGATTTAATGAGAGGCAAATGTAGTGTTTATTTGGACGAGTTTAGAGCTCCAAAATCAAGTTTTTCAGCAACTCTCCATAACTTTTTAAATGATGTAAACAATATGAAGATAGTTAGCGAAGAAAATCGCAATTTTACAAAACAAGAAAAACAAAAAGCGCTAGAAACAATTAAAACAGAAGGCCGTTTTAGACCTGATAACATCAACGGTTTTTTGAAGTTGTTTGGCTTTACAATAGATGATGTTATTGGTTTTCGAATCGATACTAAAGAAAAACCGGTAATAACAGATTTCAAAATATATCGAGAATTGTTAACTATTTTTAAAAATAACAATTTAACTTTAGAAGATAGTTTAGCAGATCAGATTGCTGAAATATTGACTAAAACCCAGGTGATTGAAGAGAGAAAAGAAGCACTAAAAGAATACATCTCATCTCAAAAAGCAATCGAAGAAATTGCTGATTTAACAAAGTATACAGGTTATCACGGTTTTTCATTTAAGGCGATTTACCAACTAAACGAAGAAATGTTAAAGACAAATCAAAATCAGCAACAAATTCTTTCAAGCACTTTACAAAGAGATCAAACTCAAGTTGCAAAACTTGAATTTGATAATACATTAATTCTGTCATCGGTTGCAAGAAGAGCCCACCGTGAAGCATTAAGAGTTATTAGTGAACTGATTAAAGAATTTGGAAATTTTAAAAGAATAGTTATTGAAACAACTAGAGAAAAAAACTCCAGAGAAGAAAGAAAACGAATTCAAGACATGCAGAAACGTTATTTAAAGCAAAAAGAAAGTGCGTTAGAATTATTAAAAGATGCTGGTTTTTCGGGAGATGATGTTTACTCAGGTCAAACTATTTTAAAAATTAGATTATATGAAGAACAATCAGCAAAATGTGCTTACAGCGGAAAACATTTAAATTTTGTAAAATTAATTACAGATCCAAAAGCTTATGAAATTGATCATATAATCCCAAGGAGTATTTCTCAAGATAATAGTTATAGCAACAAAGTTTTAGTAATTCCTGAGGTTAATCAACTTAAGGGCAATACGACTCCCTTTGGCTATTTTGTTTCAGGAAAAGCGAGAAAAGAATATCCAATAAATAACTACAATGCATTTAAGGATATTGTTCTGGGCAACATCAATTACCAAAAAAATGCTGCAAAAAGAAGAAATTTATTGTATGAAGAAGACATTACAAAATACAGTTCTCTAGAAGAGTTCACTAACCGCAATTTAGTTGACACTAGCTATGCAGCTAGAAGTTTGATGACCACGATTAAAAATTATTTTAAGTCTAATAAAATTAATACAACTGTCCATACAATTAGAGGTAAACAAACAGATCTTTTCAGAGCGATAGGAAGAACACTTTGGATAAGAGATAATAAAGAAGCAGATCTTGAATTAAACCCCTTTTTAAAGAATCGGGATAATTATATGCATCATGCAATTGATGCGCTTATTATAGCGGGATTAAGTAATCAAAGAACATTTAAATATTTATTTGATTTAGAGAAATCAAAACATGAAACATATGTTTTTTCAAAAAAGAAAGGTGAGCCTTTTACTGTAGATCCAGTAGAAGATAGTGAACTCATTAAGTTTATTAAAAATGTTGGGAATGTTAGTAAAGATGTTGTTAGATTTTCCTGGAAAATAGACCGGAAAATAAACCGTAGTTTTTCAGATCAAACCATTTATTCAACCCGGATGCTCAATGGTGAAGAATATGTTGTAAAAAAATACTCAAACATTTACGAAATAAATAAAGATAAACTTGAAAAAATACTTATCGATGAGAAAGAAAAGTTGCTAGTATATCAACATGATAGAAAAACATTTGAAATTATTAAGCAAGCATATTTGCAATATGAACATGAAAAATTCCCATTGAAAGCATATTTAGATGAACATGGAAAGATTAAGAAACATGGCAAAGGTCCAGATGTCACAAACTTGAAATATTTGGCAAATAGACTAGGAAGTCATATCGATATTACAAGGGACACGAAGACAAACAAAAGAATTGTCCTGCTTCAAATCTCACCATATCGAATAGACGTCTATAAAAATGATAAAAATAGATACAGGTTTGTAACAATTACATACGCCAGTTTTAAGAAAGATAATAGAGGGTTTTACATTGATAAAGATGAGTATCAAAATAAACTATTAGAAAAACAAATCGATGAAAAATATAAATTTCTATATAGTTTTAATAGAAATGAAATAATTGAAATAAAACAAAGAAATCAAGATTATATACGCTATAGATTTATAGCAACTAATAACGACATTAAAAACATAATTGAAGTAAAGTCAATAAAAAAACACGATAAGGATAGAAGATTGTTGCTAACAATCGGGGCGAAAACTGAATCAATTAAAAAATATGCTGTTTCCCCTGCGGGAAGAGTAAATATTATCAAACAAGAAGAGTTGACACTTGTAAGATAATATGGTAAGATTACAATGCATCTAGGTAGCATAGATGCATAAGTAGCAAAGATCTTAAAGGATCTAGCAAAACAAGGGATTTTCCCGAAATCGAACTCGCAGGTTTGCGGGTTCCTTTTTTTGGAAAGATGAGTTGGAGAGTTTTATACATTGAAGAGTCGGATAAATTATCACTTTATTTGGATAATATTAAAGTCATCAGAAGAGATGAAGATATATTAGTTCCAATCAATGATATCCACTCTTTAATAGTAGATAACTATAAGATTTTATTATCTGTTCATTTATTAAATGCTTTGTCAAAAGCAAATGTTAATGTGGTTTTATGTGGCGTTGATCATTTGCCACAAACAATAATATTCCCAATTTTCGGTAACAGTAGAGCTGCTGATAGTTTAAAAGAACAACTATCATGGGATGAATTTAGAAAAGCGATGATTCATCAAGAAATAGTGAAAGTGAAAATCAAACATCAACTTTTTTTGCTAAAGCACATCAACAAACATGCAAAAGAGATTCAATACTTGAAAAAATATTTGGCAGATGTTGAACTTAGTGATAAAACTAATCGTGAAGGATTGGCTGCTAAACAATATTTTCAAGGAATTTTCGGTAGTGAGTTTAAAAGATTTAACGATGATGTAGTTAATGCAGGTTTAAACTACGGTTATGCAGTTTTACGGGCGCAAATCAGTAAAACTTTAGTTTCTAAAGGACTTAACACGACAATTGGAATATTTCATAAAAGTCCAACAAACAATTTTAATTTAAGTGATGATATAATTGAACCTTTTAGACCCGTTATTGATTTTTGGGTTTATAAAAACCTTTTGAAAGAGAAACTCTTTTTAAGAAACCATCGTTTGAAATTGATTGAACAAACGACAAAAGATATGTATTTTAAAGGGTTTAAACACACAATCTTTAACACCATTTCAATGTATATAGATTCAATTCTTTCATTTTTAACAACAGGCGATATCGAAAAATTAAATCATCCGGAAATAAATTATAATGAGTTATAAGTTTATGAGATTAATGCTATTTTTCGACTTGCCTTTCAAAACAAAACGCGAAAGAAGAACTTATACAATATTTAGAAAATATTTGATATCTAAAGGTTACATTATGATTCAATATTCAGTTTATGTAAAATTGTTTGCTAATCGTGATGCAGCGCAGAACCACGTTAAAATTTTAAAAAGAGAATTGCCGAAAAAGGGACAAATAAGGATTATGATAGTTACTGAAAAACAATATGCAAGAATGGAAGTCATTTTAGGAGGGATATCACGACAAGAACAAGTCATAACTAGAGATGTTCTAACAGTGTTATGAGGAGTTAAAATGATTAAATTGACTATTCGGACTGGAAACAATACTGTTTCTTTTCCACTAAATGAAGCAACATATTTTTATGGATGGAATTATCCTTTAAAATATGAATTTATTTCAGTATTAAAAAAGCATTTTTATCGGATTGACCAATCAGAATATGAACATGAACTTTTAAAAACAACCAATATTATGATTGACAACCAACAATTAGATTTAAAAAAATGGAAATATTATGAAATTAGTTCTAACTTCAGTATTGAAAACGAATTTAAACTGCGTTCTAAGTCGTTAATGTTAAAGTATTTTGAATCAGCTTTAACAGATATTGAATACGAAGAAATAGTTTCAACAATAAATATCTTATTTGCAGAGTTGAATGAGATTATAACAGAGAAGATTATTTTTGAAAACTTTGGGATTTCCATTGAAGCGAAAGTAGCTGAATTGTCCTTAAAAAACATCATCAAATTACTAGAGTTAAACTTAATAAAAGAAGAATTTCTAGCAACGGGCTATAATTTAGAATATAAAGAAATAATGTTATTTCAAATTAAAATTGCAAAAACAATAGCCAAAATTAATAAACTGAAAAACTATATTTTCATAGTATATTTACCATTTATTCAAAAAGATATTATAGTTGAATTAAATGAAGCTATTGAAAACGCTCACTTCATTATTGTAAATGAACACGATTCAATAGATGTGGAAAGAGATAAAGTAATCTATTTTGGCAATGAAATTACTTCTTTTTCAGATGATGTAGAATTATACAACAAAATAATGTTAGAATATGGCGCCATTACGACATTAGAAGAGCTTGACAAGCATCTAAACGATTTTTTAACTAAAAAAGATAATAAAATCACAACATTTTTAAGAGAAAACCTATAAATATAGGCAAAAAGTCAAAAATATGGTATACTATTTTTGAGGTTTTGCTACCCTAAAGATTTTTGCTACTTATAAACTTTTGGTGCAGGAAATCCATACACTATTTTGTTTTGCTACCCTAAAGATTTTTGCTACTTATAAACTAGATGGAGTTGTTGGCGGTGATGG
>JAAYKO010000021.1 GCA_012522345.1 Acholeplasmataceae bacterium | reverse complement strand
TTATAATATATATGCCAAGCAATTTCAAGAAAGAAACTATAAAAGCGAATATTCTATCCCAAGAAACATCGCTAAACAATTCAAGGATAAAATACTCGCTTTTGCATTCTAAGGAACGTATATATGTCGAAAAAAATAATTTTTATCCACTATGTGACACTATTGAATCAATTGTTAAACATGGCAGAGATATTATTGCAAATCATGTAAGAAATCTTAGATTAAAAAACACAGAAAGTTTAAAACTGGTAATTTTATCTTTTAAAAAGTTTTTAGAATTTATGATTGTTGATACTACTATTGAAGTAATAGCAAGTTTGCTTGTAAAGTTGTGCCATTTATAAAATGATATTAAATAATTTAAAAAGGAGGAATTGATGTGATTTATGCAGTGACAGGTGCCACAGGGCATGTAGGATATAATTTAATAAAAAAATTAGCTGAAAAGAATAAAAAAATAAGAGCTTTTGTTTTACCCAACGATAATACAACAATATTAGATAATTTTAATATAGAAATCATTTATGGTGATATTACAGACAAAAGTTCTATTTATCCACTGTTTGAAACGGACAATGAAAAAATTACTTTAATACATTTAGCAGGGATTATAAACATTAACAATAAGGTCGATGATAGACTAGTTGAAGTAAATGTTAACGGTACAAAAAATGTTATCGACATAGCTATAGAAAAAAAAGTTGATCATATAGTATATAGTTCCTCAGTTCATGCAATAAAAGAAGAAAAAAACAAAGGCTTAATAACGGAAACAGAAACTTTCGACTCTTCATTAGTTGTTGGTGCATATGCTAAAACAAAAGCTGAAGCAACAAAATATGTTATTAAAAAATTAAATGAAGGCTATCCGATTACAATTGTTCATCCTTCAGGTATTATTGGACCTTATGACTACAATAAAGGCCATATGACAAAATTAATAGAAAAATATTTAAACAGAACCTTAGGCTCTAGAGTTACTGGAGGATATGATTTTGTAGACGTAAGAGATGTCGTAAGTGCAATTTATCAACTTGCTGAAAATAAAATAACTGGAACATATATTTTATCTGGCCATTATGTTAGTTTAAAAGATTTTTTCCAAAATCTTAGAACATTAAGTGGAAGAAAAAGAAGAATAGCTGTATTTGCGAATAAGTTTGTTAGAATGTTAACTCCAATAATTGAATGTTATTATAAAATCAAAGGAAAACCGCCACTATTTACTAAATATTCATTGTATACTTTACAATCAAATAGTAATTTTAGCAATGAGAAAATTAAAAGCGTAATCGAGTATAATCCAAGAAGTATATCAGAAACATTATATGATACAGCAGTGTGGTTAATTGATGAAAAACATTTAACACATCGTAAAACAATCGATTATTTAAAGGGGCTGTAATTGTATTAAGGGCTACTTGATGAAAAAACATAGATGAATCTACAATATAAGTAACACCGTTAGTAAAGGAGATTTATCTATGCATTATTATTTTAATAAATTTGTCTTAGGATTCAAAGAAGAAGAATCCATTGTTTTTCTTGTATACTCTATTTATGATTATAGTATTAGTCGAATATACATTATCCTTTTTTAATAGTTTTTAAATAATTTAATATCATTATTACGAAAGGGCCCAAAAGATGTAACTAAAATTCTCATGCACTTAAGTAAATAATACTTTCTTAATTTCTCTTAAATATGTCTCACGATGATTTTTTAAGAAGTTTTCATTCTCTTTATCATCTTCAAAGAGACCATGCCAACCACTAAAACTCAAGAAAAATGGCACGACAAAAGATGAGAATAAAATAATGTATTTAGAAAAAAGCGTTTCGTCATTAGCTTCAGGAAGTGTTCTTCTTAATAAAGACATTATCATCTCTATAAAATCTTCATCAATAATAAAAAGCTCAACTAAAATATTAGTTGCTTTACTTTGAGTAGCCATTTGCAAAAATGAATAATTAATTATTCCTGCATTTCTTTCAGCAAAGGAAAACATAATGTTAAACAATTTATTCATCGATTCTTCAAAATCCTCTAAGTGAATATCGTTTTCTAAAAGTTCAACAATTATTTCATTTTGTAAATCGCCAATTACGTCTTCAATAATAATACTTATTAATTCGTCTTTAGAGCCAAAGTGATAGTTAATAGCCGCAATGTTCACATAGGCTCGTTTTGAAATTTCTTTTATTGTCGCATTGCCTTTTTCACCCAAAATCTCTTTTGTTGCCTTTATAATGGCGTTTTCAGTTTCAGTATAAACTTTTTTCATCATATCTTCTCTTTTCAAATGGTATTTTAAATCAATTTTCAAACTATGTTTATGGTGATATTTTATCACATTACACATATAATGTAAATAACCATTTCAAACGCGCATTTAAAACTCACGTTTAGGAAGGAAGACTATATGAAAATCATTTTTAACAAAAGCGGTCGAATTATTACATTAGCAATCTATTTAATAATTGGAGTTTTAGCAGCACTTTTTATTAATAAAGCTACCATTAATTATGATATGAAAGAATATTTACCTAGTTCTTCTAACACCAAACAATCACTTGAAGTTATGGCTGATGAGTTTGGAGAAAACTCAATGATACAAATTATGACCAATAATTTAAACATCGCTAATGCACAAACATTTGTTAATGAAATAAGTGATTTAGAAACGATTAAATCTGTCGTTTGGCTTGGAACTCTAACTGATATAACTGTCCCTGTTGAAAATATTCCAAACGAAATTAAAAACGAGATGTACAAAAATGGTAAATTACTTTTTACAATTGAATTTAATAAAGATGATTATTCTTTAGATGTGGGCGAAGATATTAAAACTATTCAAAACTTGTTAAAAGAAAAAAAAATTGAAGCTAGTTTTCGCGGTACACCTATAACTAATATTTCATCTCGAGAAAAAGTTGAAAGTGAAATGATTTGGATTTTTATAGTTGCTGTTCCTTTTGCAGTTTTAATATTGTTTTTAGCAGCACAATCTTGGTTTGAACCAGTACTTGTTTTAGCAACTATGGGTGTAGCTATATTAATTAATATGGGAACTAATGTGCTTTTACCTAATGTTTCTTATATTACAATCGCGATTGCTAGTGTTTTGCAAATGGCAATGAGTCTTGATTTCTCACTGTTTTTAATTCACAGGTATTATGAAGAACGCGAAACTGGAAAAGACGTAAAAACAAGCATTATCGATAGTACAAAAGCAGCTTTCAGTAGTATAACAGCATCTGCTCTTACTACTATCTTTGGTTTTTTAGCACTTACTATAATGCAATATAAAATCGGCTTTGATATCGGTGTTTCACTTGCAAAAGCAATACTTGTTAGCTATATAGTAACATTGACATTTTTACCAGTTCTAATTACATTTACTGATAAAATTATATTCAAATTAAAAAGAAAACGTGAAAAAGCTAAATTTTCTCGTATTAATAAATTTTTATTTAAATTTAAAATGCCGCTAACGATTTTAATTGTTTTAATTGGTGGAGCTGCATTTTACTTTCAAACAAATGTTTCTTATTTATATGGCGATGGCGTTATTGAAGATGACACTGATGTTGTCTATAATGATGAAATAAAAATTACTGAGGATTTTGGAGTTTTCCAGCCTGTTTTAATACTTTATAATAATAATGATAAGCAAAAAGCAATTATTTTAACTGAAAAGCTGAATTTAATCGCTGAAGTAACACAAATTCAAAGTTTGGTAACTAGCGTTGATCCGACAATACCCGAAAACATTATTCCAGTGGAGGCTTTAGAACAATTCAAAGGTGAAAATTATTCGCGGATTATTGTGTATTTAGATTTACTTGAAGAAAATGAACGAATGTTTGAGGTTAGTGATGAAATTAAGTTGCTAACAAAAGAGACATTAGGAGAAGATGCTTATTTTATTGGGTTACCAATTGCTATTGATGAAATTAAAGCATCAGTTAATGCTGATGGAATTTGGGTTCAACTTCTTTCTGCTTTTTTGATTGCTTTAGTAATTGGAATTGTTTTTAGAAATCCGACTACACCTATTATTTTAGTTTTACTTATTCAAATTTCTATTTGGATAAATATGTCGGTAACCTTTTTCTTGGGTAACAAATTAGTTTATATTGGCTATTTAGTTGTTTCTAGTTTACAATTAGGTGCGACCATCGATTATGCCGTTTTACTTACTAGTAGATATGTTGAGTTTAGGAAAGAGCATGATAAAGAAAAGGCTATTACAATGGCGATGCAAAAAGCTTTTGGCACAATTATAACTAGTTCATTAGTATTATCGGCTGCAGGCTTTGTAGTAATGTTAATCTCTAAACTATTTATAGTTAAAGAAATTGGTGCTCTAATTGGTAGAGGTGCACTGCTTTCTGGACTTTTAGTTTTATTTATCTTACCAGCACTATTAGTAACGTTTGATAAAATTATTCTCAAAACGACAATTGGAGGTAAAAAAAATGAAAAAACTTAAAATTTTAATTCTAACCTTACTCTTTTCTTTAGTTTTAGTTGCTTGTAATAACAACAATAATGATGAATTACCAGAAGAACCAGAATTACCAACTGAAATTTTAGAAGTAAGTAAAGATGAAATGATTTATGTTAATTTATTAGAATCAGGCGAAGTGTCTAGTATGCAAGCATCTAATAAAATTAGTGATACCACTTTTGCTTACTACAAAGAATATGGAGATTTTAATGAAAGTAATCATTTACATATTACTTCAGGAGATTCAGAAATCTTAATTGAAGATGATTATGCCTTAATCCCTTCCTTAAAAGATTATAATAGTTTAAATTACATTTTATCTTTGAAAACAGCAGGTTATCAAAATAGCTTGCCATTTAAGTTGGAGTTCAAATATAAATTAAATGGTAACACTGTCAGTTATAATACTTTGAAAAATGCTAGTGGCGAAGTTGAAATTATAATTGAAGTAAATGCTAATTCTCAGGCACAGAGTTATTTTAAAGATAATTATGCAGCACAAATTCAAGTACCTATCAATACGTCCTACAATAAAGTTATTGATTCAGGCAAGACAATGAGTAAAATGATGGTTGGTCAAACATTGAATTTAATTTATATGGTAATGCCTAATACTAGCGAAACAATTAGCATTACTTTAAGCAGTACTAATTTCTCTTTCTCTGGTATTGAAGCTACTTATTCACCATTTAATATTGATGATATGATGGATTCATTTTTAGATTTTGATTTAGACGGTTTAGGTTTAGGTGCAATTAGTGATGTTGGTGATGGGCTTGATTTAATTTTAAATGAATTTAATAATGCTAAAGTTATGACTGACCAACTTTTTGATAGTATAAGTATGTTTGAACAATTAGTTGGTAATAATCAACTAAACGAGCTTGATGTATTAATAACTGAACTAAATAGCTTTACATTTAGAACTGGTATTAATTTACCAAGTAATTCTATTAAATACACAGGCATTGAAAATCGGGAACAATATGTTTCTAAATACCAAAACTTCAGCAATTTAATTATCGCTACAATTCACGATTTGACTGATCATCATACGGTTCTTATAACTAGTTTAGATGCATTAAAAGATAGTATAAATGATTTAACGAAATACCCTAATATTTATAAAAACTTTGTTGAAATCATTGATCATTTAAATGATATTAAACTCGCCTTTAATGTTATTAATGATTTAGGACCTTTAACAATTGATTTAATTGTTGAAAACAAAACTATAATTAATGAACAATTTACTATTATTGGTCAATTAAATAATTTAATAAAATCTAAGTTTCAAACTTTAATCAAAGGAATGATTTTTTTGCCAAGCGACTTAGAAGGTTTAGCGAATAACATTGAACTTGTTACTGACTTAGTTAATGCCTTTACTGGATTTGTTAATGAAGTCTTAAAGTTACATAATTATTTAGTTGATTTTACAACAAACTTAGAACAGGATTTAGCTTTAGATGTTTTTAATATTTTGTCAAAAGGTTTAATTGAAGACTTATATCAGCAGCTTGTTGCTGGCTCTGGTGATAATCCGGGATTAATTCCTGCTCTTGAGTTAATTGGTATGTTAATTGGTAGCGTTGATTTTGGTGATATAAATGAAATTAACCAATTAAAAGACTTATACATTAAAGAAAATGGCATAAGACCAATTGATCAATTAGTTTTAGGATTTGTTCAGATGAATGAAGCATTAGCTTTACCACAAGTTGGTTTAGACTATAGTTTTTATGATAGTTTATCTATGTTAAATATGGTAACAATGATTTTTGATCTTATTCCTAAAAGTAACAATAGCGAAGAAAGTGTTGTTTCATTTTTAAGTTTAGATAATGAACCACCTAATTTTATTCAATTTGTTATTAAGCAAAACGGATTTTAGTTCCTTCACGAAAAGTTGCAATTTACGATTTAAAGCTTTGAATGAGTACCTGCGAGCTGACAGATGAAGTGTTAAAGGCCTTAAAAAGCGAATGTTTTAATACGATAATTTTAAATATTTAGAAATGGAGATTATAAAATGAAAAAAAACATAAATTTATCAAAAATCCACAAAGCAATATCTAGTCGGATAAAACTGTTGGATTTTAATAAATTATGGAATGGTTTTAAACCTTTTCAATTTGCATTATATACTGATGATGCGGTGTTCTTTAAAGGAAAAACTTTTGCAAAAACCAACCAATTTGTTGGCAATACCTCAATTGAATATGCAGGTGAGCAGATTGCGATTTGGCAAGTAACGGAACAAGACCATGATTTAGACGTTTTGACTGCGAAAATAGTCCATGAAATGTTTCATGCTTATCAGAAGAGTCAAAAGGAATCGCGATTTCCCAATGAAATGGAAGCAATTGTCAAATATCAATATTCGGCAACTAATTTAAATCTTAAAATTGTTGAAAATAAGTTGCTTGCAGCTTTACTAGAAACATTCGATCAGACAACCTTTGATTTGTTTTTGGCTTATCGAGCTTACCGGAAATCACTTAATCCATTTAATTTTGAATATGAAACTAAGGTTGAAGTAATTGAGGGTACAGCCCTTTATGTTGAACTTCAGGCGTTGTCTCAATTAAATCAAGAAAAAGGGGCTAAACAATTAGAAAAAGTCGTGCAAAAAATCACAAATTGCCAACAATTTATCCCAATCCGAATTATTTCTTATAATATTGGGGCAATTATTTTAAAGATTCTTAAAACAAACGAGATTTCATTTGCTGAATCAATTTTTCAAGGACAAGCCACATATATGGAACAATTATTAACAGACGAAGTTAAAATAAAGAAACCCAAATACCAAGATGTTTTTAGTGAAATACTTAATGAAGATGAAAAATTACTTGCTGAAATAATTGAAAAAACCATTAAAGTGAAACCGTTAGTGGAAAAAAGTTATTTATTATATGCGTGTAATATTTATAATGCGCGATATTATCAAGGTTATCTATTAACAAAACACTTTATTGCTTATTTAGATGATAACACTCCTGTGTTTTTGTATGGCAATTATTTAGCGAAGATGGATGAGAACTACACGATTAGTCTAATTTATGAATTAAATGAATGACTGAGTTACTTTCTTAAATTATAGATTGCACTAGTGAGCTAAATTTTTTAAAGCAGAAGTTGATTTAAGATTTCAAAAAGTTTATTCAGAAACTACAAGAGTAAGAAAAAAAAATAACCAGCAGCAAGAAAGACTGTTGGTTTTTTATTGTGAATCTTAAAGACAACCGAGAGATTTTTAACCATCAATTATGCCTTTTTAACAAATTCAGATTTTAGTTGCATTTGGCCAAAGCCAGCAATCCGGCATTCGATATTATGGTCGCCATCAATGATTCTAATGTTATCAACTTTAGTGCCTTGTTTTAGAGGGTTTTTAGCACCTTTAACCTTTAAATCTTTAATTACGATTACACTATCACCAGAAAAAAGTTTGTTGCCATTAACATCTAAAATAAATTTTTCTTCTTCCAAATAAGGATTCCACTGATGTTGACAGACAGGGCAGACTTGCATTCCATCTTGTTCATAAGTGTATAAAAAACCACAACTAGGGCATTTCATATGTTCACCTCCTAAATAACTATCCAAAGAGCAAATAGAGTTGCAAAAAGGACAATAATGCTGAGTAAAAAGAGATTTTTAATATAATAAGTGACTTTTAGTTTAACACCGTGTTGTTCTAAGAGTTCAAACCACATCAAACCTGAAAGAGAACCGAGGGGAGTTAGCAGCACACCAACATTTGAGGAAATAACTACTGCATAAATCGCCTTTAATTGCATGTTTGCTGGAATACTAGATAAGGTTAATTCATAGAACATACTCATCGGTAAATTGTTCATTAAATTAGTTGCTATAAAACTAGTGATACCATAACCTAAAATAGGATCAAACTTCGCTAAAAATTGGCCGAAACTATCCGTAATACCACCGATTCTCAAACCCTCAACTAAGACATACATGGAAAAGATTAAAGGGGCAAACGACCACGGAGATTTAATCAATGAATTTTTTAAAGGCTCAAGAGATTTTTTACGGGCTTTTAAATAAATAAAGCTTGTAATGAGAAGTGAGATTGCAGCAACTAAAGTTATTAACCACATTTCAAGATTAATTACATTTGAGATTACAAGTAAGATTAGGGCAACTAAAAGATGTGAAAGTCCAATCAATAGTGAACCGCGATCAACTTTAGGTATTTCTTGATCAAATTTAGTCATCGGCTCAGAGAGCGACTTGCGGAAAATAAAAGCGATAATTAAATAGCCGGTAACACCAGCAGTTAAGCCAGGAAGCCACATCACTTTTAGAAAACTTAAAAAATCGATTCCTTGTTTGGCAGCTAAATAGATGTTAGTTGTATTGCTAATTAAAAGGGTAACACTAAAGACATTACCGGAGACTAAAATTCCAAAAAGATAGGGCATTGGGTTAATCTTAGCATTAGTTGCGAAATAGATCATTAACGGAGTAAGGGTTAAAATAATGACATCATTGCTGACGAACATCGTAATAAAGCCAATGCTGAAATAGAGTAAAGCAAACATAATTTTTTGATTATTTTTTACCTTTTTCATCAGCCAAATCGAAAGCATACTGAAAAAACCAATTTCATCTAAAAATATGGCGAGCACAGTCATTGAAATGAAAAGAGTTATTAATTTAAGAGCGTTCATTTGCGATTTTTCGGTTAAGATTGCTTTTAAGGTATCTAAATCAACATAGTTTAAGATAAGCAGTGAAATCGCACCTAAACTAATAATAATCCAGTGAGTGTGAAGCTCGAATTTAAACAATTTTATCTTTGGGAAAAAGATTAAAGATAAAACCATAAAAAAGATTGTGATTAAAAATATTACAAGTGTCATATTTACTCCTTTCAAAGGCACGCTGCCATTATTATATATTAATATAAATAATATTCAATAGATAAAAGAAAGAAAAATATATTTTTTATTATTTTTAATATCTTAATCTTTTTGTTATAATATGTGAAAGCCGATTAATCTTTTTAACAAAAAGATGTTATTAAGAAAAATAACGCGATTTTATAAAGAAAAATGAGGTGGTTAATTTGCGCATAATTAACACAATAATAAAAATGGGACTTACAGCCCTTATAACAAGTTTAATTGCTAAAGTTTTGGGGTTGGAATATTGGATAACTGCCGGAATACTTGCGGTTTTATCGACTCAACTTACTAAAAAAGATGCTTATAATATCGCAATTAAAAGGATTCTTGATACCGTATTAGGACTTGCACTTGCAACAGTGATGTTTTTAGTCTTAGGTTATGAGTTTTGGGTTTTTAGTATTTTTATTTTCATTTTTGCTTATTTTTCATTTGTTTTAAAACTAGAAGTCGGGATAGTTCCTGTTTTAGTTTTAGTCTCCCATCTCCTAGCTGAAAAGGAGTTTTCGTGGCTGATGTTGTTAAATGAGTTTTCAATTATGGCAATTGCAATTATTGTAGTTCTAATTTTCGATTTAGTTTATCCACAAACAGCTGAAAAAGAATTTAAAAAATATCTTGATGAAATCGATAATCATCTCAAAGAACATCTTATTTTAATAGCGAAGTTTTTAAAACGAGAAACGACAAAAGAAAATGCTCTTGTGCAATCTGAGGAAATAATTAAAGTGTTTGATAAAACCTATGAACAGGCCATTTTACTAGATAAAGATTTACTATTTCAAGATGGCCATCAATACTTATCTTATTTAGAGATGCGAAAAGTTCAAATTACTCATGTTAATCATATTTATCAACATGCCTTAAAGTTTGTTGTTGAGCATCAATATATTATGCAAATTGCGGAATTCATTGAGCAGTTAAGTTTTGATATTGGTTATTTTGATAAAGCGACTGAACAACTTGAAAAACTTCTTGATTTTAAACACTTTTTTAAAACAACTGCTTTGCCTAAAACAAGAGAGGAATTTGAAACGAGAGCGATGCTTTATCAAATATTAAATGAATTGGAGTATTTCTTAATTGCCAAAATCAAGTTTCACGAAAAGAATCCTAAGTTCATTTTAATTGAAAGGAAAAAACTTAAAATTCGTTAATCACTGTTTAAAATGCAATAACATTTAATATTCTTGACTTTTATTTATAAAAGCGCTATTATGGATTTGCTAAAAGAGGAGATAATTAATGGAAGAAAGTAATAGGTTAATTGAAGATCCTACAAGGCGGAGAATCTCAACTGTTGAGAAGTCTCTTTTTTGGAGTCTTTTTTGTGTTGTAAGTAGGTTAAAGAAATGATTCAAATATTAATAATAATTATTTTAATTCTATTTAATGCCTTTTTTACAGCTAGTGAGACAGCCTTAGTCGCAACAAACGATTCAAAAGTTGAGGCTGATGCTCAAGAAGGAAATAAAAGAGCAAAGCGCGTCTATAAGTATTTAAATAAACCAACTAACTTTTTATCTGCAATTCAGTTAGGAATAACATTGATTGGCTTTATTAATGGTTTTATTGCTGCAGACACTTTTGCTGCGCCGATAACAAGTTGGATTCAAAATGTCATTAAAATTCAAACTAATATCCTTCAACCAATAGTAACTTTTTTGATAACTTTGGTTTTGGCCTTTTTTCAAATTGTTTTTGGGGAATTAGTTCCTAAGCGATTAGCGATGAAATATCCCGAGAAAATTATTTATGTTTCCTCAGGTTTAGTCGGTTTTATTTCAAAAGTAATGCGCCCCTTTGTTTGGTTGTTAACAGCTTCAGCTAATTTAATAGTTAGATTGTTTGGCATTGATCCTGATAAGAATGATAAGCGGATGACGGAAGAAGAAATAAGATTGATTGTAGCTTCGAGTGGGAAAAAAGGGGTTATCGATGCTACAGAAAGTGAAATGATTGAAAATATTTTAGACTTTGATGATATTGCTGTAAGCGAGGTTATGACTCACCGTAAGGAGATTTCAGCGTTAGATATAAATTCAACAAAACAAGAAGTATTTGATTTTGTAATAAACGAAAAATATACAAGATTTCCAGTTTATGATGGGAACATCGACAAAATAATAGGAATTTTGCACGCCAAAGACTTACTTAAATATATGGGTAGTGAATCAAGAGAGCGTTTTAATTTAAAGAAATTGTTAAGGCAGCCAATCTTTGTTCCTGAATCTGCAAAAACTAATGATTTGTTAAATGAAATGAGAAAAAAACAAACCCATATTGCGATAGTTATCGATGAATATGGCGGGACAGCGGGCATTATCACGATTGAAGATTTATTGGAAGAAATTGTCGGCAATATTTTTGACGAATATGATGTTTTTGAAGAAGAGATTGAAGAAATTAATAAAAATGAATATATTGTTGACGGTCTGATTGATTTAGATGATGTCGAAAATGAAATCAAAGCAGATCTTCCGATTGAAGAATATGATACTTTAAGTGGGTTTGTCTTAGGTCAATTGGGAAGATTTCCGGAAGAAAACGAAAAAATACTAATCACTTATAATGGCTATTTATTCGAAGCTCTTGAGTATGATGAAATGGTTATTACAAAGGTGAAAATTAAAAAAATTGAAGTAGAAGAATCAGAAACAGAAAGTAAAAGCGAATAATAAAACTAAATTTTAAAAAAGGAGAACCAGATGAAAGAATTGTTTGAGCCAATTTTAACTGAGGGAGAAGAAGTTGTAAAAACTATCAAACCCAATAAAACAAAAACTTATTTTGAAGCGCTTTTAATGGGAATTCCATTTGGATTAGTTCTTTTTATTTTTGGTGGGGTATTTGGCGGGATGCTTAATCTTGATCACGGATTTCCTTTTAACTTTTCTATAGCAATAATTGTTTTTGTTGTCGTATTAGTAAGTGTTATTGCGGGAGTCACAGCAAATTATAAAAATTTAGTCTATGTTTACACAAATAAAAGACTCCTTATCCGTAAAGGAATTATTGGTATCGACTACAAGGCTCTAGATATAGCAATGATTGGAGCTGTTGAAATCGATGTCTCGGTTGTCGATAAAATGGTCGGCAAAAACACTGGATCAATAACATTTGGTAGTATGGCTAATCCGATTGGAACCGGTAAAGAGGGAAGGAATGTTTTTAGTTTTGCTAATGTTGAAAACCCATATGAACTTTATAAGGAAATAAAAAACCATATTGATGAAATTAAAAAACTTGCTGCAAAGGAAAACTAGGAATAAAATTTAATTTTTATAATAAAATAGTTGAATCAAAATTAATTTAGAAGGAGAAGATATTATGAAAAAAGATCAAACCAGATTGATGAGTATGTTAGCATTTGTTGCGCTAATCTTAAGTGCGATAGTACTATTTGCTCTATTTATTGCCGGCTTAGTTGATAAAAGCTTTGACCCCAGTATTTTTCAGTTCATCTCACAACTACTTTTAACGGTTGTAGTTATTTGGGTTGGTTGGCAGTTTGCTAAAGGACTATCGACATTTTGGAAGGTTTTATTCATCGTTGTTGCGGTAGTTGCAATTTTAGGTTCTTTAGGGATTACATTATTACCTCAAATAAATAAATAAGGTGAAAAAACACTAAAAAACAGAGGCTGTTTAGATTCATTCTAAGCAGCTTTTTTTCATAATGTTTTCATCTGATTTCTTTGATATAATACAAATACAAGAAAGGAAAAACAGATGAGCGAAAGGAAAATACTGTGTATTGATTTGAAAAGTTTTTATGCAAGTGTTGAATGTGCTTTAAGAGGATTAGATCCTTTTTTAACGCCGCTTGTTGTCGCCGATAAGGGCAGAGGAGGCGGTTCAATAGTTTTGGCTGTTTCTCCCTATTTGCGCAAACTTGGATTTCCTTCGCGTTGTAGAATTTATGAACTTCCAGAAAAAACTGATTTGATTTTCGCAAAACCACGGATGAACACCTATATAGAATATGCAATTAAAGTTTTAGATATTTATTTGGATTTTGTTAGCGATGAAGATTTATTTGTTTATTCAATTGATGAAGTGTTTTTAGACGTTACTAATTATTTGAAATATTATCAATCAACTGCAGAAGAACTGGCGAAAAAAATTCTTAAAACGATAGAAGAAAAATTAAAGATTTCTGCGACCTGTGGAATAGGTCCTAATATGTTAATTGCCAAGTTTGCGCTTGATTTAGAATCTAAAACTACAAAAACCGGAATTGCTAACTGGGATTATACTGATATCCCAGAAAAACTTTGGCCAATAAAAGAACTTAAAAAAATTTGGGGTATCGGCACTAGGATGGAAAGAAACTTAAACAGACTTGGAATCCATTCGGTTTATGACTTGGCGCATTATGATGTTAAAAGATTAAAAAAGCATTTTGGAGTTATTGGAGTTGAATTATCCAACCATGCTCACGGCAGAGACAAAAGTTTAATTCAAGATCAACAACAATTAAAATCGATAAATCAAAGTTATTCTGTGGGACAAGTCCTATTTAAAGATTATGGAAAAAAATCTGCTATGTTAATTATTAAAGAAATGGTTGATGACCTTACACGCCGGTTGCGACTAAATAAAAAAATGTGTCAAACAATAAGATTGGCGGTTAGTTATTCAAAAGAATATGGTGGTGGCTTTTCACGCCAAGCAAGGCTACTTGAAAAGACCAATTCAACTACTAAGCTAATCAAAGCATTTTTAGAAATTTTTAATAAGTTCTATGAAAATAAACCTCTTAGAAAGATAAGTGTCAGTGTTACAAACTTGACAACAGAGACAACTATCCAGTTGAACCTGTTTGAAGATTATCAAAGTCAAAACATTGAGAAGATGTTGGATAGTGCTATTGATGAAATAAAGTTAGATTACGGGAAAGATGCAATTGATAGAGCGACAGTACTATTAGATGAATCAACAAAAAGACAAAGGAATCAGACAGTTGGTGGTCATAATGCATAACTTTGATAGAGGAATCATTAAATGGTTGCCGTTCGATGCCTTAAGCGGTTATAAGGCAGCAATTAGAAGATTAAAAAATAAGAGACTTGAAATTAATCAACCAATTTTATCTGAAGATCAAATCGCAACCTTAAATTATAATTTATCTGAAGCAATTAGACTTCAAAAAAGTGTTACGTTATATTATTATTTACAAGGAAAAATATACCTTCAAACTGGTTACCTGGAAAAACTTGACTATGTTTATAAAAGGATAAAAATCAGCAATAGGTGGTTGTCTGCTGCATCAATTATAACAATTAATATGTAAAACCCCATAATGCTGTAAATTAGCTTGAAAACGATTTAAAATACATAATATATTTGTTAATCAAAAAAATATAGACATAATAAAATAGGAAAAGCATGAAATAAAAAGACATTTTTTAGATGTCTTTTTTTATGAGCTAAACGAAAGCATTCGTGACTCCAATCACGAGAGGTTCAAATGATTATAACTTTTTAATTGTAAAGATTTTAACTTCGCCAGCCCCCAATAGGAAATAAGGATTTCCGCTAAGATCAAATTCAGTTATAACTCGTTTTCCTTGCTCATGCATCGCATATAGCATATAGCCCTGATTTTCGAGAGGGTATTGTTGTTTAATTTTACTTAAGTTTAATTTAACATGTTGCGAAAAGTTATAGTATGGATTTCCGAGGATAAAAAGGATTTCATCTCTAGCATTATAGGCGAAACCAATTGGGTTGTGACCATCATAATAATCGAGTTCTAGGTAACGGTTTTTGTTCGTAATAACATTTAAATATTTTTTTCTAATTGGCTTGATTAAGGCTAAGTTATCCTTAATATCGTAATTCATATGGTTAAGATAGTGAAAGGCAAATTTATCAAAAAGGGCTAACTTCATGTAGAAAGGATCATTTTCAGGCAACATATAAAGTTCGTTTTTGCGCGGTCCAATTCCCATGTTCATTGGCTGAGTTTCATAGACCTCTTGACCTGAATTAATAAATGGGACAGCATTGGGAACAAACATATTCATTACAGTTAGAAACTTCGCTAAAACCATTCCCCCATCTCTCGCTGCTAAACGGGGAGTATCATGAGTTTCTCCGCAGGCAAAAGTGGGAAGTTTTAGCTTGTGTTGCGATAACATAAATTGATGAAGCTTAAGATTTTCCAAATCCCACTGTAATGAGAAGCCATTGCCAATAATCATATTGTAACCAAGAGTTTTTGCTTGTTTATCATTTTTAGGGTTCAATTCTTCTGCAACAAAGCAAAAATCTGAATCAAGTTTGCGAGCACGTTCAATAATCATCTTAACTAAAGCCTTTGGCAGAGCATGCCCCATATCAATCCTCACACCATCAACACCGAAATTTTGTTGATAATAAGGGATAATATCAGCTAAAGTGTTCCAAAGGTCAATGTTAGGTTTTTTACCAGGATAAAGATTGGCTTTGATTGTGTCGAATAAAATATAGGGAGCAATACTTTTATCTGTTAAATATTGGCTCGTTGAAGTAGGATGATCCAAATACATTCTGAAAAAAGTAATATCAGTCCAAGGAGGTTGAACATCGTTAATGTGGTCGCTAAAGGCAGGAGCGACAGTCAAGCCATAATAATGGTCGATTAAACTTAAAATATTTTGTTTACCTTTTTTAAAATCTTTAACAACCCTTTCCCATTTTTGGGGATTTTGTGTCTTAGGATCAAATTCAAATAGTTTTAAATGTTCTTTGACATTTTGATCTTCATAAACAGCTTTCATATATTGGGGTTCAGGTGAAACAGTACTTTTCGTTATATTGTTGACATAAGGAGGTTTATAGATAGCAGCATCTTTAGTTTTAATCCAGTAAAACCATTCAGGATAATCGACTATCAAATCGCTTTCTATGGCGTTTGTTCTTGGGATGATATCAATTAATACTCTAATATCTAAAGTATGACAGGCTTCAACTAAAACTTTAAATTGTTCCTCTAAAGTCATTTTATCTCCAACAATCGGATCAGCTAAATTGGGATCGAGCTCAAAAAAATTAGCAACACTATAAGGGCTGCCTAAATCGCCTTTTTTATTTTTGGTTGAAAACTTAGCGATTGGCAACAAGTAAAGTGCATTCACGCCCATCTCTTTTAATAATGGTAATAACATTAAAGTTTTAATGAAAGTGCCAGTTTCTTTTAAGTGATAAATATTATTTTCATCTAAAAAGCCATTACGGTCATGATCCCAAGCAGAAGAAGCGCGCACCATCATTGAATAAACAACACTTTTTTTAATCCAATTTCCACCTTGTCTCTTCGGCTGTTTTCCTTTTAATAGTGAAAGGCTTTTTGCTGCAAGCGGTTGATATTTTTTGAATAAGACAACATCAATTAAATCGATTAAAAAATCATAAGGATTAACTAACTCTTCCCCATTATCTAATTTTGCTAAACTTTGATGACCGAATAAATTAAAAATTCCAGGAATAGCATAATTAAAGGGATAATCTGGCTTGTTAGCGGCTAGGATTTGTCTCAGTTTAAGTAAGTTTGCCATATATTTACCTCAATAATATAGTTTCACATCCATTATACACAACATCTTAAGCAAAAATAAAAAATAAATAATTGTAACCGCTTTCACATTTTACAGAAAAAAAGACTACAATTGTTTGTTGAAAAATTTAAAATTTCTTCTACTGTAGTCTTATTATTGATTAGTTAATGCGGCAATTATTTGATTAAGGATTTACCACTCATCACTTCAGGTTTGTTAATTTCTAAGAAATGGAGCATAGTTGGGGCAATATCGCATAAGGCGCCACCAGCTTTAATTTTTATCTTTTGGTCAGTTATAATAATTGGAACAGGATTTGTCGTGTGGGCAGTATAAGGCATCCCCTTTTCATCACGCATCTTTTCGGCATTTCCGTGGTCTGCTAAAATTATTAAAATGCCGCCAATGTTTTCAACGTAATTGACAATTTTTCCTAAACATTCATCAACAGCTTCAACAGCTTTTGTTGCAGCCTCAATTGAGCCAGTGTGACCAACCATATCTGGGTTTGCATAATTTAAAATCATCGTATCAAAATGTTCACTTTTTAAGGCCTTTAACACTTCATCTGTCAACTCGTAAGCACTCATTTCAGGCTTTAAATCATAAGTTGCAACTTTTGGCGAAGGAACTAAAATTCTTTTTGCACCTGTTAATTGCTTATCCATTCCACCATCAAAAAAGAAAGTCACATGAGCGTATTTTTCTGTTTCAGCGGCTCTTAATTGAGTCAATCCAGCTTGACTAATGACATCACCGTATAAATCTGTTAAACTTTGAAGTCCGTAAGCAATTTCACCTTTAACCGTCTCAGCATAGTGCATCATACAAACAAAAAAGGTATTTTTAGGAATATTTGAAGCATCAAACGTTGTCTTTTGAGGACTGTAGTAATGACTGACTTCTTTTGGATTAGAAAAAGCAGTCGAGATTCTAATCGCTCGATCTGGTCTAAAGTTGGCAAAAATTATTGCATCGTTATCTTTAACTAAACCATTTTTATCAACTAAAAAAGGAATTACAAACTCATCAGTAACACCAGCTTGATAAGAAGCTTTAATTCCGGCAGCAAAAGTAGAGTAATGTTTGCCGGTTCCTAAAGTAATATTGTCAATCGCTAATTGAAGTCGATCCCAGTTGTTGTCGCGATCCATAGCGTAATATCTGCCACTTACTGTTGCGACTTTTAAACCAGTGTTGTTAATCTCTTCAACAAACCCCAAACCACTAGTTGGAGGAGTATCTCGGCCATCTAAAAAGGCATGGTAATATGTCCTGTCAGCTAACTGATTTTTCTTTGCCAGTTCATAAAGAGCAATAATATGGTTGGTATGTGAGTGAACGCCGCCAGTGCCAGCTAAACCAAAAATATGAAGTTTAGAATTATATTTTTTGACATGAGCGATTGCAGCCAAAAAAGCTTGATTTTCAAAAAAAGAATGATCTTTAATCGCTTCATTGATTCTTGATAAGCTTTGCCAAACAACTCTTCCAGCACCTAAATTTAAATGTCCTACTTCACTATTACCCATCTGTCCATCAGGCAAACCGACATAGCTTCCTGAGGCATTTAGGGTATTGTTTGGATACGTTTTAAGTAAATAATCCATTGTTGGTTTTTTCGCAAGACTTACACTATTAGAATTACTTGCTGGTGCAAGTCCCTGACCGTCTAAGATAACTAACCCAACAAATTTTCTCATTATTTTCACTTCCCATCATGTTTATTATACTCCAATAAAGAATAAAAATAAAAAGAAAAGGTTTTCATCTTTTAAAGTTTTATTTTGGCCGCTTTTCATTAAATTATAGTTATATTTGACAAGCTTTTTGGTTATGATATAATATTAATGAAACTTCAGGGTGAGGTGTAATTCCTCAACCGGCTGTATAGTCAGCGCGCCTTGTGCATGAACTGGTGAAATTCCAGTACCGACAGTTAAAGTCTGGATGAAAGAAGGCTTTTTATTTTGCAATCCTTTTTTGTCGTCCTGAAGTGGATGACTTTTTTATTGAGGAGGATAAGATGAAAGAATTTTTGCTAGGAAAGAGAAAAAACAATTCAGTTATCAGACTTGTTTTGACAGCTACTTTTGCGGCATTATCAATTTTAGTCGGTCTTTTACAAATTCCATGGTTTCCCCCGTTTAACTTTTTAAAAATTGATTTTAGTGAAGTAATTATTTTAATAAGTCTTTTAACTTTGGGATTTTCTAATACGACAATTGTAATAATTTTAAGAAGTGTAATCCGAGAATTAGTAATCCCAGATAAACTCGTTCCCTTTCCCTTCTTTGGGGAGTTTGTGGCGATTTATGCTTCATTGGTTTTAATCAGTCTTTACAAGTTAGTTATCGTGTTAACTGGTAAAAAACAACCGAAAAACATTACTGATGGTTTAGAGCCACTTCAAAAAGAACCATTATGGAAAATCCTCGTTCAGGATATATTTGTTATTGCTGGTTTTACGGTTGCTCTTGTCGCTTTAAATTATTTTTTTACCGTCCCTATTCAAATGTCATTGACTAAACATTTTTTCTTCGTCCCATATATTAAATCAATCAATCAAAGCGTTGGCACTTACACATTATTTGTTTTACAACTAATAGGTCCTTTTAACATTGTCAAAGGTATTGCTACTTTTGTCGTTTTTGAATTGACAAAAACAGGTTTAACACAAGCGGGAATTTTATGAAAAGACTTATTCGAAAATTCAAACAACCTCTAGCAAAACCTGAGTTAAAGAGGTTTTTAATTGAAGGTTTTCTTGGAGCAGTAGTCTTTGGCTCATTGTTAGGCGCACTTGACTATTTAATAATTTACACAAAACTTCAGTTTTTAAGTTTTTTTACATTTTTAATCTTTTACATTTTCATCACAAGAAGGTTATATCGAAGTTTTAACTTTTATCACATTGCATACTCTTTTTTAGCAGTGTTTTTTGTTTTATTAGGGGATTATTTTATTACTGTGTCTCATCAAATTATTTTATCAGTTCATCTTTTTGGCAGAATATTTGTTGCGGTATTCAACCCAATAAATCAATTTCGATTTTTGTTTAGTTGGTCCTTAAATCCGCTGGCAATAATGACAAATATTTTAAATATAGTTATCTACATAATAGTTTGTGTTTTCACATATCAAAATATGAAAAGATGAAATGAAAGTGTTTACTACTAACAAAAGTTTAGTTTTCATTGAAAAAAAAGCGAAATAGAGTATAATTTATAGTGGTAGTAAACATTTTTAAAAAAAGAAAAGGAGTGATTTAAATGCCATTTATTACAGATGTATACGCTAGAGAGGTTTTAGATTCACGCGGAAACCCTACTGTTGAGGTTGAAGTCTACACCGATTCAGGAGCTTTTGGTCGGGCATTGGTACCAAGTGGAGCATCAACCGGCGAACATGAAGCAGTAGAATTAAGAGATAACGACAAAAAAAGATATCTTGGTAAAGGTGTTTTAAAGGCAGTCGAAAATGTTAATGAATTGATCGCCAATGAAGTAATTGGATTTAATGTTTTAGATCAAGTCGGTCTTGATTATTTATTAATTGATTTAGATGGTACACCAAACAAAGGTAAACTTGGAGCTAACGCAATTTTAGGCGTGTCAATGGCCGCAGCTAGAGCTGCTGCAGATTATTTAGGAGTGAGCCTTTATAATTATTTAGGTGGTTTTAATGCTAAGCAATTACCAGTGCCAATGCTAAATATTTTAAACGGAGGCTCTCACGCCGACAATAATGTTGATTTTCAAGAATTTATGATTCTCCCTGTTGGGGCACCTAATTTTGCCGAAGCAATGCGCTGGGGAGCAGAAGTGTTTCATAATCTAAGAATCGTACTACAAGAAAAAGGTTATAACACTGGTGTCGGTGATGAAGGCGGATTTGCGCCTAATCTTGCTTCAAATGAAGAAGCGATATTAGTTATTTTAGAAGCGATTGAAAAAGCAGGCTATAAGCCGGGCGAAGATATTGTTTTAGCAATGGATGTTGCAGCTTCAGAGTTTTACAATAAAACAACTAAAAAATATGTCTTAGCTGGTGAAGGAGACAAAGAATTAACAGCCGAAGAACTATCTAATTTTTATGTTGAATTAGTTGAAAAATATCCAATTATTTCAATTGAAGATGGACTTGATGAAAATGATTGGGATGGTTGGAAACATTTAACTGAAAAGCTTGGTAAGAAAATCCAACTAGTTGGCGATGACTTATTTGTTACAAATACAGAAAAACTCGCTTTAGGAATTGAAAAAGGTATTGCAAACTCAATTTTAATTAAAGTTAACCAAATCGGAACGCTTACTGAAACATTTGATGCAATTGAAATGGCTAAAAAAGCAGGTTATACTGCAGTGATTTCCCATCGCAGTGGTGAAACTGAAGATACAACAATTAGTGATATCGCAGTAGCTGCAAGTGCAGGACAAATTAAAACCGGTAGTGCTTCAAGAACTGATCGTGTTGCAAAATACAATCAATTGATAAGAATTGAAGATGAATTAGGCGAAACAGGTTATTTTTTGG
>JAAYKO010000020.1 GCA_012522345.1 Acholeplasmataceae bacterium | reverse complement strand
TTTACTGAACAAGAGTCGAAACGAGTTGATATTTTTATTGCTGATTATTTAGAAGATGTTTCTAGAAGTCAAGTTAAAAAAATGTTTCAAGAAGAACTTATTTTTGTTAATAGCCAAAAAGTTAAACCTTCATATCGCTTAAAAGAAGGAGATTTAATCGAATTTAGTCTTCCGGCGAGAAGAGATCAATTAGAGCCAATTGACTTAAATTTAAAGATAATTTACGAAGATGAGGATCTTTTAATTGTTGACAAACCCCAAGGTTTAATCGTTCATCCAGCAATCTCGAGTGATGAAGTGAGTCTTGTTAATCATCTTTTATTTCATACAACAAAACTTGCCAAGCAAGCAGACTCTGAGAGGCCCGGGATTGTACATCGCCTCGATAAGGATACGAGTGGCTTGTTAGTAGTTGCGAAAACTGATTTTGCTTACTCCAGCTTAGTTAGCCAGTTTCAACAACGTTCGGTAAAAAGACTTTACCGTGCCCTAGTTCATCGTCCCTTTAAAGAGTTGAGCGGAACAATTGATGCACCATTAAAACGCGATCAACTCAAAAAGGTTAAAATGGCTGTAGATCCAACTGGAAAAATAGCGATAACCCATTTTAAAGTTCTCGCTCAAAACGATTTATATAGTTATTTAGAGTGTCAATTAGAGACAGGAAGAACTCATCAAATAAGAGTTCACTTATCATATATCGGTCATCCAATAGTCGGTGATCAGACTTATGGCAAAAAGAAAGAAAAAATTGCCAAAACACAAATTCTTCATGCAAAGACTTTAGGCTTTATCCATCCCCGAACAGGAAAGAAAATAAGCTTGGAGAGTGAAATACCTAGTTCCTTTGACGAAGCTTTAAAAAAATCTAAACTTAAGTGAGGAAAGAAGATGTTACTTTATTATATTTTACAAATAATTGTCGTTGGAGTTCCGCTCTTTATAATGCCGCTTGGATTAAAAAAGATTGAACAAGCAAGAAATAGTGCTGAAAATAAAAAAAATTACTACGTTGAGCTTCTAGGACGAGTTTTAGTTTATACGGGGATTAGTCTATTTGTTGTAAATTTAGTTATTTATTTAGGGTTTATCAACATAGTTGTCGGAGACACAATTAAAAATTTAATTCTTTTTGGTAGTTGTTTACTATTTGATTTTTTTGTTATCATCGTTATTTATATAATTATTAAAATTATTGAAAAGAAGTCTTTAAAATAAATAAAAGCCACAAATGGCTTTTATTTTAATTTTGAGGTGTAATTTGATTCTTTTTCAAATTGCGGAAGTTTAGTTTTGTAATAGGTCTTAAAGTATCATAACCTTTTCTCTTGTAGAGATAAACCAACTGTTTATCGACATCTTTTCCGGCTCCCTTTAACAGTCTAATCCCAGCAAAGCGGCTAAACTGCTGCATCTTTGCTAAAAAAGCATAGCGAGCAATAATTGAAGCGGCCGCAACGCTAATATGGATGTTTTCAGCATTAGTGTAAAACGAGATATCACGATAAACCTTAGATTCATCTTTTAAATAGTTATAGTAAATTTTAGGTAAGCAAAACTGATCGACTATAACAGGAACTTCTTTTTCCACTTTTTTAACAGTTAGTAAAATTGCTTGATTGTGAAGAAAAGCTTTAATTTTATTCATGTTAAAACCCCGTCTTACCATGACATTGTATTTGTTAGGTTTTAAAATTAAAACTGAATGAATTAACATTTTGCTAAGTTTCGGTGCCAATTCAATTATTTGTCTGTCAGTTATATTTTTAGAGTCTCTAACTCCCATTGCTTCAAGTTTTTCAATATCATCAGCACTGACAAAAGCGCTACAGACAACAATTGGACCGAAGAGATCTCCGGTTCCAACTTCATCAGAGCCAATAGCTGAAAAGTTAATTAAACCTAAGCGGTTTTTAATTAATCTTAGTTCTTCTTGAAATTCGCCTTTAATTAAAAGCGTCCCATTTTGGTAAAAAATTAATGAGACATCAGCTTTTTTTGCTTGAAAGATTGCATGGGGAATGTTAGTCTCTACTTGATAAGGGCCATACATTTCAAGTAATAAGTCCATTTGATTTTTAGCTAAAGTCAATGAATAATTTTTCATCGTTTAAATCCCCCTTTATGTTATAATTATACCATAGAACAAACAAAAAAGTAAGAGGAGTGTTATCTTGGATTCACATTTGAAAACTTTGGAATTTGATTTAATATTGCAACAAATCGCTGCTTATTCTCATACTGAAACGACAAAAAAGGCAATTAATAATTTAAGGCCACTATTTGAACTAACAGCGATTCAAGAGCGCCAAAACAAAATTAAAGAAGCGATTTTGATTGCATCACGGAGTGGAAAGCTCCCTTTTTTGCCTGATTTTGATATTATTGAAATTTTAAACTTAGTTAAGAGCCAGCGCCAACTTGCCATCCGAGACCTCCAATATTTAAGGCTTTTTTTAGTGATGAGTAAGGAGATTAAAACAAGATCAAATAACTTTACTAAAGAAAATCTTCATTTAGTTTATTTAGCACCTTATTTTCATGCACTAGATAGTTTTACTGAAATTCTTGATTTAATTGATTCAACGATTGATCCCGATGGTTTTGTTGTTGATAGTGCGAGTGAAAAACTTTTTAAAATTAGAAAAGAGCTTGCTAAAGCAGCTCAAAAGCGTGACCAGATTCTCAATACGATGTTAATAAAAAGACAAGGAATCTTAAATGAAAATATTTTAATAATGCGTAATGAAAGATATTGTTTGCCCGTTAAAACTGAACTTAAAAATCAAATAAAAGGAATTATCCATGATGTCTCAGCTAGTGGCACAACTACTTATATTGAACCGCTTGAAGCGAGTGAATACAGTAGTTTAATTGTAAGATTAAAGCGTGATGAAGAAGCAGAAATTAAACAGATCTTACAGACCGTCTCTGAAAATATTTTTCCTGAATTTGAACAATTAAATTACAATTTAACACTTTTAATCAAGCTTGATCTTTATTTTTCGGCGGCATATTACAGTTTAAAATACAATTGTCAAATGCCGCAAACAAATCTTAATGGCAACGTTAATCTAATTGCTGCAAGACATCCTTTAATTGACCCAGAACAAGTCGTGCCAGTCAATATTAGACTTTCAGAAATGAAACCTGTTTTAATGATTACTGGTCCAAATACAGGCGGTAAAACAGTCGCTTTAAAGACAATTGGACTTTTATCGCTAATGGCTCAAAGCGGTCTTTTAATCCCAGCTAGTCAGGATTCAGAAGTCAGTATTTTTCAAGGAATTTATGCTGATATTGGAGATTTACAGTCAATCAGTCAATCTCTTTCAACTTTTTCTAGTCACATTAAAAATATTACAACGATTTTAAATAATTTAACGGGAATGAGTTTAGTGTTATTGGATGAACTCGGTTCAGGCACAGATCCCAATGAAGGTGTTTCTCTTGCAAAAGCAATTATTGATTATTTGCTTGCGAAAAAGGTTCGTTTAGTGTTAACCACTCACTATTCAGAGTTGAAAATATACGCTTATCAATCACCGCTAATCGAAAATGCAAGTGTTCGTTTTGATGAGTTAACGTTAAAACCACTCTATTTGATTGATTATGGTAGAAGTGGTTCTTCAAATGCGATAAAAATTGCTCAAAGACTAGGCCTTGATGAGAAAGTAGTGACAAAAGCGAATCAATATTTAACTGAGAAAGCTACTGATTTAAGTTCTTCGGTTAAAGTATTTGAAGAAAAACAGGAGTTGCTTGCCAAAAGACTAGCAAATGTTGCAAGTTTGGAAAAAGAACTCACCTTTAATGAAGAGAAGCTCCAAGCTGAGCTATTAAAATTAGAAAAAGAAAAAAACAAAATAGTCGAAGTTGCTAAAAAGACTGCTACCGAAAAGTTAGAAAGAGTCTATCGTGAAGCTGAAGTTATTTTAGCTAATTTAGAAAAAGCAACTAAAGAACATGAAATAGCGACTTTAAAGTATGAACTTCGAAATCTTAAATTTGCGGAAGAGAAAGTCTCGCTTGAACAAGATCTTCAAGTTGGTGATTATGTTTATATTAAAAAATATAATCAAACTGGCCAAATTGAAAAGATTGAAAAAGATAAATATTTTGTTAAATTTGGGATGTTTAGTCTCCCCTTTAAAAACGAAGACTTAGTTCTGTCCACTAAACCTAAAGTGCGAGCTAAAATAACACGAGAACGCGCTAAACAGGTTAAAAGACCTACAATTACAGCAGCGATTGAACTTGATTTAAGAGGTTTTCGTTATGAAGATGTTGAGGCTGAATATAAAAAGTTTATTGATAATGCAATTTTGGCCAATTTAAAAGAGTTAAGAATTATTCATGGTTTTGGAACTGGTGCGGTTAGAAAAGCCCTTTATGAACAGCTGAAAAGCGATCAAAATGTTGAATCTTATCGCTACGGTGGAGAACATGAAGGCTTAAATGGTGTAACAATCGTTAAGTTAATATAAACTAGGGCTTTATTCTTGAATAAAAGACAACTTTAAACTATAATTAGAGTGGTAAAAAAAGGAGGAAATTAAAATGTTATTAAATTATGAAGGACAAGAGTTTGAAACACTAGTTAAAGAAGGAGTTACTTTAGTTGATTTTTTCGCAACTTGGTGCGGACCTTGTAAAATGTTGATGCCACAACTCGAAGAATTGGCAAAAGAAAAAACTGATGTTAAATATGTTAAAGTAGACATCGATCAACATCGCCCTTTGGCAGCAAATGTTTATAAAATTACAAGCGTTCCAACTTTAATTTTGTTTAAAGATGGTGTTGAAGTATCGAGAACAACAGGATTTGCGCCCAAAGCTAAAATTGCAAAATGGATTGAAGAACATCAATAATCAAAGTGGCTTGTAAAAGCCATTTTTTTTAACAATAGTTAATAATAAAAATAATTTTGTTATAATAGATTTGGTGGTTTAATGTCAGGAATATATTTAATAAATAAACCAAATGGAATCAGTAGTTTTGATTGTATTAGACAACTTAAAAAGATTTTTCCGAAAAAGAAATTTGGCCACGCTGGGACTATTGACCCATTTGCGAGTGGTCTTTTAGTAGTGATGAGTGGCAAAGCTACTAAGCTATCGCAAATCTTCATGGCAGCTGACAAAACTTATGAAGGAACAATCTATTTTGGTAGATCGACAACTACTTATGATTCAACAGGAGAAACTTTAGAAGAGCGCTTAGATTTTAAGCTCAACAATAGTTTAATCGACCAAACATTTAACAAATTTAAAGGTAATATTATGCAATCACCGCCTCTTTATTCCGCTTTAAAAAAGGCAGGAAAAAGACTTTATCAATATGCGAGAGAGAACGTCGTTGTTGAAGTTGAACCGCGAGAGGTTACTGTTAAAAAACTTTTGCGGACAAGTGATTTTAAAAATAATTTAGTAGCTATTAAGGCGGAGGTCTCCAAAGGAACATATTTGCGTAGTTTAGCATATGATATTGGGAAAAGTTTAAATATACCCGCCCATCTAGCTACACTGACTAGAACTAAAAGTGGTTCCTTTAGTCTTAAAGATAGTTATTTGCTCGCTGAAATTACTAGCGCTAGTAAACCGACAATAAGTTTGTCTGAGTTTGCCGAAAAACTCCCTAAAATTGTTGTAGAACCAAATTTAGAAAGACTTATTGTCAACGGGATTGAACTCGATAAAAAAAGAGTAGATTTTCAAGAAATCTTTAGTATTTATAATCAAGATGAAAAACTTCTTGCGATTTACCAACCATATAAAAACCGTTTTAAACCACTAGTTATTATAGGAGAAGCAGATGAAAATATTTAAAGGAAAGTTTAATGAGTTTAATAATTTAGAGCCGCTAACGATTACAATCGGCAATTTTGATGGTGTTCATGTCGGTCATCAAGCTTTAATCGCTGAAACTAAAAAATACCAAGATACAAAAAGTGCTATTTTAACGTTTCATCCCCACCCTTTAATTGTCTTAAGAGATGTCAGTTATCAACAACTCACTTCACTTGAGCAAAAGCTTAAACTTTTAAAACAAACAGCAGTTGAGTTTTGTTTTGTTGTTGAGTTCAATCAACAATTTGCAAATTTAAGCCCGCTAGAATTTATTGAGTTTTTAGAGAAAAACAATGTAAAACGAGTTGTAATTGGTAATGATTTTCGCTTTGGTGCTTATGCAAAAGGAACAGTCGCTAATTTAAAAGAACATTTTGAAGTTGTTATAGTTGAAGATATTTTAAAAAATCAGATCCGAATCTCAACAACATATGTTAAAGACTTATTATATTCAGGTAATCTTGAATTAGCAAAAGAGCTCTTAAAAAAAGATTATGAGATTGAAGGAGTAGTCATCCATGGCGATAAAGTTGGCAGAACGCTTGGAATGCCAACCGCAAATTTAGATGTCAATAATTATTTATTACCTAAAAATGGGGTTTATTATGTAACTGTAGAATATGCTAATAAAACTTATGGTGGTGCTTTTAATATCGGTTATAATCCAACAATTAATTATTCGCCAACTAAAAGAGCAGAGGTTCATATTTTAGACTTTAATGGCCAATTGTATGGCGAAAAACTTGGAATAAACTTTAAAAAGTTTTTAAGACCAGAGTTAAAATTTAAGAGTAAAGCGGAATTGGTTAAAGCTTTAGAACACGATATTTTGACTTGTAAAAGATTGTTTAAAACTGAAATTGAAAGTTAAAATGCCTTACTCGATTATGATTATTTATGCTATAATGAATTAAAAGAGGTGTTGATAATGAAATTGATTTTAGCGATTGTTTCCAATGACGATGCCAACAAAGTTTCTACCGCATTAGTTAAGCAAAACTTTTTTGTAACAAAACTAGCAACAACTGGTGGCTTTTTAATGAGCGGTAATACAACATTTATCGTTGGAACAGAAGATGAAAAAGTTGTTGAAGTAATTAAAATAATTGAAACGCATTCTAAATCGCGAAGCAAATTAGTTCCGCAATCAATAGTTAGTGAATTTGGGATGTTTTCCAGTATGCCAGTTGAAGTAAAAATTGGCGGTGCTACAGTATTTGTTTTAAATGTAGATCAATTCATTAAACTTTAAAATAAAAGACTTGTAATACTTTTATAATATGATACAATAGTAAAGGCGTAAACAAGGATAGTGGAATGCCAACCCTATCTTTAGTTTAACGAATAAAGGAGAAAAAAGGCATGACAAAAGAAAGAAAACAAAGTCTTATTGCTGAGTTTAAGACAAGTGAAAAAGACACTGGTTCACCAGAGATTCAAATTGCGCTATTAACTCATGAAATTAATGATTTGAATGAACATTTAAAAGTCCATAAACACGACTATCATTCAAAACGCGGCTTATTCCAAAAAATTGGGAAAAGACGTAAATTGTTAAGATATTTAAAAGAAAAAGATATCAATCGTTACGGCGCTTTAATTGAAAAATTAGGTTTAAGGGGTTAAAGATTGTTGCTTAACAATCTTTTTTTTAAGTGGTAAGTTGAGTCTAAATATTGTATAATAGTATGAGGTATAAAAGGAAAATATACAAATATAAAATGAAGGAGATTTTTATATAATGAACAAGAAAATTTTTAAAACAACTAGCGGTGGCAAACCATTAATCGTTGAAATCGGAGAAGTAGCAAGACAAACAAATGGTTCAGTATTAGTCCAATACGGTGATAGTGTTGTCTTAAGTGTTGCAGTCTCAAAAGAAGATAAAACACCACGAGATTACTTTCCGTTAATGGTCTTGTACCAAGAAAAACTATATGCAGCAGGAAAAATTCCTGGTGGCTTTTTAAGAAGAGAAGGCAGACCTTCTGAACATGAAATTTTAACAAGTCGTTTAATTGATAGACCACTTAGACCACTATTTTTAGAGGGTTACAATGATGAAGTTCAAGTTATCAATACAGTTTTATCATCTGATCCTACGGCTTCACCTGAAATGGCAGCTTTATTTGGCTCGAGTTTAGCACTTCATGTTTCTGATATTCCGTTTAAAATTCCAGTTAGCGCTGTAAATATCGGAAGAATCAACAATGAATTCGTGATTAATCCTTCGCTTGAAGAAATGGCAGAAAGTGATTTAGATTTAATTGTTGCAGGGACTAAAGATGCAATTAATATGGTTGAAGCAAGTGCGAAAGAAGTTAGCGAAGAGGTGATGCTTGAGGCCTTAATGCTAGCTCATGAAGAGATTAAAAAACTTTGTCAATTTCAAGAAGATATCCGCCGCGAAGTAGGTAAAGATAAACAGAGCCCTATGGTTTCATTTTTGGATCTTGATGTTTATCAATTGGTTAGAGCTGAAGCTTATCAAAAACTTGTAAAAACTATTACAATCAAAGAAAAGCTTGAGCGAGCTTTGGCAGTTGAAAAAGTTAAAGCTGAGGTGCTTGAAAAGTTTGAGCAACAACACTTCTTTACGACAATTGATGGTAATGAAGTTTATGATTATGAGTCGAAAGATAACTACATTAAACAAGTCAAACAAGCTTTAGAGAAAATTGAGCAGGATGAAATAAGACGACTTATTATCGAAGAAAAAATTCGCCCTGATGGCAGAAAAGCTGATGAGATAAGACCGCTTTACAGCAAAATTGACCTTTTACCTCGCGTTCACGGAAGTGCACTTTTCACTAGAGGTCAAACTCAATCACTTGGGACAACCACTTTAGGTTCCTTAGGTGAAAACCAAATAATCGATGGACTCGATCCAACAGAGGAGACTAAACGCTTTATGTTCCATTATAATTTTCCTCAATTTTCAGTTGGTGAGACTGGTAGATACGGAGCTCCAGGGAGAAGAGAAGTCGGACATGGGGCACTTGCAGAAAAAGCTTTACTCCAAGTTTTACCGGATGAAGATGAGTTTCCTTACTCAATTAGAGTCGTTTCAGAGATTTTGGAATCAAATGGTTCTTCGAGTCAGGCAAGTATTTGTTCTGGAACAATGAGCTTAATGGCTGCTGGTGTACCAATAAAAGCGCCTGTTGCAGGAATTGCGATGGGTCTTGTTATGGATGGTAAAAAATACACGATTTTAACCGATATTTTAGGCCTTGAAGATCATTTTGGTGATATGGACTTTAAAGTTGCTGGGACAAAAGAAGGGATAACTGCCCTTCAAATGGATATTAAAATTGATGGAATTACGAAAACTATTTTACATGAAGCTTTAATGCAAGCTAAAAGAGGCAGACTTGAGATTTTAGAACACATGACTTCAATTATTGCCGAACCAAGAGCTGAAGTGTCAAAATATGCTCCTAAAGTCGTAATGATTAAAATTAATCCAGACAAAATTAAAGAAGTAATTGGCCCAGGCGGAAAAATAATAACCCAAATTATTGAAGATTGCGGCGATGTTAAAATCGATATTGAACAAGATGGCCGAGTTTATATTATGCACCAAGAACAAAAATGGATCGATCAAACAATCAAAAGAATTGAAGATTTAACTCGCGAAGTTGAAATCGGTAAAATTTATGAAGGAAAAGTTGTGAGAATTGAACGCTTTGGCGCCTTTGTTGAATTGTGGCCAGGCACAGAAGGTCTAGTTCATATTTCAAAACTTGCTAAAGAGCGAGTTGAATCAGTAGAGTCAGTTGTAGCAATCGGTGATGTTATTTTAGTAAAATGTATTAAGATTGATGATAAAGGCCGAATTGACTTATCGCGGAAAGATGCTTTATAAATAACAATTAGGAGTTAACAGACTAAATGAAAAAATATTTTACAGGGATTGGAATTTTATTATTACTTTTATTAGTCGGATGTGACCAAAATTTAGCTAAAAAAAAATATAAGATTAAATATTTTGCAGCAGATCAAGAACTTTCCTTAGAACCTAACAGTTACTCTTTTACCGAGGAGTTAACATTGCCAGAATATCAACAACCAGGGTTTTATTTTGCTGGTTGGTATGAAGAGCAAGACTTCAGTGGCGAAAAAGTTATAACTATCGCTAAAGGAAATAGCGAAGATAAAATTTTTTATGCACGTTTATTAAAACTTTATCAACTTGATTTAGAGTTTAATGGGGGCGAAGAAGTGGCCTACCAAAGCTCTTTTCATGTTGAAGAAGAGCTTTTGTTACCAACAAATATATTTAAAGAAGGTTATAGTTTTATTGGTTGGTATGATAATACAGATTTTGCTGGTGAACCAGTAGAAAAAATTCCTTTAGGAAGCGAAAATGATTTAACCTATTATGCTCACTTTGAGAAAATGAGTACACAACTAAGTTTAGAGTTTAATGGTGGAACAGAAATAGATTATCAAAAGACAATTTATTATGATGAGGAATTAATTTTACCTGAAGAGATTAGCCGCGAAAATTATCTTTTTGCTGGTTGGTATGAAAATCAAGATTTTTCAAGTGAAAGAATCTTTAAGATTCCTAAACAAACTTCGGATGATGTCGCTTTATTTGCAAAATGGGAGATTGATCCAACTTTTTTAGATAATGCGATGGAGGAGTACACTTCTACTAAAATAACAAAAGATTTAGTTTTACCAACCTTTTTATCGGGTTTCGTAATTAGATTTACGAGTAGCGATGAGAATATAATTACAGATAAAGGTGTGTTTAATCAGCCTTATCAAAGTGTCGATGTTATCCTCTCAGCTTTAATAACAGATGGAACAAACACTCTTAACAAAGATTATCTTATTAAACCTGTTTTTTATAAATCATTAGAAGCTCCAATCAGATCAGGCTATATCTACAGGAGTTATCATCTAGTTGATGATTTTTTCTTCGAATCCCATGATATTATTTATACCGCTTTTGCAAAAGCAGATCTCAACGGAATTGTGCGAGGGGAAGGCGCTTTTTTCTCAAATGTTAAAGGCCATATTTTACCAAAAGCGAAAGAACATGGAAACTGGGTTATTATGTCAGTGGGACCAAGTTCTGATTGGTCAAGTTTTTCAGCAACCGCTGAGTTAAGGAAGAGTTTTGCCAATAGTATTGTTGATGTAATAAATGAATATGGTTTTGATGGTGTTGATATCGACTGGGAGTACCCAAAAGGAACAACTGAGATGAACAACTATCCAAAACTGATGCAAGAAGTATATACGAAAGTTAAACAAAATAATCCAAATCACCTCGTTACAACCGCCATTACAGGCGGAATGTGGCAACCAAACTATTATAAATTAGAGATTTCAAACCAATACTTTGATTATTTAAATATGATGACTTACGGCATGGTCAGCGCCGGTGGTCAGTATCATACTGCTTTATACCCTAACCGCAGTTTTGACAATCCGCTTGCCAGAGCAGGTAGGACCTTGACGAGTTGTTCAATTGATGAAAGTATTACAATTTTTAATAATTTAGGGGTGCCTACCAATAAAATAATTGCTGGAGCAGCATTTTATGGAATTAAACAGATTCGCAGCTATAATGCTGAAACAGGAGTTTATGGTGATTGGATTTCAGCAGGAGTTAGCCCTGCTTATCATACTATTTTAAATCTTTTAAAACGACCAACGAACTACGTTGAACATTATGATGAAGTCGCTGAAGAACCTTATCTTTTAAGCAAAGATAATACTGAGTTTATTTCTTATGATAATCCGCGTTCCATTAAAGCGAAGGCAGCCTACATTATCGAAAATGGCTTAGCCGGAATGATGTACTGGGAATATCATCATGATAATACAGGGGCTTTAATCGAGGCGATGGTTGAAGGACTGCCAAAAGATTGACAAAAGAGCAATTATTTAGTAAAATAAAGTGTGTCAATAGAAGGTAACCGAGCCACAAAGGTGGTTAGGAAAGTCCATGCTAGCACACGCTGTGACGCGTGTAGTGTTTGTGCTTAGGGAAACAGTAACCTAAGGTACCTCTTGTAAGGTAACGGCGGCTCTTACACTAAAGTATTTACGATGTGTAATCCTGAAGGTGCCACAGAGACGAGTTAAAAGGAAACTTTTAAGTGAAACGGGTAAACCCCACAAGCTAGAAACCCAAATTATGGTAGGGGCGCTTTAAAGGGATAAAAAGAATCCACGGAAAAGCTAGATACGAATCTAGAGATAAATGGTTACACCTCATCAATTGAGAGACAGAACATGGCTTATGCATATTGACAACAAACATCAGATTAGTCTGGTGTTTTTTTTTACAAAAAAAAAGACTGGCTTAAGCCAATCTTTAGTAGTTATTTAAGTTATTTACAAGCCAACTTTTTTTAAAGCTTCTTTAGCGAGTTTACTGTAGTTTGAATCCACCATCGTTGCGCCAGCAAGATCATCAATGTAACCCTCATCATCAGTTTTAATTGAGTCGACACCGCCATCGAGCCATTGTTTTTCAATAACTGCTGCTTGTTCAAACCATTCTTTTTCAATTTCGCTTGAACCTTTCATTCCGTAGTCAAACTTTAATTCTTTTTTAGTTTTTGCGTTCCAAACTAAATTACCATCTACAATCGTTGATTGTCTTTCATCTAAATTAAAGGAAGTAACCTTTTTGCCTTTGAGTTGGGCGGCAACGAAAGTAATTTGTGCTGCGTCATAATTATTTCCACCAGGGACAAAAATATCAGTAACAGTTACTTCAAAAGCTATAGATAAGCCTTTTTTAGCATTACTTAAAGCTTCCTTAGCGAGTTTGCTGTAGTTTGTATCGACCATTGTTGCGCCAGCGAGTCCGTCGATATAGCCATCATCATCAGTCTTAATTGAATCAACACCTTTATCGAGCCATTGTTGCTCAATAACAGCTGCTTGCTCAAACCATTCTTTTTCAATTTCGCTTGAACCTTTCATGCCATAATCATACTTTAACTCTTTTTTTGTCTTTGTGTTCCACACTAAGTTGCCATCAACAATTGTTGATTGTCTTTCATCTAAATTGTAGGAAACGACTTTCCCATCTTTAACTTTGACTGTGACAAAAGTTACTTGAGCTGCATTATAGCTATTACCACCAGGGACATAGATTTCTGTTTCACTGACTTCAAAAGCAGTAAAATCACCATCAAATTTGTAATCATCACCACAGCTTGTTACAACAAACAGCATCAACATTGCAAAAAATAGCGTAATAAATTTTTTCATTCTTTTTTTTTCCTCCATTTTTAGTCTAAAATAATCTATCCATATGTGATTATACTTGTTTTGGAGTCATTTTGCAATGTAATCTTGGCAAAAAAACAAATGAAATCGGTTTTAATTTAAGAGTTTTCAATTTTCATTAACTTTGTTGAAATAAAAGCTAAAAAATGATAATATGGGTTGAACCTAAATATACAGTAGGGGTAGTTATGAAAGATAGACAAAATTTTATTAGAAACTTTTCAATTATTGCGCATATCGACCACGGCAAATCAACATTAGCCGATCGAATTTTAGAAAAAACTCAATCATTGTCAGAACGAGAAATGAAGTCCCAAATTCTTGATGGTATGGAACTCGAGCGAGAGCGGGGAATTACGATTAAATTAACAGCTGTCGAAGTCAATTATCAAGCCAAAGATGGTAACGACTATATTTTTCATTTAATTGACACTCCTGGACATGTTGATTTTACTTATGAAGTCTCACGAAGTTTAGCAGCATGCGAGGGAGCGCTTTTAGTTGTTGATGCGGCCCAAGGCATTGAAGCTCAAACGTTAGCTAATGTTTATTTAGCCTTAGAACATAACCTAGAGATTATTCCGGTAATCAATAAAATAGACTTACCAAATGCAAATCCAGAAAAAGTTTTAAAAGAAATTGAAGAAGTCATCGGGATTCCAACAGACAATGCAATTTTAGCTAGCGCTAAAAGTGGTGTTGGCATCGATGAGATTTTAGAGGCGATTGTAAAATATATTCCTGCACCAAAGGGGAAAGTTGAGGCGCCACTTGAAGCGCTTATCTTTGATAGTGTCTTTGACCCATATCGCGGTGCAATCCCTTATATAAGAGTTAGAAATGGTAGCGTTAAAAAAGGTGATATCATTAAAATGGTCTCTTCAAAAGTTAGTTATGAAGTAATCGAAGTTGGTGTCCATACCCCAAAGGAAGTTAAACGCGAAGCTCTGCTTCCTGGTGATGTGGGTTATTTAACTGCTTCAATAAAAGTTATTGATCATGTCAGCGTTGGCGATACGATTACATTGCTTTCCAACCCAACAAAAACTCCTTTTCCTGGTTACCGCAAATTAAACCCAGTAGTCTTTTGTGGTTTATACCCAATTGATAATGTTCGCTACAACGACCTAAAAGAAGCTTTAGACAAACTAAGCTTAAACGATTCATCTTTAGTTTATGATCCTGAGACCTCAGTTGCTTTAGGCTTTGGATTTCGAGCTGGTTTTTTAGGCTTACTTCATATGGAGATTGTTCAAGAGCGAATTGAACGGGAGTTTGGGATTGAACTAATCGCGACAGCACCGAGTGTTATTTACCGCATTAATTTGACAAATGGTACCCAGATTAGCATCGATAATCCTTCCAAACTACCTTTGCCGCAAGAAATTAAATCGATTGAAGAACCCTATATTTTAGCTAGTATGTTATGTCCAACAGAATATATAGGTCCAGTTATGGAGCTCTCACAAGCAAAGCGAGGAATCTTTGTCTCTTTAGATTATTTGGATACAGCGAGAGTAAAGATAAAATATCAATTACCGCTTAGCGAAATTGTTTATGATTTTTTTGATAATTTAAAAAGTGTAACGCGTGGTTATGCGACATTTGATTATGAAATTGCCGATTATAAAGAATCTAAACTCCAAAAATTAGATATTTTGATTAATGGTGAAGTTGTCGATGCCCTTTCAAGTATTGTTCACCGTGATTTCGCATATGCAAGAGGGAAAAACTTATGTGGAAAATTGAGTAAATTGATTCCGCGCCAAATGTTTGAAATTCCGATTCAAGCAGCGGTATCGAATAGAATTATTGCGCGAGAAACAATCAAGGCGCTGCGAAAAGATGTTTTAGCCAAATGTTATGGCGGCGACGTCTCAAGAAAAAGAAAACTTCTGGAACGCCAAAAACGCGGTAAAAAGAAAATGAAAGCGATTGGTAATGTAGAGATTCCACAAGAAGCCTTTATGTCAATCTTAAAGAGCACGGATGATTAAATTTCTCCGTGTTTTTTTATTTTTAAGCGACCTTATTAAAGCGCGATTAAGATTTAACTTTAAGAAGTTTAAAAGATGATCTGCGTTAATTTTGTCAAAAAAACCAATTCACAGGCTTTTAAAAGAGTAATGACAATTAATTAATTTGTCTACAATAGTAATGTTAAAAAAGCTTATTTTTTGTCTTTAATTTTAGAATTTAATAAATGTCTTCTTTATTAATTTAATAAATAGTGCTATAATGAAAACAAATCAAGGCCCATAAGGATAGGAAAATGAAATCACTTAATTTGTAAATTTTTAGCTCGGATATTAACAATTCGCTTCTTTTATCAAGAAGTTTATTGTTGATGTCCTTTTTGCATATAAATAGTTAGTAAGGAGAGGTTGAAATGACTAAACTAGGTAAAAAGATTTTATTTATTGCATCGTTTTTGTTTTTTGTAATATTTTTGGTCGGTTGTGACGATGAGAAAAAAACTTATGCTTTAAACTTGCCCAATGAAATTTCTGCAAGTTTAGATAATTTAACCAACATTCAAGATGGCACCGAAGTTATGTTAACGGTTGCTGTACCACAAGGAAAAATAATAGATAAATTGGTTGTTAATGGTGAAGAGGTAGTTGTCACTAATAATACTTATAAGTTAAAGATAACTAAAAACACTACTGTCACAGTAACCTTTAAAGATCCGGAACCGGAACCAGTTTATTATAAACTCACTTTGCCTGGAGGTGTGACAGCGAATGTCAGTGACCTCAATAATGTCTTAGAAAACACTGAAATAATTTTAACAGTCGCTGTACCAGCTGAAAAAGAAATCGCTGAACTAACAGTAAATGGTGTTAAGGTTAGCGTTGCTGAAAATAAACATTCATTTACGATGACAAGTGATACGATAGTCACTATCAGTTTTAAAGATCCTAAACCTCCTATTGCAAATTATAAACTCACACTGCCAGCAGATGTGACAGCGAATGTTAGTGATTTGAATCAAATTGCTGAAAATAGTGAGGTAACACTAACGATTAATGTTCCTGCGGGTAAACTTTTAGACTATTTAAAAGTTAACGGACAAACAGTTACGGTTACTGGTAACACTTATTTATTTGTAATCTCAAAAGATACTGATGTTGAAGTAGCTTTTAAAGATCCAGCACCAACCGATGAGTTCGTAAAACTGACCTTGCCGAGTGGTGTTACTGCTAATGTTGCTAATCTCGATGAGGTTTTAAAAGGTAGTGATGTAACACTTACAATTAACGTTCCAAGTGGCAAACTCTTAGATAGTTTAGTTGTTGATGGTCATCAAGTGGCTGTGATAGGTAATACCTACACCTTTACAATACTAAAAGATGTAACAGTAAGTGTTAGTTTCAAAGATCCTGCACCAACAGACGTATTCTTTAAACTAACTTTACCTAGTGGTGTTACTGCAAACGTAACTAATCTCGATGAAATTTTAGAAGGCACTGCAATTACTTTAGCAATTGCTGCACCAACTGATTATCGCTTAGACTACTTAAAGGTCAATGCTGAGTTAGTTAATGTTGTAAACAATAGTTATACTTTTACAATTACTCAAGATACTATCGTTGAAGTCGAGTTTAAATATGATGATGGCTGGGAGGAAGCTTTATTTAGTGAAGTAGTTGAGTTTTTAAATCAACTCTCAGGCGAATTTTTCCAACCAGGAACATTAGGTTTTGAACTTAATTTAAATGCCGATGAAATAAAAATGTTTGCTGAAGCTTTAATTCTTTTTGATCAAGATTTAAATGTTGTCGAAGCCGTTATCAATTATGATAGTTTCTATGAAGAAGAACTGCAAGAGCGACTAGGCATTTATAATGATGGTCTCTATCTTTATTACTTAGAAGAAGCTTTTGGTGAAGATATTGAAGACGGTGAAGAATCTATGGTAATGGTCCTAAATATCAATGCCCAATTGTTGGAGACGATAGTTCCGCTTGCTTTAATGACTTTTCTTGAAGAGGAAATTAGTTTTCTTCCAGGCGGCCCTCATTCAATCAATGAGTTTCTTAATCTAGTAATTGGCTTGGGAAGTGGATTTATCACTGAAGATCTTGAGCTTTTAATGCTATTTGAATTTTCTAAAAAAGATGATTTCTTAAAACTTGCGTTAAATATTGATAACGCAAAGATAATGGAGTTAAGCCAAGAATTTGGTGAGGCATTTGCTGAGTTTGAGTTTGATGAACTTGATAATAGTGAAATAGAAATTAACTTTGAAGTGATTTTTACAAATTATAAGTTTAAGTCAATTGGTTTGAATGTCTCAATTGAAACTGAGGAAAATTATCTTTCTATCGGTGGCTTCTTAGGCTATAGTGAAAAAGCTATTAAAGCTCCTTTCGAGTTAAATCAATTTGATGTTTCTGAATTAGAAAGCATTACTTATTACTTTCATCTAGGTGAAGATAAAATAGAAGAGTTTATCGTTCAAAAAGACTTTGTTGAAAATCTTTTAGAAGAGATCGATGATCCAGAAATAATTGAAATGATGATCTCTTATCTAAGCCCCTATCAGAAAGGTTATTATCCAATTGGCTTTTATTTAGATGTTGACTTTACAACTCCATTAAGTGGCGATGACCTCTTGACAGATAATTTGGCTGTTTATGTCGAATGGGAAGAAGATTTAACTTATGAAGAGTTGCTCGCTCTCCTAATCGAAGATGGCGTTTTATATTTATCCTACGATGATTATGAAAATATGACTTATTATGAAGATGATACTGTAATTGTCTATTATTATGAGTATGGTAATTTTATCTATTGGCGAAAAGATACTAATATTGCTTATTCAGTAGAGATGAACGGCGGCCTTCAACTTTATCAACTGGCTGCTGATTTCCCGCTTTTCAGTCCGCTTTTGGCGATTCTTAGCGAAGCAGATGAATCAGCTTTGCTAGAATATCGAGGTGCTTACTTCAATCTTGATGCAGGATTTGTTTTAACGAAAGAACGTGTAGTTCTATTGTTAGATGATGAGTATTTCTATCCAGCGTTTTACCTTAAAGGCGAATTGGATGAAGTCGTTCTAAATACGTTAGTTTATTTGGATGCGGCAGTTAATGAAGCTGTCTTTGATGAGATTGAAGAGGTTTATATTTCTGACTACGCGAAAATTCAAGATATCAACACGATGGAAGAAAAAATTACTTACCGAATCTACTATACTTCTGGGATTTCGAAGTTGGTTACTTTAGGAGAAATGAAAGCTTTAGGTCAAATTGACTATATTTTGCCTAGTGAAGCAAACGATTATACTTTTACTTTAATTACAGAGGATGGAGAAGAGATAATTGATTATTTCTTATTTTATGATAGTAATCGCGGTTTATTCGCTTATTTTGAAGATATTGAAGAGCTCTACTATGTAGCTGAACTAGAAGAACTACCTTCATTAAAAGAAGCTAATAGTTATCAAACCTTAATTGGCTGGCGTCTTTCTGAACAAACAATTTTTTCAACAATTGAAAAGTTAAAAGACTATCAAACAACGGAAAAAATTATTTATTTAGAAGCTGAAAATGAAATGCTTGAATTTGCAGATATTTTAAATGTTATGAGATCGAATCGTTATTTGATGTTGAGATTTCAGCGTGGTTCAAATGAGTTTGTCTGTTTTGATTTTATCAATGAAGAATTTATTATCTTTAAATTAAGTCACTTTTCATTCTTTAAAATAACAGATGACTTTATAAGTCATCAAAACAGCAGCCATTATATTTCGGTACCGAAAGAAGCATTTAATCAAGACTCATTTATTTATGATCTATTTGGTGAATACTTCTCGGCTTCTACTGGGGTTAATGATATGATGTTACGACGACTACTTCAACTTCATGAAGTTTTAACAACCGATCTTACTTATACAATAGAAAAGAATAAAATTACTTTTTCTAATGATTTAGAATTTACTATTTATAATGATATGTTACTATTTGATCTCGGTTGGGGAATTTATGAAGTCAGTTCTCAAGATGAAGAAGTATCTGCTTTCAAAGTCGAAGATTATCCATTCACTTATGAGATTTTAAGTGATGTGGCAGGCAAGATAATAGTTAAACTACAAAGCTACCATTATTTTAATATCCAGCAATTTTACAATTTTGAAAACTATTTGTTTGAACAGTTTTATTTTGTCGATGAGAATCAGGACCCAGATTTTGAAAATCCACTTGAAAGTGTTTATGATGTCGGCACAGAGGTAGAGGAAATTACGCTATTTGCAAAATATTTTAAACTTGAATCCCCTTTATATTATTTAAGTGAATTAACCGCCAACGATAGATTTATTTTAGAAGGTGAAAATATTACAATTTATGTCGATAAAGAAGCTCTTATTGAAATCCATCAAGATTCTGAATTAAAATACATTATTGATGTTGTAAATAATATAAGTTATATTTACGATGGATTAGTTTTATATGAGTATTTAGAAGGCAATATATTTAATCTTGTTTCCTTTTTGGAAAACCTCACTGATGAAATGTTCTATTTGATGGACAGAAATTATTTCTATTTTGGTCCTGAAATCGAAGACTTATATTTTTTTAGAATAGGAATAGATAATGACATAACTACAATCGAAATGACAATAGGGAGTTTAGGATTTTTCTCTAAGGAATATGAAGTCCAGCTTGCTGATTTTGAGCCAGTTGTTTTAGAAGACTTTGATATTGAATTAGAAAAGATAACCGAAGTTTTAGTAAAATCTTACCGCGACCAATTTCTTGAAAATGAACTTAGTAATGAATTATGGATTGAGATTATCTTTAGTTCAGGGAGAAACCTTTACCTTGACTATGATAAATTGCTCAACCAATACGATGCCGAGATTATTATTGAAAAAGAAGAATCTTGGTTGAGTTTAACTATTGGAGACGAAACAATTAACTTTACTTTGAGTGAACACAATATTAAAATTTTTGGTTTCAATTATGGGTTAGTGCTTTTCTTTGAAGATTTAAATCGCCATCACTATTTAGTTGATTTAGATGAGTTTCCAGTAATCGACAAATATTATGTTGCCGATACGAAATGGACGTTTAACTTTAATCTGATTACGATAGATGAACTTAGAAGAGATTATAGTGATTGGGATTATCTCTATTTAAACCCCGTTTATCAATGCCGCAATGGGATCGAAATTTTAGATTACCTCGATAATGTTGTTAGCTTAGAATCCTTTGCGTTTACTGGTTTCCCAGAAGAGGCTATTTATCATATTGCAGAAGAAACATTTGTTGTTTCAGATACAGTGATCAAATTTGATGGTGACTTTGTAATAGTCTATACCGAAGATGATTATTTAAAATATAATTATAAGTACTATCAAGTTCAACAAACCGGTTTGACTTTTATGGGTATTTATAGCTATGAAGCATTTCTTAGAGCGGCTCTAGACATACGCGAATATTTAAAAGGCAACCTTGAACTGGATTTTGAAGAACATCAGAAAACTCACTTTAATGATGGTAGTATGCTAGTTGTTAATCCTGGTAGTGATTATACAACCTATGAGAAATCGGGTGTTAAAATTAATATTTTTGAATTATCTACACCAGAAGATTACACAATTCCAGAACCAGCAACGGAATTTGAATATCAACTTACGACAACCAATACCTGGACTTTAAACGACCTAGAAGAATTTGAAATTCAATTTAACTTTGGCTGGCCAGACACCTTTTTATCAGCGACATTTTCCCTTCATGGATATACCTTTATGGGTTATTATTTTACCGATGAAACCGGTTATCCAACAGAGCAAAGCCTTTATTTCGATTATGATACAAGTAGAGAATTGACTGTTTTTGCTTATTATAAAGAGCCATAAAATTAAGCAACTTCAATTATCAATTAAAAGAGCTTTGATTTATTTTAAGGCTCTTTTTCTTTTGGTTTACTAATAATTAAATAATAATCAATAGATGGGCAAATATTGTGTTGCTTAAGGTTAATTTAAAAAAGATTATTATTTTAAGGCGATATTATGTAAACCGTGCTATAATAATTATGGTGATTATTATTAGAGGTTTATATGTTCATATTCCATTTTGCGAGAAAATATGTAGTTATTGTGATTTTTGTAAAAGAGTTCCTAAAAATGAGCAAATGATATGGGATTATTTAAAGACATTAAAAGCTGAATATGAAACTCTTAAAGAGCGTTATCAAACAATTTATATTGGCGGCGGAACGCCATCAATGTTAAATGTTGAACAGCTTAAATATTTACTTGCAATCTTTAAGGATCAAAAGCCACTTGAATATACGATTGAAATCAATCCTGAGAGCTATACAGACCAAAAGGGGCTAATCTTTAAGGCTTATAGAGTTAACCGAGTTTCAATCGGTGTTCAAACTTTTCAAGAACGGCTCTTAAAACCTTTAAATAGACAGCACACAAACAAGGATGTTTTTTTCGCGATTAAAAACTTAACTGAAATTGGGATTACAAACATTAGTTTGGATTTAATGTTTTCGTTGCCAAATCAAAGTCTCGCTGATTTAAAAGCGGATTTAGCAATAGTAAAAAAACTAAATGTTAAACACCTCTCATATTATTCTTTAATTTTAGAAGAAAAAACACTTTTATATCAGCTCTATAAAAAAGGTCTTTATAAGCCTAATGATTCTGATTTTGAGGCTTTATTATATGAACAGATAATAAAGAACTTAAAAAGTTTTGGCTATAAGCAATATGAAGTATCTAATTTTGCAAAAGCACCAAGATACCACTCTCTTCACAATTTGCTTTATTGGTCATTGTTGCCGTATGATGCGATTGGGGCAGGCAGTTTTGGTTTTGATGGTAAGTATCGCTATAGTCACACCAATAATGTAACAAAATATATTGAAGAACCGAAGGTGACTAAAACGTATCAAGATGATTACACCTTATATCAAGATTTTTTAATTTTCGGTTTAAGAAAAACAGCAGGGATTTCAATTCTTGAAACTAAAAGATTATTTAAAAGAAATCCCTTAAATGACTTTCCCACGCTTTATTCTTTTATTGATCAAGGCTTTTTAAAATATGAAAATGACTGGCTAAAAGTTAGCCAAAAAGGTTTATTTGTCTTAAATCAAATTGTTGAGGTATTTATATGAAATATTTAAAAAATGAATATGGTTATTACTTAACTCGGGAAAAAGGTTTAGCAAACAATACCATCAATGCTTATTTAAGAGATCTTGAACAATACATCAATCATTTAACGAAATACCGAAATATTAAATATCCTAACACAATTAAAAAAGCTGATGTACAGGCGTTTTTAAAAGCACTTAAACAAAAAAACTTAACTGCAAAATCAATTTCAAGGAAGCTTTCAAGCATTAAAGGATTTCATCAATTTTTACTTTTAGAACGTGAGGTTGAAACTGATGTTGCTAGTTTAATTGAGGCCCCAAAACAAGAAAAAAGTTTGCCTGACGTTTTAACAGTTGAAGAGGTTTTTAAGTTAATTAGCAGCCTAAAAGATGATGATCCGCTCACACTTAGAAACATCGCTTTACTAGAATTAATCTATGGTTCTGGCTTAAGAGTTTCTGAATTATTAAATTTAAAAGTTTTTGATATACATTTAGTAGCGAATTATGTTAAAATAATAGGTAAAGGAAACAAAGAACGAATTGTCCCTCTTGGTCAGATGAGTGTTGTGGCAATTAGAGAGTATCTTGCAAAAGGAAGACCGCATTTGGTTAAAGTCGAAAACAACTATCTGTTTTTGAATCAATACGGTAATAAGTTATCCCGTCAAGGATTTTATAAAATTCTTAAAAAAATGGGAAATGATGTTGGCATTACTAAAGATATTAGTCCTCATACTCTAAGACATTCTTTCGCAACTCATTTGCTTGAAGCCGGAGTTGATTTGAGAACTTTACAAGAATTGCTAGGTCATGAAGATATCTCAACAACTCAAATCTACACCCATATTAGCAAAAAGCATTTACAAGAGGCCTATTTAAAAGCACATCCAAGAGCAAAGGAGAGCAAATGATGTACAAAAGAATATTTTTAATCGTCTTAGATTCTTTGGGATGTGGCGAAGCACCTGATGCAATTGACTACAATGATGTTGGCTCAAATACAATTTATCACATCAGCCAACACCACCAACTAACTATTCCTAACCTCCAAAAGTTAGGCTATGCCAATATTACTAAAATTGAAGGTGTAAAACCACTTAAAAATCCAAGCGGTTTTTTTGGAAAATTACAAGAGCGATCTAAAGGCAAAGACACGATGACTGGTCATTGGGAAATGATGGGACTTTACATTACTGAACCATTTTTAACATTTACCGAAAATGGCTTTCCCAGTGAATTGATTAAAGAGTTAGAACAAAAAACAGGCAGAAAAGTTATCGGCAATTATAGTGCCAGTGGCACAGAAATAATTAAAGAACTTGGTGAGCGTCAACTCAAAACGGGTGAATTAATTGTTTACACGAGTGCTGACTCAGTTTTACAAATAGCGATGCATGAAGGAGTTATTCCACTTGCTGAACAACACCGGATTTCTGAAATTGCTAGAAAAATTACTTTAAAACCTGAATGGCGAGTCGGTAGAGTTATCGCAAGACCATTTATTGGCACAAATAAAGCTGATTTTACTAGAACAGCTAACCGCCATGATTACGCCTTAAAACCGAGCGGTAAAACAACACTTAATTATTTGTCTGAAGCAGGATATGAAACGATTGCGGTTGGGAAAATTGTTGATATATTCGATGGCGAAGGGATTACTGATTACTTAAGAACAATCTCTAATAGCGATGGAATGGCAAAAACAATAGAAATCGCAAAAACAAAAGATTTTAAAGGACTCTGTTTTGTCAATCTAGTCGATTTCGATGCCCTCTATGGGCACCGAAGAGATCCAATTGGTTATGGTAAAGCAATTGATACATTTGACATTGAGCTCCATGAATTGCTACAATACATACAAGACGACGACTTATTAATTCTAACCGCCGATCATGGTAATGATCCAACACATCACGGAACAGATCACACTAGAGAGTTTGTTCCCTTAATGTGTTATAGCCCTTCGATGAAAGGCTTTATTCATACAGATAACAGAAAAACATTTGCCGACATTGGCGCTACAATTAGCGAAAATTTTAAAGTTAAACAAACCGAAAATGGAAATTCATTTTTAAATAATATAAAGGAGATAACAAAATGATTGAATGGTTAAAACAACTCACACCTGAATTCTATATTATTGTAGGATTTTTAGTGCTTCTAATTATTTTCGAAATAATTCACATCGTTAGACTAGTTTTTATTAGTAGGCGACTCGGTGAACAAGATTTTGAAATTTTAGAAGCCATTGTAAAAGATGAAACGGGCGAATTTATCTTTGACTTTACAGTTAGCAACAAGGCATTTTCAACAAACTATTTAAACAAAATAGGTTTTAAGAACGCCAACATTATTCAAATTTTAGCTGAGACAAATGTGACAATTGCGCCTCGAACTAAGCATGTATCAACATTCCCGTTAAAAAAGATTGAAGCTCTAACAATTGATCAACAAACAAAATATCAAAAAATTAGACTTTATGCAGAAAATGAACTTGGGCTTAGACAAGAATCAAAAGGGAAAATAATTAACAAATATTTAAAGCGCAAATTTAAGGCTAATAAAAAACAGGCTAAAAAAGAGGCTAAAGCAAAACGCTTTGAAACTGGGAATTATAATTTTGGTGAACGAGTTGGTTTAATTTTCAAATTGTTTTTCCGACCATTTTATAAATTGGCTCAAAAAATGCGCCTTTCAACTAATCGCACTTTAAAAGAAAGTGAAATTAGACGAATTCAAAAAGCTGAACACGATAAAGTTGAAACTAAATTGAGTGAAACAATTGCAAAAACAAAAGAAATTCAAATTAAAGAAGAGTCTTATCAAGAAAATAAAACTCGTGAAACTAAACTTGAACTTCTCAAGCAAGAAAAAGTTTTTGAACTTGAAGCACTTAAACAAGCAAAATATGAAGAAGCATTTGAAATGAAAAAGGCTGAATTAATGGCGATTGATCCAAAACAAGAAACAGAAAAATACTTTGAAGAACACCCAATCGATTATGATTATATAGAAAGTAAAATAATTCACTATTTATCTGATGAAGAAAAAACTCTTTTAATCGACAAGGCAGCAGAAAAGATTGCCTTAAGAGCTGAGCAAGCTAAAGCGGTTGAGCTTGAAAAAGAGGCAGCTGTAAAGCAAGCACTTGAACAAGCACAGGAAAAAGAAAGAGCTGAAAGAGAAGCTGCTGAAAAAGCTAAAGCCGAAAAAGAAGCTGCAGAAAAAGCTGAAGCGGAAAAAGAAAGAGCTGAAATAGAAGCTGCTGAAAAAGCTAAAGCCGAAAAAGAAGCTGCAGAAAAAGCTGAAGCGGAAAAAGAAGCTGCAGAAAAAGCTAAAGCTGAAAAGGAAGCTGCAGAAAAAGCCAAAGCCGAAAAAGAAGCTGCTGAAAAAGCTAAGGCTGAAAAAGAAGCTGCAGAAAAAGCTAAAGCTGAAAAAGAAGCTGCTGCAAAAGCTAAGGCTGAAAAAGAAGCTGCAGAAAAAGCTAAAGCTGAAAAAGAAGCTGCTGCAAAGGCTAAAGCTGAAAAGGAAAAAGCTAAAGAAGAAGCTGAAGCTAAAAAAGTTGAAGAACCAAAAAAGGAAGCAAAACCAAAGCCAAAAACACCACCTAAAACTGAGAAAAAGACTGAATCAACAGAAGTCAAAAAACCAGAAAAATAGAATAGTGGTTGTCAACAGTGGTTGAAAAAATCGCATCGTGGTTGGAGAAACTGCTTAGAAATGTTTTTGGTGAAAGAAATTTACCTCAAATCCCTAAAGTAGTTTTTCAAGTTTTTACAATTATTATGATTGTTGTTGCATCAATCTATGTCTTATTTATTATAGTTAGACCAAAACTTTTTATTAAAACTATGAAGGGTGTTTGGTATTCATTAAAAGAACTATTTAGACAAATCAACGGTTTTAGAGGTTATCTATCATTTGCTGTAGTATGGCTTATTTTATCAGGAATTGGCGCTTTCTTTTTAGGAATCATCATTAGACAGTTTTATGTTTCAGTAGCGGGACTATTAGTATTTTTGTTTTGGGCGGGTCCAGCTACTCCACTATTACCATTGGTTTTCGCTTTAGGACTGGTTGTCCAACGTTATATTTTTCGCGATAAAAAAGTTAGTTGGAATGCGATAAAAGAACAGTTCAAACTAGCATTTCAAAAAGAAAATGAAGAAAGCGAAACTGAAAATCAAATTGAAAACGAATTAGAATAAAATAAAAGTTGCGGTTATTCGCAACTTTTTAATTATAAGAGAAGAAATCTTTTGGGTCAAGATTAAGCGACAAGATCGCCATTAACTTAAGTCTGGCTTTTTCGCTAGCAAGCGAACCACCACTTAAAACGCCTAAGTTTTTCAAGTGATAACCGCCACCCTCATAAGCATATGTATCTCTGACAAGTCCCATTGGACATCGGGATGTAATAACAACACTAATGTTGTGCTTTAAAGCTTTTTTTATTTGTGGAACCATTATTTTCGGAACATTTCCCCGGCCTAAACTTTCAATAATAATCCCAGATACTTTTTCATTAATATAAAAATCAATAATTTTACCATCTTCACCGCTGACAACTTTAATGATTTCAACGCGTTTATCAAGTTCAGTTGGTTTAATGTGCTCTTTTTCATAAGTGGCGTCGCGATAATAGATAACAGTTTTTTCATCGACCAAGCCAAGTGGACCAAATTCAAGCGACTTAAAAGTATCAAGTGCTAAAGTATGAGTTTTCATAACTTCCACAGCAGAATTTATTTCGTCATTTAAGCAAACCAATACTCCACGGTTATTTGACTCTGGACTTAAAGCGACCAAAATAGCTGAAACCAAATTAGAAAAACCATCATAACCAACTTCATCAAAGTTTCGCATCGATCCAGTTAAGACAACTGGTTTTTTTTCATTTAAAAATAAATCCAGGAAATATGCAGTTTCTTCAAGAGTGTCAGTCCCATGAGTAATTACAACACCAGAAATATTTTTAGTCGCAAATTTCTTTTCAATAAGTTTTCCAATTTCTAACATATCATTAGGAGTAATTGATGGACTAGGAACTAGTGAGTAAATAATGCTTTCGAGATTTACGTTTTCAATTTTTGCCGCAACTTTTTTTAGCAGTTCATCATGATTATCATGAACTACACTTTTGGAAACAACTTTATCATAACTCATAGAAATTGTTCCACCAGTAAAAATTAATAGAATTGTTTTCATATTTTATCCCTCATGAATATTGTATCACGAATGATTTTTTTTCGCTAAAACTAATTTAGTTAAAAATCGGTTAAAAAAATGCTGAATTAAAAACAAAACACACCACCAGATTTAATAGAACTTAAAATCAAGCAAAATAATTATCCACACACAATCCACACAAATCACTTGTTCGCATCGTTATCTAAACATCGGTCGGTTTACATAATATACATTATCGGAACAACTACAGAAATAAAAAGAATGTTCTTGTGTCGTTTAATGGGGTCTACATAAGGGGTATTATGTATATTATCAGGGTTGATTTCGCTAGTCGCTCCCATATAAACATGCTCATATATTCAGTTTTGCATAGATTAAACGCAATAGCGTTTGTTATTAGAGCAAATCAATTATTTTAGCCTTAACTTCTCTTCACTCATTGTCTAAAATTGAAAAAAGCGAGTTTTTTTGATTTTCTTTTTTTACTTCTACTTCTATTTAAGACCAGATATTAAAAAAAATTTACTACAAGTTTATTTTTAAAATTATTTTTTATTCATTATCTATAATATCCATGTAGCAATTTTTTTGTTAATTATTTTTTTCTTTCCATTTTGCGATTAGGGTAATATTTTCGTTTACACTTAAATCGAAGTCAAATAATTCATCTTCCAAAAACCAACCTAAAAATTCATAACCAGCTTTTTCTGGATCAATTTCTGGTTTTGTAATTTTAGTTCCTTTTAAAATGTTTACAGCAGGTGGTACCGGAATCCCTCCATTTGTCTTAAAAATAATTTTAACAATTGCTTGAGGAATCATTTTTTCCCATTTTGCTATTAAAGTAATATCTTCGTTAATCAAAGTGTTGAAATCAAATAATTGGTCTTCTAAATGCCAACCTAAAAATTTGTAGCCATCTTTTGTTGGACGAATGGGTTGATGAACACTGGTGTTTTTCTTAATTCGTTGCTCCGCAGGCACTGGTGCTGGCAGGCCTCCATTTACATCAAAAGTTACAGTTACATATTGATCTTCATCTGGCGGGGAACCACTTGTTCGCCAAATTGCTAAAAGTGTCATGTTATAAGTGACCCGATGATTGTCGAAATCCCAAAAGTTGTTAGTGCTTTTTTCTTGCCAATATAAAAAAGTGTATCCTGTTTTCGTTGGATCAGCTGGTTTTTCAACTAAACCCCCACTTTTAACCTTTTGCCTAGGAATAGCTGGACTTCCGCCATCTAAATTAAAAACAACCCCAAAAGTCCTTTTGTCTTCGCAGCCAAAAAGCATTAAAAAAGCGATAATTAAGCTTAATAATGCTATTTTTCTCATGATAACCTCCAAATAACTCTGTTATTCTATTTGCTTGAAGGGATTTTTCAAATCATTTTCGATTTTTTACTAGTCATTGTTCATGTTTATTATAACATTTCTTTTTATTGAGTAAAGTGCAGGCGGAGCAAATAAAAAAAATGATTTGAAAAATTCAAACCATTTTTAAAAGAGACTTAATTGTTCGGGACTAAATTTTTGTTTAGGATCCTTTAATCTTTGCCATTGGGCACTCCGACCTTGGCCAAGGGGTCTAATAACTCCTTGCTCCTTTAACATCTGTAAGGTCCGATTAATTGTTGATTCACTGACTAATGGTAGTTTGTTGCGGATATCTTTTTTGCGGAAGACACTCGGCCCATTATAAATGACATATTCAACACTGTTAGTTTTATTCATTTTACGCTCAAACTCATAAATATGTTCTTTTTCTAAAATTAAAACATTCATCTGTTTTATTACATCAACAAACACTCGGACTAACGAATCGGTTTGGCTAAGTCCGTTTGACCAATCATAATAGGCTTGCTTTAAAGCGAGTTCAAACTTCTCTTTATAATCTTTAAAAATATTAAAGAAACTTTGATAACGACAGACTTGAAATTCTTTTGCAAGCATCGTGTAGACTAACAATAGTCCAGTTAATTCATTATATTTGTTAAAGGGTTCGATTTTAATAAAGTCAACATAAAAGTTACTGATTGTCATTAAAAGTTCATATTTTGCAGTTTTTCTAACACTGTGATATTTATCAATTAATGTTGAGAGTTGCTGCTGACTTGAGAGTTGTTCGAATGATTTAACAGTTTTTGTTGCTGTTGAACCTTTTTTATTAAATCTAACCGTTTCATAATCGCGATATAAAAGAGTTGTTAGATCAATAACTTCGTTTGTTCTTAAAGTAAACTCATCACACATCGCTTGAATTTTGGTTAAGACATTTTTAATATTGAGCAAAAAGATTTCATCTTTATTTTTAGGGACATAATTTCTTCGAACTTTTGATAAGAGTTTTAATCGATTGGCGGTTATTTTTAATTCTAAATACTGGCCAATCGCGTGGATGTCTTCCTCCAAGGTTTGGCGAGCCATTATTTGATCATCGCGCTCAAATAATTCTTTATAATAAAAAGAACGTCCTTTGTTTTCGTAAAGCTCAAAAAGTTGCATCATTAAAGTATTAGTAATTTGAATTCGGTCCATATTGGATAAACATTTCATCTTTAAAGCCCCCTCAGGCAATTAAGGTACTTAAAATCACTTAAAGATACTGTTACCGATAAATTCTCTTAAAATTGAATTATTGGGAACTAAGTGATCATCGATTTGACAAAAATATTTTAAAAATTTTAATAGTTTATTGGCGGTAATAAAATACTCTGATTCACGGGGAATACTGTTTAAACTTTTATAGGCATGTTTTTTAAGCACTAAAAACTCATAAGAAAGTTCACTATTAAACACATAATCAGCGGTTTCTTGAAACTGATAAATCCATTTGAACTCACCAGCTCTAACGCTATCCCACATCGCTAAAGTTTCTTCAGCACTGGAGTTTCTAAACTGCTGGTCTCTAACCATTCTTCTCAATAACCTTAAATCAGTAAAACTGATTGGATTATGGTTATCGATGTGAAGTTGTGTCTGAGGTGCGATAAAGATCTTATATTTTTGATTTAAGGGGATGCCAGGTGTCAAGGCATCATTTAAAGCATGAATACCTTCAATAATAATAGGTGAGCCTTTTTCAATTTTGATGGGCTTGCCTAATTCCCGTACGCCTTTGTTGAAGTTAAAGACTGGCGGAATGACCTCTTCGTTGTTTACCAGTTTTGTTATATGGTCATTAAATAGTGCAACATCAATTGCGTCAATATGCTCTAAATCGGGTTTACCGTGCTCATCAAGCGGTGCTTGTTCCCGAACTTTATAATAATCATCAATTGAAATCATGACTGGTTTAATTCCCCAACTCAGCAACTCGATTTTTAAGCGTGTGGAAAAAGTTGTTTTGCCACTTGAAGAGGGGCCAGCGATGCAAATCAATCTGATCTCATCAATATTTGAGGAGATTTGATAGCCTAATTCAGCCAACTGCCTATTATGTTTTGTCTCACACATATTGACAAACTCTATCGCTTGATCGGCTTCAACGTAGCGATTAATTTGAGCGATTAAGTCACCATCGATAATTTTACTCCAGCGAGCAGCTTCCTTAATTGTCTTATTAAAGATTGGGGCATCATCAAATGGAGGAATTTTACCGTTTGCATCACTTCGCGGGTATTGAATCATAAAGCCGGGATGATAAAGGATTAATTTAAACTCATCGATATAACCAGTACTCGGCAACATATAACTAAACATGTAATTTTGATAATTTCCACAAATATAATTGTTAACATAATTTTCTTCACGGTAATTTAAGACATCAATTTTATCATAATAACCATGCTTTTCATATATCGCTTTTGCCTGTTCGATTTCAATTCGATGGCGTTTAATTGGTAAATCAAGGGCAATAATCCGGCGTGCTTCATTTTCAATTTTAGCCAAGATCTCATTTGATAAATTAACACCGAGATCTTTAACGATTGCTAAAATGGAACGTGAAATTGAATAATTATATTTTACACTAGCAAGAGGATAAAGATTTTTAATCGCTTTTAAAATTAAAAACCTTAAACTTGCTTCATAAATTCTAGTCGCTTCTTTATTTTTTAAATCAAGAAAAACAACCTTTGCATCATTAGTTAAAGGATAAGTTAATTCCCTTAAGCGATTGTTGACTAAAGCTGTATAAGCTACAATTTTAAGCTCATCTTTAATCGCTTCTAAAGTTGTTCCTTGAGGATAATTATAAGCTTTATTTTTAACTGTTATTTTAATCATTGTTTTCCTCCCATTCATCAAAAAGAGAAAGTTTAGTAATTTTAATTTTACTTGTCGGTTCTTTTTTTTCTTTCTGAACTTTAGCAGTTGGAGTTTTCAGCGGTTTTAATTCTTCTTGAGGTTCTGTTTTTTCAGTTAGATCTAAAGTCTCAACCGCTTCGTTTTTCTCTTCAAGAGGCTCTTCTTCAGCCATTTTTTCAGTAAGTTCAGCATTTAAAAGTTCTTTTTCTTTTGCCTTTTCGCGTTCTTTTTCTAATAAAAGTTCCTGTTTCGCAATTTCTTTTAACTCATTGATCAATTCAAAATCTTCAGTTTCAGCTACTTGATTGAGATTGACAAACAGACTAAAACCATAGGAAGGTAGCGGTAAATAGTTTCTTCCATATTGAGCGACTGAAACTTTTAAATCTAAAATATTAAAAGCCAAAGATCCTTTTTCAGCAGTCAGTAAAACAACACTATTAGCAGCTAAATGTTCCTGGGAAAGTCTAGCGACATCAATAACATAATGAGGGTTTCGTTTGCGGTGTTCCCAAAGCGAACTTGAAGCTCTAATTCTTCTACTTAAATTAAAAGAACTTACCGCTTCGCGCCTTAAATGACCGCGATTTGAAAGGACTAAAAACTCATCATCACTTTTCGCATAAATCGCCTTTGCCAGCTCATCTTTAGGTTTGAGATTCATTGATTTAATTCCCGAGGTTTGGGTTCCATAAACGGGAACTTCTGATTGTTTAAATCTTAAAACCTCACCGCATTTAGAAAAACAGACAACATTAAATTTAGTGCCAATATCAACACTTGCGAGGCGGTCATTTTTGCTGACATTCATCGCCTTAATTAAACGCGAGTAACGCGATACTTCAAAATCTTGTAAGAGGGTTTGTTTAATTCGTCCCTTTTTAGTCGCAAAAAGAAGATTTGTCTGTTCTGAAAAATCATCAACGACAATAACTTTAATAATATATTCATCTTTAGCGATTGGAATTATATTGTTGATATAAGTTCCTAAATCACCCCACCGTGATTCTTCAAGTTCATAAATTGGCATATAAATATAATTGCCCCTCGTTGTAAACATCAAAAGAGTTTGGTGAGTTGAAACATCGCCTTCGAACATCATTCCATCTAACTCTTTTAAACCAGCACTCGCGCTAGCTTTGAAACTGCGAATACTAGAGCGCTTAATATAACCATCTTTTGTTACGCCAACCCGGACAATTTCTTCACTGATAAGATCGATTTTATCAATTCTAATTTGATCGATTTCTTCTTCAATCAATGATTTTCTGGGGCTACCTAAAACTCTTGCGACAGCGCGCAACTCTTTTTTTATGACCGCTAATAACTTCTGCTCATCAGAAAGAATTTCAGTTAATGCGATAATCTCTTTTTCTAAAGCTTGTTGTTCTTTAATTAAAGCATTGATATCAGTTGAAGTTAGGCGGTATAGTTGCAACGTCACAATCGCTTCAGCTTGGAGATCAGAAAATTCATATTTCGCGATTAAATTATCTTTTGAATTTTGTTTGTTTTTGGATTTTCTAATTGTCTTAATAACATCATCTAAAATATCGACCATTTTAATTAAGCCTAAAACGATATGAAGTCTTTTCTCCGCTCGATTTAAATTATAGTTAGAGCGGTTAGTAATAACCTCTTTTTGATGGTTAATATAACTTTCTAAAATATCTAAAACACCCATTTTAACCGGTCTTTGCTTATTGATTGCGACCATATTATAGTTAAAATTAACTTGCATTTCAGTATTTTTAAGTAAATAATTTAAACAGACATCAACATTCGCTCCGCGCTTTAAATCAATAGCGATTCGCAGTCCCTCTTTATCAGATTCATCTCTTACTTCTTGAATATCTTCTAACTTCTTATTGATTCGTAGAAGATCGATTGCCTTGACTAAATCAGCTTTATTAACTTCAAAAGGAATTTCAGTTATGGCAATTCGGTATGTATCTCTTGAAATCTCTTCAATTTCAGTTTTACTGCGAATAATTACTCGACCGCCACCAGTTTTAAAAGCTTCTTGAATTCCAGCTGAACCTTGAACGATTGCACCAGTGGGAAAATCTGGGCCAGGCATTATTTTTAAAAGCTCTTCAATTGTCATGTCGGGCTTTTCAATCTTTTTAATAGTCGCTCTAACGACCTCTTTTAAATTGTGTGGGGGAATTTTAGTCGCATAACCAGCGGAAATACCGCTACCACCATTGACGAGCAAGTTGGGAAACTTTGCCGGAAGGACAGTAGGCTCTAACTCTTCATCATCAAAATTTGGAATGAAAAGAACAGTTCGCTTATCGATATCTTCTAATAGCGCTTCAGCCTCTTTTGTTAATCTTGCTTCAGTATAACGCATCGCTGCTGCACTATCGCCATCGATTGAACCGTTGTTGCCGTGCATATCAACGAGACAAACACCTTGTTTCCAAGGCTGACTTAATCTAACCATCGCATCATAGATTGAGGTATCACCATGAGGATGATATTTTCCCATCACTTCACCAGCGATTCGCGCTGATTTTTTATATGCTTTAGTGCTATTCATTCCCATTTTGTTCATCGCGTATAAAATTCTTCTTTGAACAGGTTTTAAGCCGTCTCTAACATCAGGAAGAGCTCGGTCTTGAATAATATATTTAGAATATCTACCAAAGCGTTCACCTAAAACATCTTCTAAGTTTTCAGCAATAATTCGCGCTTCAATAAAGTCATCAAGTTGTTTGGCTTTATTCATAACTCGTCTCCTTTATTTGATAGTCATCTTCGCTAACAAAATCGACATTTTGTTCAATCCATTCTCTTCTCGGTCCGACTTGATCACCCATCAAAACACTAACTCTTTTCTCAGCAACATCTTCATCTTCAATTTTAACTTGAATTAAAGTTCGATGTTCAGGATTCATTGTTGTATCCCAAAGCTGATCAAAATTCATTTCACCGAGACCTTTAAAGCGCTGAATCATAGCGTTATTATCTTTTGTTAATTGTTTTAATTGTTCATCATCCCAAGCATAATGGGAATTTGTTTGCCGACCTTTTTTTATCGTAACTTTGTAAAGTGGTGGTTGAGCAATATAAAGTTTTCCCGCTTCAATTAATGGCTTCATATAGCGGAAAAAGAAAGTCAAAAGTAAAACTTGAATATGAGCACCATCATCGTCAGCATCAGTCATAATGATAACTTTATCATAGTTCGCTTTTTCGACATCAAAATCACTACCAAAATCTGCCCCAATAGTGTGAATGATTGTGTTGATCTCTTCATTTCTTAACAGTTGTTCAACAGAAGTTCGTTCACTATTAATAACTTTACCGCGGAGCGGCAAAATTGCTTGAAAACGCCTGTCTCTTCCCTGTTTAGCACTGCCTCCAGCACTATCACCTTCGACTAAGAAAAGTTCGTTTTTAGTCTTATCTTTACCAGTTGCAGGCGTTAGTTTCCCTGATAAACTCACTTCCCTTTTATTACGAGTTTTAGCACTTCTAGCCTCTTCTCTGGCTTTTCTTGCAGCTTGACGCGCTTTAAAAGCATCCAAAGCCCGTTTAATTAAATCTGCAGAAAAGTTAGAGTTTTCTTCTAAATAATAAGTAAACTTTTCATAAACAACATTTTCAATTGCTGTCCGCGCTTCAGGGGTGCCGAGTTTACCTTTGGTTTGGCCTTCAAACTCTAAAATATGTTCAGGAATCCGCAAACTGATTACTGCAGTGATTCCTTCCCTAATATCGACTCCATCAATATTTGGTTCACGTTCTTTTAAAATACTATATTTTCTTGCATAATCATTGATCGCTCTTGTCAGAGCACTCTTAAAGCCGGTCTCATGAGCTCCACCATCTTTAGTGCGAACATTATTGACAAAAGAAATAATATTTTCAGTATAAGAATTAGTAAATTGAAAAGCGACTTCAACTTCAATTGCTGACTTTTTATCAACTGCATAAGTGCCATCTAACTTTTTTACACTATGAAAGGTTTTCCGCTCTTCATTTAATAACTCGACATATTCAACAATCCCGCGTTCATAAAAGAAAGTTTCACCTTGATTAGTTCTTTCATCTTTTAAAACCATTTTTAAGTTTTTAATTAAAAAGGCATTTTCTCTCATTCGCTCTTTAATTAAATCATAATTATAAAGTGTTGTTGTAAAAATCTTTGGATCAGGCTTAAACCAAATAACAGTGCCAGTTTTTTTAGTTGGTCCTAAATTTTCAAGTGGATTGATTACTTTTCCACCATCGACAAATCGTTGCCGATGAATTTGCTTATCGCGATATATTGTAACTTCTAAAAACTGAGACAAAGCATTAACAACTGCCGCCCCAACACCGTGAAGTCCACCAGCCACTTTATAGCCCGATTCAGAAGAAAACTTACCGCCGGCATGAAGCATACTAAAAATAACTTCAGTGGTAGCTTTCCCGCTTTCATGCATTTTATACGGCAAACCTCTGCCAAAGTCTTTAATTTCAATACTATTATCATTTTTAATTGTTAAAACAATCTCATTACCATAACCAGATAAAGCTTCATCAATTGCGTTGTCAAGTATTTCCCACACTAAATGATGAAGCCCTCTTTGATCGGTCGATCCGATATACATTCCAGGTCGTTTTTTTATCGCATCGAGTCCTTCTAAGATTTGAATTGATTGTTCTGAGTATTTTAAACCTTTGTCATCCATTAAATCAGTCCTTGCTATGTAGTGATATTATAACAAATAAAATACCTATTAACAACATTTAATTAGGTAATTTTCACAATATTATATAATTTAAATTGCAATTTTACTAGTATTAAGTTAAAATTTAGTAGAAGAGGGATAAAAATGGGTTTAATCTTACTAAAAATAGGTTTATTTTTCCTAGCTTACCTGATAGGATCAATACCGAATGGGGTATGGATTGGCAAATTATTTTTAAATATTAATTTAACCGAACACGGTAGTAAAAACACTGGTGCTTCGAATGCGATTCGAGTGATGGGCTTAAAATTAGGTATTTTAACTCTTATTCTCGATGCTTTTAAAGCTAGTTTTGTTATTATTTTAGCAAAATATTTATTCCCCTTAATGATTAATGATTTTACCACAACTATTACAATTTTTAGTAAAACATTTGATTATAGCATTGTTTATGGTCTTTTTGCAATAATTGGTCACACTTTTTCACTCTTTTTAAAGTTTAAAGGTGGCAAAGCTGTTGCCCCATCATTAGGAATCGTTATTACATTGACCCCTTATATAGGAATTCTCGCAATTGTAGTTTATACAATAGTTGTGCTTTTAACAAAATATGCCTCAGTTGGCTCAACCTTTGCAGCATTTGCCGTTGGTATCGGAACGATAGTGCAATTTTTAATTCAAGGAAACTTCCAAAAACAACTTTTTGTTGTAATTGTCTATTGGTTGATGATTCTCTTTATCTTCTATCGCCATATCCCCAACTATAAACGTTTGATCAAAGGAACTGAAACAAAAATGAAATTGGGCAAAAAGGCAAAAGATGAGCAATAAAACACCCTTAAGATAACAAAAGGCACTTCAAATGCCTTTTTTATTTAATCATTTTTTGCTTACACTAAGCTATTTTTAAAACACTATCAAGTAAACCTCAAAAAAGAAACTTCATAAGATGCTTTTATTTTTTCTTTTTACTAGTTTTAGTTGGATTCATTGATGCCATAACTTGTCTAACTTGTCTTTCTGAAGGAGTTCTTCCCATTTGACGCATCATTTCTCTAACCATCTGTTCTGTAATTGGAGGGTTCTTCTCTAAATAACGTTTAAACCATGCTCTTGCAAGAAAAAAACCTGCAACAAGGCCAACTATTAAAACCCCAACTAAAATTAAGATAAAGACCCAAATTTTTAATTCTAACATTTTTTTGCCTCCTCAACAAAACTATTTTAGCGTATTTCAAAGTGATTAGCAACTTAAAATATTTTAAAAAAGTCTTTACATTTGACAATTGATGGCTTACAATTATAATGTGAGGTGAAAATAATGCCAAGATGGATTGATGAAAATTGTATCGCTTGTGGATCATGTCAGGAAGTTTGCCCAGTGGACTGCATTAGTGAAGGTGATATCTATGTCATTGATGAGGATGCATGTATTGACTGCGGTGATTGTCAGGAAGTTTGTCCTGTAGATGCGATTCACGAAAGATAAATCTAACAATAAATGAAAAAGCAGACTTTGAAAAGTCTACTTTTTTTTATCAAGCAACTATCTGATAAATAAAGATACTCTTAGTGCCATACTTTCCTGTCTTTAAAAGTTTTAATCCAGGTAAATCAAAACTATTTGTGAGGCGTTTTCTTTCAAGGACTATTTTTAGTCCTTTTTTTTGATTTGCAAGCAGCTGAACTAAAATCTCTTCAATAATTGAATCACTGAATTCATAAGGCGGATCAATAAAGCAATAATCAAAGAAAATTGCCTTTGAAAAATAATAGTCTAAGGCCTTTTGATAATCTAATTGGGTAATTATAATTTTATCGCTAACAACTAAACTAGCTGCATTTTCTTTAAGAGAGCGAATTGAATTGTAATCAGAATCATTAAAATAAACGAAACTAGCGCCTCTCGACAAAGCTTCAAAACCATAAGCGCCTGAGCCAGCAAATAGATCGAGCGCAACCCCTTTTAATGGGCCTAAAGAGTTAAAGACGGCTTCTCTAACTAACTGGGAACTAGGCTTTGTTTTTGAGCTATAACTGACAATTGACCGGCGATTAAACTTACCACCGGTCAATTTTAAAATAAGTTTTTTCATTGAAGTAATTTCAGTAAAGCTTGATTAAAGTAAAGCATTGCGAAGTAAGTTTTTTCAGTTTTGATAATCCCTAGTTCATGTAAAAAGCGGTAGCGTTTAACAATTGTTTTGTTGAGAACTTTAAATCTTTCTTGTAGCGGTTGACTTTGAAGATAAACAGTTTTATGCGATTGATGTAAAATTTCATTTAAGCGTCTTTTTTGGTAAATTGTATGATTAGATTTAGCAATTTTTCTTTTTTGGGAGTTTTTGATTCGATTAAAGCCATTAATCATCACTTTTGTCTCTAAAATAGCCGCTTTAAGCGAGTTTAAGAATGCTAAGAGGAAAATGTTTAGATCGCCTTTTTCAATCGCTTCAAACCGCTTTCTTTCAATTCTCTTTAAATGTCTTGAAAGTGGAATATAATGATTTATTACCCCAAATTCCCGTAAATAAAGTTGACTTACTGAACGAGCAACTAAATCATTGCCAATCAAAAAGGGGAGGTTGGTCATAATTTGATAATATAACAAGGCACTTCTAACAAAAACACTGACATCATCACGGTGCATAAAAAGTTCCATTTCATCCATGTTTTCTTGCATTATGTTAGGATTGGCACTAATAAATATCGCATGGTCCATCGCTGAACCGAGATACGAGATTGTTTTCCGATATTCACCAGGATAATAATTGACATGTTTTTTAAAAAGTGCATATTGAAAATCTTTTAAAAAACGGTTTGAATAACCAAGTTTATTTAAATGTTCAGGTGCATATTCATAGATTTCTTTTAATTCCTTTAATTCAGCAGCGAATAGATCAAAGTCACTTGGAGCATGAAGATCAGCTAGTGTATATTTGCTGCCATTTAAATTAAATGAATCTAACATTTCAATATCTAAAAGTAAATCATAGAAAAAACTGTTCTGTGGCCTTGGAAGCGGAAAAAGTTCATGAATTTCGCCTTCTAGACGTTCCAATTCAGGACTTCTTTTTGTAGTTATGTAAAGAGAGTTAAGACTATAAGGAGCAAAAGTTTTAACTTTTTTTGACCCATAATCTTCAAATTTATATTCGCCTAACATAATATCACCTATCTTTATTGTATAAAAGGAATACCGAAAAAGCAATAAAAAAAGTGCTTACTAACACTTTTCTTATTTAAAAACATAAT
>JAAYKO010000019.1 GCA_012522345.1 Acholeplasmataceae bacterium | reverse complement strand
GCGGTCCCCCGAGCGACAACTTTAGGATTCGTTGTGTCAGGAGGTATATAAAGCTTTCGAGGGTCATTGCTTGTTAAACGAGATTCTGCCAAATAAAAAGAAACACTTGCAATTGATAAATCAGCATCAACAACTCGATCAACAATCGTTTCAGCTGCGTTTTCTCTCGCTTGTTGAATAACAACATTTGTATTTCGATCATAATAACGATAAACATTTTTAGTGATTGCAGAAGTTGCGCCACTAATAATCATGTTTTGTACTGGATTAGTGACAGATGGGGCAGTCGTTCTAAAATCTTGAAAAAACACTCCCTCAGCAAGGATAGATCTTAATGTCGGAAGATTATTTTCATCTCGTGATAAAGCCTCATCATAGTAATATCGAGCAAAACCATCTAAGTTAATATAGACAACATGAGCATCTTCGATTAATGGAACATCTTTCTCATAATAGGAAGGATATTCACGACCAAAGGTTCCACGTCTAATTCCATCTTCTTTCCAAACTCCGATTATCGTTAAATCTTCTTCTATTGGCTTTTTAAAATCAAATTTGAGATTAGTTTTTTCATTCAACCAATAATCAAACAAATATGTCTTTTTTATATAATCAAAGTCAAAGTCACTTAAAGTTGCACCAGATTTAACTTTCTTTACAATCACTGTCTCTGAATCATCATTGACAACAAAAGTCACCTGATACTTTGTTTTTGAACAATTAACTAAAGCAAACAACATTAAAATAAAAATACTTATTGTCGTGATTTTCTTCATCTTTCTACTCCCATCAACAATACATTATTCTCTAATAATATAATAACATATCTTTAATCTTGTGGCTGTTTCTAAAAAAGTAATTTATAACACTTCAAGTAAAATGCGAAAAATTATTGGCGCCAATAAAACATTTTCGCAAATTAAAAATCATTTAAACCAACAAAACTGCTTTAAAAACATCTCTAGTATATCATTTTAACTTTAAGGCAGAAAGTTGTAATTTATTGATTTTTATACTCTGATTTTTCTTTATTTGAATAAAACAAAAAAGACAGTCCAAGACTAAGCAAAGCCTTCAAATGACTGTCTATATTACTAACTGCAAAAATCAAGTTAAAAAAATCATTTTTAAAAATAATGAGCTTCCGCTCTTTATATAAGCAAAAAGCCTGTTGAATTACAGCAATCTAATTCATTCAACGTTTGTTTGTAGATCTATTTTAATACAAATGCGTCCTCTATTAAAACTTATACGCCTCTAAAATTAATGGCTTTGTTATAGCAGTTTTTTATATCATTAAATGCTATCTGAGATAAATATTCTAATGCGATTAAAACCAATAGTTCATCTAAGATAATCATTAGTTCTTGTACACTATATTCCGGCTTGTCGCTTTATTTGATTAATTGGAATAGAAACAAATTTGTTTGTGTAATCTACTATCGTTCTATTTATCTGTCTCTCAAAAGTTTGAAAATCTTTTTTTGGCAAATATAACTTCATCTGATTTTTTAGAATTCCGATGTTTTGTATTCTTCCTGTTGATTTGCAAAAAAACCTTTCATTATGTGCGCATGCATTTCTAAAGTGTTTAGCCGAAAACAAAAAATTGTCAATATCATCAGGCCTTATACTGTAAACATGTGTTGAATATTCTTTATTTCTGTGATTCTTATAATATTTTGCTATTTCTAATCTTAAATGGTCTTTAAGATAATAATATACATATGCTATTTCTCCTAATGTTAAGCTGTTTATTAATACCCATATAGGAACTTCTTGATGAACGGTTATATGGTGCTGTATGGCAAAATCATGCTCATTAGCCATTTTATTTGAAAACATTGCAATAGTTTTGTGAATAGCATTTGCTCTTGGAAATCCTTTTTTGAGAACTGGTTTTCTAAAGTTTCTGAAATCTAAATAAGCTCGATTGTTATTTTTATTGTCCTTGGCAAAAAAATACGCAACTAAAGACTGAAAGCTTTTTTCAATTTTTAGAATATATTTCATGTAAATATTTCTTAACTCAGCGTCTAGCTCATATAAAGAGTGTATTTCCTCAAAAGTAGTCCCATTTCTAAATCTAAAAGGCCTATGGGACGATGGATCTTGAAAAATACTCCGATAACCATTAATAATAGTGTAGTAATTTTCACTTTCTAATATTCTTTTAGTTTTTGAAGAATTTTTTATAACAAGATTCTTATGTCTGAGATTTTTTAATTGCTGATTATGAGTTAAAAATTTTTTCATTGTATTCTCCTAAAAAAAGAGGAGCGCCTCAGCCCTCCGTCTCGATATAGGCACCGAATGCTTCTATATCTTATTCACACATTGATAATATCATCTTCAATCAAAAATGTCAATAAATATATTTATCTTTACATCTGTAACACTGCAGTCTTATATATCCTTTGACACTATTGAAGTCTATACAAATTTATAGATCAAATCTTTATAAAGTTAACTGTTAATTCCGCTTTTGTTATAGCTTAAAGCAACGATAAAAGATGCTTTTAGCAGAAATTTTATGTTTTTCTAAAACAATGCGGACTGACTTTAAAAATGTCAACCTTTTATAGTTGGATAAGTAGAACTACTTTAATACAATTCTAAGCTTCTCATAAAAATTGCATACTATACAATAGTTTGTGTAAACGAAAGGTTATAAGGAATACCATCTTTAGTATAATAATGTTGAGCATACATAAACTAATGAGGGATTTCCTGCGAACTATTTCGCGACATGGCTAGCTTGTCAAATAAATTTTTCAGTTAAAAACATCGACAGGTTTATTATAAAATGACAGTTTGTAAATGAATTAGGACTTTTGGACATCTGAAGAGACACTAAATGTCCCTTTTTTAAATTTTTTAAGAGCTATATTTAAATATATTACCCTAGTTTCGTACTGATGTTATATTTTAATTGACTCGCTTATATCATATCTTGTATAACTCTTTATACAAAAATCAAATCCCACTTTAATTCTTAACTGCCAGTATGATATAATAAGCTTACAGATAAAAGGAGTAAATTATGATTTCAAAAATGGAAATTGAAATACTAAATGACTTAACAATTGCAGAATTTGGTGTTCTAAGATATCTAGACAAAAACAAGGAAAAAGTTCTCCAAATGAGTATTCAAACTTTAGCTGATCAAAACTTTGTCTCAACCGCAACTATTATGCGCTTGAGCAAAAAACTTGGGTTTTCGGGTTTTGCAGAGCTAAAATTTTTCATTAAAGAACAAATAAGAACTGAATTAGAGTTTAGTAAAGATTATTCATATGAACAGATCTTGAAAGATCATGCTTTTAATATTACTAAGACTGTGGAACTGTTGGAAAAAGATTTAATAATTGAAGTAGTCAATAAAATGACAGCAGCTAAAAACATTCATTTTTTTGGCAAAGGATTGACTTCTTCTGTTTGTGAATATTACTCGAAAATTCTTTTCACTTTGGGGATAAACAACTTTATCTATAAAGACACGCATATTGCTTATTTAGCTGCTGAAAACATGAACGAAGACGATTTAGTTTTTATCGCTAGTCTAAGCGGCAACACAAATCAAGTTATTAGAATGGCTCAAATTGCAAAAAGCCGGAAAGCAACTGTAATTTCAATAACGTCTAACACTAAAAATGAACTCGCAAAACTAAGTAATCTCTCTTTAAGTTTTGCCTCAACACCAAAAAATCCGAAAGTTGCTGATGCTGTATCGAGAACGCCCGCGCTTTTTATTTTTGATATAATTGTTGAAGTATATATTGCGATAAAAAATAAAATGCCAATTTAAGGGCTAATTTAGCAAATCTTTAAATAGCATTTTTTTATTCACTAAGCCGAACCCAAAGATTAACAACATATGTTTCTTGTTCTTTTTCAAAAGCAAACGCTAAACCGACAAATCTCGCTTCAGGGTGGTTAGAAATAAAGTTTTCAAACCACTCTTTTTTTATTATTAAGACTGAATCAAAGAAGCTAAAATCTGCTTCTTCCAATTTTTCATCACCAGCAACAAAATCATAACCATTAAG
>JAAYKO010000018.1 GCA_012522345.1 Acholeplasmataceae bacterium | reverse complement strand
TAGTTATTGCTTCTTTAATTCATGAGCCACCGGTTTGGATTCTTGATGAGCCGTTAACAGGACTTGATCCGACTTCTAGTTTTCAAATTAAAGAAATTATGAAAGAACATGCCGGAAAAGGAAATATTGTTTTTTTCTCAAGTCACGTAATTGAAGTTGTGGAAAAGATTTGTACAAAAATAGCAGTTATTACTCGAGGAGAATTAACTGGTGTTTATAATATTGATGTTTTAAGAGATAAAAACATCTCTTTAGAGGAATTATATTTAGAAGGAGTCCATCAACAATTTAGTGGAGTTTAAAAATGTTTGAAAGAATAAAAACCTTAACACTTTTACAGTTAAGCAACAAAACAAGAGCTTATGTTAGAGGTTCTAAAAGAAAATATGCCAATCTAGCGGTTCGAGCTTTGATTATTACGGTACTAACGGTAATAGTGAGCTTGTTGTTTCATGTGTTAAAAAGCATCCTTTATATGCCTGTAAATGAATATTTGTTTATTTTTGTTTTAATTTTAACTCAAGGGTTAAACATCGGCGTTTCGACCTTTGGTTTAATAAGTGATTTATATCGAAGTAAAGATAATCAAATTCTTTTTTCTCTTGCAGCTAAAAACGATGAGATTTTTCTTTCTAAATTGATGGTTTATTACATTAATGAATTTACGAGGAACTTATTTTTATTAATTCCAATCTGTTTGGGTTTTGGAATTATCTTAAGTCAAGGAGTAGTTTATTATTTGACAATAGTTTTACTTTTGTTTGTTTTACCGTTAATTTCTGTTGGCGTTGCTAGCGTTATTTCAATGCCTTTGGCGATGGGCTTAAACTTTTTAAAAAGACATAGTTTGATTTCTGGTTTACTTACAATTGTTTTAGTTTTATTAGCCTTTTACCTTACTGTTTCTTTAACTAATAAAATCGTTTATCCAATTAGAATTGTTCAATTATATAATCGGTTTGTCATTTCGCTTACTTTATTTATTCAAAAGATTGCCGCTTATGGAACAATTTATACCATTATTGGGAAATTGTTGTTTGGGTTTAAATATTTTTTAAATTTAGGCATTGTTTTATTGGTTACTGCAGCAATTATCATTTTAAATTATTTTGTTTCGAAACCTGTTTATTTTCGCTTGATGAGTTATTCGCAAGAACATACGGTTAAAAAGACAAAAAAGAAAAAGCCGCGAGAATCAAAATCTTTATTTTTAACTTTTTTAAGAAAAGAGTTTACAATCGCGAGAAGAAGTTTAAATGAATTGATGCATGACTATGCACTGCTATTAACATTACCATTTTTCATGTATGTTTTAAATTATGTCTATATGGGAATGAAACGCTCGAGTTTTGGGAACCAAGTAGTTCTGATTTTAAATGTAATTATAACCCTTTTGATTGTTACTGGTTCTAATACCGCAAGTGCAGTGGCAATTACTACCGAAGGCTATGAATTTGTCTTATTAAAATCAGCACCTTATAACACCTCGAGAATGGCATGGGCAAAAATTGCCTTTAACTTTTTTGCAACAACGATAATAATCACTTTAAGTTTCTTTTTATTTAGTAGAGCTTTGCCGGTCTTTCCTCAACAAAACATTTGGTTGTTATATGCTTTTGTGATAATTGTTAATTTTGGACATATCTTGTGGTCATTTCAAATTGACTTATTATCACCTAAATTATCTGATTATGCAACGACGGGCTCATTGTCTGACAATGAAAATATTAAAAAATCATTGATTAATGGCCTAATTTTATCGATCTTTTTTGGCGTAATTGCGATTGTAGCTTTTGTTTTTGTAAAAGAATATAGTTGGTTGATTATGATTGGCTTAGCTGGCTTGTTTTTGCTCTATAGATTTTTCTGGTTTAAAACAAATTTAAAAGCCTTTTTCGATGACATCGAATATTGATTGGAGGCAGCTATGAATAAAAAAGTTCTTTTAATTTTAGTCCTAGTTTTTAGTTTATTTTCAGTAGTTTTAATCGCCGTTTGGGGAACATTACCAGAAAATCCCACTCATATTGAGTTAGAAGATTTAGTCATTGATGATTTTGATGAGACCAATGACGATGGCGATAAATTTAAAAACATTACTGATATTGTTACCCCTGAAGCTCATATTTTTACAATTATTTATCAAATAACGCCAGAAAATGCTTCTACTGAAATTACCGCATCAACAACCTCTAGCGGCGTTAATTTACAAGTAGATAATGATTTAAAAAGAATCTATGTTATTATCGCATTAGAAACAATCGCTAAAAAAAAGACTGTCACAATTCAAATTAAAGATAAAGTATCACAAATATCAGATGAGATAACACTGTGGTTTAAAACCCCAGACACAATAATAATCCCAGAGATATAGGAGGATTTAAAAATGAGAAAACCGATTAGTATTTTTGTAAGTATTTTATTTGCTTTTGTCTTAGTTGCTTGTGGTTCACGAAATGTAAAAATTAACTTTAACACTAACGGTGGTAGCCAAATTAGGGCTGTTACTGTAAAACAATTAAAGGAAATCGAGGAGCCAACAACGACTCGGACCGGGTACACATTTATCGGCTGGTATGAAGACGCAAACTTTAAAAAAGAGTTTAATTTTGAAGCTGGTGCAACTAGAAATATTACTCTTTATGCACAATGGGAAATTAATCAGTATACCCTTAGTTTTCAAACAAACAATGATCAGGTCTTGGAGCCGAT
>JAAYKO010000017.1 GCA_012522345.1 Acholeplasmataceae bacterium | reverse complement strand
TAAAGGATAAGTAATGTCCGCTTCAACAACATAATTAAATGATTCATACTCACTGTGAGCGTTTTTCATAATTCTTATTACGTAAGTGCCGTGTTCTAATTCATAACCTTTAAATCCGTTGTTGTTGGCGTCGTTATAGTCATAAGATGCCATATCTTTAGCTGTTATTTTAACAACTACATCTTCAAATTCCTCTGGCTCTAGGAGTTTTGTTTTTTCAAAATCTCCTAAAATAACATGGGCTTTTTCAACCCCGCCATCATAGTAAGGTGAAGTGAAGTAAAGCTGAACAACATCTTTACCTGCAACTAAACCTGTATTTGTCACTCTTACTGTTATAGTTATCTCATCATCAGCCTGTAAGAAACTATTTTTCTCTGGTGTTTGTGCAATAATCTCTTGAGTAAATGTTGTATAAGAAAGACCATGTCCAAACGGATAAACTACATTATCCTGATACCACTCTTCACCATCAGTAAATCCTCTAGTTTCGTAGTAGCGATAACCGACATAAATTCCTTCTTCATAGTAAACATAATTGTTGTGAAATCCACCGCCGTGATGTCCGCTTGTACTCGGTAAGTTTCCATATTGATTCCCGTGATTTTCTAAATTATTGCCAAAGTTTTGCCAAGTTGGATCCTTTTTAAAATCACGAGCATAAGTGTCTGTGGTTTTTCCGCTTGGATTGATTTCACCTTTTAATAATTTTCCTATATCGCTAATCCCACTTCCGCCAGGATAACCAATCCACATTGCAGCTTTAATATTTTCATGATAACCATAATGTGTTGGATCATCTAAAAAGCCTGCCTCAAATTGAGAGCCAGTGTTTAGTAGAACAATTACATTTGTAAAATGAGTCCCAACATACTTTAATAAATCTGCTTCATTTTGGTCCAATTGTAAATAATGGTCATCGATTTTTCTAGCTCCTGGGACTTTTTGATCAACTATCCATTCATCATAATTAACACCATTCCATGACATCATTCTCGGTAAATCAAAGCCTTCTCCAGATATTCTTTGAAAAAGTACTATCGCTACATCATTGTAGTCACTAAAACTACGCTCAATATCATTAGTGTACATGCTAATTGGTGTCTCACCAGTATTGTAACCGCTTGGAATACTTCTGTTAACCGGCACTTTACCTCTACCTGAGCCAGATAGTGTATTATTTTTATAAAAGTTTATTAAAACTGGATTTAATCGAAAACCTGCTCCAGCAAGGGAGGCTTCTAAAGTTATGTTTTTATTTCCTCTTGTGCTCGTTGAGCCTGAGCCTGTTTTTAAAATATTAGAAGCGTTTTTTCCAAATAAGCTAATTTTTGCTCCTTCTGGAATCGGAAGCGCATTATCACTGTTTTTAAGCAGGGTTGCACCTTCAGCAAAAATTTCTTCGTTAACTAAATTTGCTGCGGCCGCTGCCTCTTCTTTTGTGTCAAAATCTGGATGATAATAGTTTCCACCAATCGGCTCATTAATCACAGCCTGAAGATTTTTAGGAAAAATCACTGTCGTTGCAAAAACTACTGTAAACATGATTAATATTGCTAAGATTGTTTTTCTTGTCCTTGTTAAATGGTTAATGTTTTTCTTGTTCATTTTAATTCCTTTCCTTTGCTTCTCAATTTTTAAAATATGTCTCGATAAGACATTTGGATTAAAATATTATTCCCATATCTACCTTGTAGAGCAGCATCAAGTCCATCATTTAAAATATGAAAATAAATATCTTCAATCGCTGAAGTTCTCTCAATTTCAATAGAGAAAATCAAAATCCCTTGGTTTTCCAACTCTAGTTTTAAGGAACTTGAATTTAAATCTAAATCAAATGGATTATTTGAATTACTTAACATAAACTGATGATTTCCAATATTTTCTGAAACATTCACTACTTTAAAGTAGATTTTCAACATTTTATTTTCCGGATCATAAGTGGGAAGATTAGTTATTCTCGCTGTTAATGAGCCACTCGGTTTAACTTGGTCTGAGAAAAAAACAATTGAAGATAAACCAATATTATTAAACAGTACATATTTCCCCCCACTCCAATTTTCTCTTTGATAATCATTTAATTTAACCCATTGTGCATCGTCGATATCTTTAAATTGAGGATCACCGTTTGGATAAGTGTAAGCTTTTGCTGCAACCATATCTAATAAAATCGTATCTCCGGTCTCTAGATTAGTTGGTTTTCTTAAGACTAAACTAGTCCACGGATCATCAAATCCAAAGGGAATTAGAAAATGATGTGTCACAACAGAATTAGCTGGAATATCAATCATTCCTGAGGTTGCTTTTGCTGAATAATATGTAGCATAAAATTCAACACTAACCGGTAATGTAGGATGATGATTTTTAAAAATCATTTTAACAGTTAGCGAACCCTTATCTGTATTCGATAAATTCGAGCCTTCAATGTTTTCAATTGAATAGTTGTCAATATCAACACTTTTCTCATTTGACTCAATCGCAAACCTAAAGCCACTTAACTTTTCCAAATCAAGATCCTCGGCTTCACCTTGCGGAATCCCTTTATTAATTTCCTTAAATCCTTTGGCTGCGCTAGTATATGGAAGCTTATCTGTTTCTATTGCTTTAGGGAAACCTAAATCACTAAATTTTGAATATACTGCCCAAACAGTTAAATCTTGATCAGGCATTGTTGTATTCCCAAGCGTTGTACCACCCGGTTCACCGCGCCTATTATCTGGCATTTCATAATCCCAACCAACAAACATTTCACCTTCTTTAGCTTTATTAGCAACAATGTCAATGTTTGCCCCGGCAGGTATTAAATAAACTCTTTTATTACCTTCAGCTTCATGCAAATCAAAATCTGGTAAACTTCCATCATAAATGCTTAAGAACCGGAGCCTATTTTCATAATAGGCCGTTACCTCAACGTCACCTTCTGGCATTTGAAAAATATTACCATTGGTCCAAAGATTTGAAACTACTTTACCATTTACTTTATATTCCCAACGAATAAAATTTTTATTCTTTGGCACTTCTGGAGTCAATAAAATATATTCCCCTAAACCTGCTAAATATTTACTGGCTTGACCACCATTAACAACTATTTCATAACCACTACTATCGACATCTAAAATGTCTTCAACAATTAGTGCAATCTCATGTCGTTTATCATTTGCAGTTACTTTAATGATTGTTTCGCCAACACCGATGAGTAAAACTTCTCCGCTTTGATCAATAACTGCAACTTGTTCATCACTAGAACTAAATACTAAATCAACCTCTAAATCAGTTTTTGTTTTAACAACTCTAGCAGTTAAATTAATTTTATTTGCAGTCATGTCAACTTCTAAAAATCCATCTCTAATCTCTTCATTATTATGCATTAAAGAAACTGACTTTACTCGCCCAATTTCTTCTGGTGGCTTTAATTGTTCATCACTGTTGTTACAACCAGTTAAAAAAACCAACCCCAATAATATAAAAATGAAATGTGTTATCTTTCTCATGCATTTCCTCCATTATTTTTAATCTCTTTTGGCACTAAAACAAAAAAACATTGTGTTGAATAACACGCTTTAATGTTTGCGCTTTCATTTGTTTTAGATTTTATCATTAAAAACACTTAAGAATTAAGTTTTTTCATGTATTGTCATTTTCGTGGCATAACTGGTAAATTACACTTCTTTTTCGCTACTTAAAAAAGATACGACTAAACCGAATTTTGCCGTATCTTTTCTTCTTATTAGTTTGCTAAATAATCTTCACACCAATCACTTAACCAATCGATTCTTGTCAATAACCAAACCTTTAAGTTTTGTTGTTCAGTTTCCCATAAGTTATTTCCATTTGTCCATCTTACTGCATCTCTTTTATAAGCGTCTTCGTAATCGCTAATCTTTAGATAGTAGTCATTTATTGAACTTGTTATATTTGCCTTAACCTCTAAAAACCTATTCGCAAACTCTATTTTAAACCACTCCTGCTGCATCAAAGAAATATAAATCTCACTTGCGGTGAAGGCTGAGTACTGTTGAACTTTATCTGAAACATAAAAACCTGTTGGCCCTTGATCGCCTCTATTTACACCTGAAGATAAATCAAAATCCCATGCTGGTCCAGCATATAACTTATCACCAACTTGTTTATAAAGATAAAATGAACTCCAACCCGTATCAGTATTTTTAAACAATTCATGCAAAATATACATATCAACAAAAGAATTAACATCTGCTAAACGTCTAAACTCAGCTTCATCCTCATTAAAGATTGCCTCAACCACTTCAGTAACATAACCTTTAATATATTCTACTTGTGGTCTTATTTCTGCTTCGCTAAATCCTTTTTCTTCGTAATCGGTCATCTTAGGACCCTTGATCAAAAATGGATACTTAAGACCGGGAACTCTAAAATAGACTAAGCCTTCTTCGCCTTCATCGACTGCATAAGCATCATACTCAAGTAAATAATCAGTTTCAACTTCTCCAAATTGACTATCAATATCCACTCTACCTTCTGCAACTCTTATCTGTTCAAATAAAGAATAAACGCCATGATATGAACCATTGATATAAACTTCTAATTCAGTTACTGCAGTTTGAAAGTTAATATAATCTAAACTTTCTCCTGCAATTGTATAAGCTAGATTATGCCTAATTAAACTATCATCGTGACCGCCTGCTACTAAAGCCCAATGTTTATTTGCAGCTAGGCCAAATAGACCTTGTTTCTTATCAAACTTAACTTTATAACCTTTCTTTAGAAAGTTTTCCCAACTGCCATGACCGCGACCACGAAACTCACC
>JAAYKO010000016.1 GCA_012522345.1 Acholeplasmataceae bacterium | reverse complement strand
TGGTTTGAAAGTTCAACCATATCAGCAACACTACCGATTACATAAGGGTCTTCTTCTGTTCCTGCTTCTGACATAAATGTCGATGCGGTAGCGGGTGAACGATAACTTACACTATAGATTTCTTCTTTTACATTAAATACGGCAAAAAACAACACAACAACTAAAATAACACAAAACAATCTAATCATAGATTTGATATTTTTAAAAACATTTTTAGTTTTCATTGTTTTTCACCTCCTCATCAGAAGTATCTGCAAAACAAGACGACATTTTAAGCACTTTCTTTTTTCTTAAGAAACAAAAAAGACTCTCCAATGTTTAGCAGAGCTGTTTACTAAACTTGAGAGAATCTTTGAATTATTGAAATTTTTAGTTGTAGCGAAAAGGTAATTAGAAAAACAATAACCTTTGTTCATGAACAAATAGTTAATGTCGTTGTCTCCAACGATTATAAACATAACTGATAATGTGACTAAAATAAAGAGAAATACTGTTAAAGAGTTTTTAAACATATTTACCTCTTTTCTCAAACATCATCAACTTTTTTCCTAAGCAGTGAAAACTACATTTTTTAGTGCTTTCAATCGTTTAGAAAAAATGTGGATCGCAAGCAAAACGCTCACAATCCACAGTAAGTTATTTTGTTTGCAACTGGCTGCCATTTCACAGGCCCTAAAGCTTTGCGTCCTACGCTTTCACGTAGTTTGCCAAATATTAAATTATATCTGTTTGGAAGACTGGCAGAGCCAATCTCCACCGTTATTATATAATAATAATAACCTAATGATGTCAACATCATATTGATGCTTAGGATATCGCATTACTAAACAATATTACATCAATCTAACAAAAGAAAAACGATTTGTAAATAATTTACAAACCGCTTTGTTATTGGGAAACGCCTAATTTACAAGCTTATACAACATTAAATTCTTTTATTATTTACTATCTCTGGAAACATATGAACCATCTTGAGTCGAAACAATAATTTTTTCTCCTTGATTGATAAAAAGCGGCACTTTTACAAGAAGCCCAGTCTGGACAATCGCATCTTTAGTCGCACTTGTTTTAGTGTCTCCTTTAACTCCTGGAACAGTTTCAATTACTTCCAAAGAAATTTTTTCTGGCAAAATAATACCTAAGATTTCAACACCATTAAAATAGCTGATTTCGACTTCTAATCCTTCATATAAAAACCTTATTTCAGATTCAATTTGGCCAACTGGTATTTCAACCTGCTCATAGGTTTCTAAATTCATAAATACATATGTTTGACCTGTTGAATATAGAAATTGCATTTTCTTTTTCTCAATGTTGGCTTGCCTCATTTTTTCCCCAGCTCTAAAAGTGCGTTCAGTTATTGCTCCTGTCCGTAAATTTCTCAATTTAGTTGTAACATTAGCAGCACTTCTTGCTGTTTTGGCATGTAAAAATTCAAGTATTTGATAAATCTCACCTTCATAAAGTATTGTTAAGCCGGTTTTAAAATCTGCTGTGCTAATCATTTTTACTCTTCCTCCCTTAATCTCAATACTATCTTTTCAATAACCTCTAGATAACTGTTTTCTTTTTTGCCGCTGACATATTCATCTGCAAGATCTTTTAATAAATCAATTTGGCGAAATGATTCTCTTTTACTTAAATTAGATAAATGGCAAACACCTTTGGGGATTTTAACCATTTCAAATGCATCCCTAAGGCTAACCGAATAGTGTGCTAGCCCTCCAGGATTTATAATTAAAAAATCATAATCCTTAATGTTTTGAATTAAATCGATAATTTCTCCTTCATGATTCGATTGAAAAAAGTCAAATGAGATTTTGCTAAAGTATTCAACAATTTTTTTATTTAACATTTCTAAAGATAAATCTCCATAATGATTTTTGTCCCTTTTTCCTAACATGTTTAAATTGGGACCATTAATAATTAGAGCTTTCATAAATATCCTTCTTCTTTTAATTTAGTAATGATTTTCCTTATAACTACTTCTTTTTCTGTTTCTTTTATAACAAGATCAGCAAACTCATAATACTTTTTTATTCTCTTTTTGTAAAGTTCAGCAAGAGTGGTTTTTGTTAAAAGAGGTCTTTTTGTTGCTATATTTTCGCGCGATTTCAAAGTTTCAAGCGGCACATCTAAAAAAACTATAACACCTTCCATTAAGAGCTTGTTTTGTTTCTTTTCAATAATTCCGCCGCCTGTTGAAATAACTATCTTTGAACTATTAACTAGAGTTTTTAAAGCTTTTGTTTCAAGATTTCTAAAAGTCTTTTCCTGGTCTTCTGTTAATAGTTTGAAGATTGAGACAGCATTTTCCTTTTCAATGAATTCATCTAAATCTAAATGTTTGTAGTTAATTTTTTTAGCGAGAGCCTTGCCAATAGTTGTTTTACCAGACAAAGGCATGCCAATTAAATATATTTTCATTTCGTTTTCCAAAATTGGCCAATTTTTTTAATCATCTTTCCTTTCGCAATTTCGTAATTGCTCATGTCAATTAAAGTTGTGGTCATCTGATTTTTAAACCACGTTTCTTGGCGTTTAGCATATCTTCTTGTCGCTCTTTTTATATCATTTATTGCAGTCTCTAATTTTATGTTTCCTGCAAAATATTGATTTAATTGTTTGTAGCCAATTATATTTAAGTCATAGCCTTTTTCATACAAAATGGCTGCTTCTTCAATTAAACCTTTTCTAATCATAACATCTACTCTCGCATCAATTCTTTTATACAAAACTTTGCGTGGCAATGACAAATAGAAAATTAAGTAATCATAGATTGGGTTATCTTTATTTGCTGTTTTTTTAGTTCCTTTATCAAGGCTTAAACTAAGTGCCCGCAAAACTCTTCTCCGATTGTTTGGATGAATTTTTAAACTAGCTTCATAATCTTGTTCTGCTAATGCTCTGTGCAATTCTTCATTTGAAAACGAGTGGTAAGTCTCCTCAAAAAGCAAGCGTCTGGAACTGCTACTGAAATCGTAATCATCTAAGGCCGCTTTTATATACAAGCCTGTTCCACCGACAATTAGTGGATGCTTAATTTTAGCGATTAACTCGCGAGTATCCTTTTGAAATTTTGCAACATCATAACTTTCATCCAAATCTAAAATATCTAGCAAATGATGTTTTATTCCTCTTGCTTGTGCTGGTTTAATTTTTGCGGATCCAATGTCAAGCCCGCGATAGACTTGAACTGAATCTCCTGAAATAATTTCAGAACCAAAATGTTCAGCTATTTCAACAGAAATGCTAGTTTTACCAACAGCAGTAGGACCAACTATTACAACAACTTTTTTCATACTATTCTTTTAAATAACCTTTCTATTTTCTGGTGTGAGAAAAACAAAATTACTGGCCTCCCATGAGGACAATAATAAGGATTTTTAGTTTTCCTTAAATCAAAAATTAACTGATTAATTTCTTCCTTGGAAAGTGGCTCATTAGCCTTAATTGCCCCTTTACAAGCAATTGATTTTGATAAATTATCACGCAAATCCTTTAAATCAATTTTCCCATATTTAAATAGCGCTTCAATTATGTTTTCAGTAAATAAATAAGCATCATCATCAGCCAGCCAAATTGGCATTTCTGTTAAATAAAAACTTTGTGGTCCCGAAGCTTCTAATTTTAAACCAATTTCATTAAAATCTTCGAGGTGTTTATTTATAATCGCTTCTTGAGTCGGGCGAAATTCAAAATCTAGAGGAAATAACAACGGTTTAATTTGCGGTTTTTGGCCAAGTTTTTCATAATAATACTCATATCTTATTCTCTCAGCTGCCGCATGTTGGTCAATCAAATAAAGTCCCAATTCATTTTGCAAGAGTAAATATGTTCCGGCAAATTGACCGATATATTCTAAATAGGGAAGTTTTTCGCTCTCTTCATAAAATGGTTTTTCCGCTTCTTTTTCATATTCTAAACTTAAATCTTCAATGACATATTCAAAACCACTTATTTGCTTATAACTTTCAAGACTATCTGTAAATTCTTTTTTTTCTGTTTTAAACTTATTTCTAATCGTTGTCCGAATTAAAGAAGCTAAAACATATTCATTAGAAATTTTAACTTCTCTTTTTTGGGGATGAACGTTAACATCAACAAATGATGTGTCAAGTTTAATTTTGACAACTCCAATCGGATAACGATTTACCATCAGCCTTGTATGATAACCTTCAACAACAGCATTTGTTAAGACGAAATTATTTATCGTTCTTCCATTTAAAAATAAATAGATGTTGTTTCTTCTAGCCCGTGTAATATCAGGGCTTCCCAAATAAGCTTCAATTTCAATGTCGTGAATTTTTTCTTTTATCTTTAGCATGTTTTTGCTTGTAGATGTCCCAAAAATATGTTCAAAAAGCGTTTCATAATCACCATCGCCAAATGATTGTCTTAAAGTTCTTCCCTCATGAGTTAACTTAAAGGAAACCTTGGGATAAGAGAGCATAAACTCTTCGCAAACCTCAATTAAATGTGAAAGTTCAGTTTCAGGATTTTTAATAAATTTTAATCTTGCAGGCACATTGTAAAACAGCTCACTAATAATAACTTCTGTCCCCTCATTTAAGGCAGCTTTTTCTTGACTAATAAACTTGCCGCCTTCATAAACAACCATACTACCAACCTTATTTTTTGGTTTAGATTTTATTGTCAGCTTTGAAACTGCTGCTATCGCTGGTATCGCTTCACCTCTAAAACCGAGTGTTAAAATATGCCCTAAATCATATTCAGTTTTAATTTTACTTGTTGCATGACGCGAAAAAGCTCTTTTTAAATTGAGCTCATCCATCCCTTGGCCATTGTCGATTACTTTGATTTGTTTCAATCCATTACCGAGGAGATCAATATTAATTTTTGTCGCTTTAGCATCGAGAGCATTTTCAATTACTTCTTTTAGGGCGTTGGCAGGTCTTGTTACTACTTCCCCCGCTGCAATCATATTGCTAATTCGTTCTTCAAGTTTAATAATCATTTTATCCCTACTTTAAGTCTTCTTGGATTTCTTTTAAGATCAATAGCGCTTCTATTGGAGTTAGCGAATCAAGATCCAATTCTTTTATTTTATTGATTGCTGCTTCATTAAATGTAACTGTAATTGGATTGTCTTCTTCTAAGTGAGCATAGTTAAAAATAGTTAATTCTAAATCTTTTTTCTTGTCGACTTCAAAATGATCTAAAATAATTTGACTCCGGTTAATAAGCGGTTTAGGAAGTTTAGCTAAGGCTGCAACATTGATTCCATACGATTTATCTGTTGGACCTTCTTTAACTTTGTATAAAAAGACTAACTTCCCCTGATCCAAGACAGCAGAAACATGGATGTTTTTAAGTCGCCTTAAGGCAGTTTCTAATTGAGTAATCTCATGATAATGGGTTGAGAAAAGCATTGCAGATCTTATTTTTTCATGAACATATTCTATAATACCTTGCGCTAGTGCCATTCCATCATAAGTTGCTGTTCCTCGACCTATTTCATCAAAAACAAGTAGTGATTTAGCTGTTGCGTAGCGCAATGCTTCATTAGTTTCTAACATTTCCACCATAAAGGTAGACTGACCACGAGTGAGGTCATCTTGAGCTCCAATTCGCGTAAAAATAGCATCAAAAATGGGTAGTTTAGCAGTTGATGCTGGAACAAAAGAGCCCATTTGAGCCATAATGATGATTATCGCAACCATTCTCATATATGTTGACTTACCACTCATATTTGGCCCCGTTATCAAAAGTATTCCCCCATCAATAATTGAAACATCATTTTCAATAAACGGATCAGGATTAAAGTGTTCTACCATCGGATGGCGAGCGTTTGCAATAAAGAGTTCGCGATCATCTTTTAATTCTGGTTTAATATAATTGTTTTTTAGTGCAACTTCAGCCAAAGCTTGAATTACATCAATATAAGCGATTTGATCTGCTAATATTTGGAGGCTTTTTCCTGATTTACTAACTGTTTTTCGCAATTCCAAAAACAGTTGATATTCTAACTCTAAACTTCGGTCTTTAGCGGTTAAAATTATTTCTTCTTGCATTTTCAATTCTTCATTAATGAATCTTTCACTATTGACCAAAGTTTGTCTGCGAGTATAACCAAATTCCTCTTTTACTAAGTGAATATTGCCTTTTGTAATTTCAATATAATAACCAAAAACACGATTGTAACCGACTTTTAAATTTTTTATTCCGGTTCTTTCTCGTTCTTTTTCTTCAAATTCTTTTATCCAATTCTTACCGCTTTTTGCTGCCTGTTTTAATTTATCTAATTCCTCGTGATAGTTTTGTTTAAAGATTCCGCCTTCTTTAATTACGAGAGGGGGATTATCAACTATGGCCTCAGCCAAAAGCATAAATAAATCTTCATGAAGATTAAGTTTTTTATAATATTGATTAACATTTGAATCAGCAAACATCTTTAGCGCATCAACAATTAATGGCACTTTAGAAAGAGAATGTCTCAATTGCGCCAAATCTTTAGGGGTCGTGTTTAAACTTGCAATTCTTGATGCGATTCTCTTTAAGTCATAAACTCCTTTTAAAGCATCAATAAGCGCTGTTCGAGCTATTCTATTATTATAAAAAACTTCAACGAAATCATGCCGCTTCATTATTTCTGTTTTATCAGTTAAGGGCGCTTGGATGAGTGTTTTAAGTTTCCTTGAACCCATTGCAGTTTGATTTTTATCTAAAACTTTAAACAAACTATGATCTTGTTTGTTTCTACTTCCCACCAGTTCTAAAGCTTTGATACTATTATTGTCTAAGTGAAGGAATTCTTGTTTCTTATTAATTTTTATTTGGTCAAAACCAGCAATTAAGTTCGCTTCAATTTTCGATAAATAACTCAATAAAATCCCGGCTGACTTTTTTCCAAGCGGCAAAAGATTATTGATTAAGTCATGGTTTTCTAAAAAGTTCTGATGTTTAGAAACTAAAATCGGAAAATCAAACTCTTTTTCAATATATTCTAAATCTTTAGTCAAAACAAGTTCTTTTAATTCCAGCTTACTTATCTCTTTTACAAGTTCATCTCGTCTTAAATCTTCAATCAAGTAAAACTCGCCTGTCGAAACATCGGCATAACTCAAACTAAAAAACAATCTTTCCTGTGCTATCGAACCAATAAAGTTATTATTTTTAGTGTCTAAAATTCCATCATCAATAACCATTCCTGGGGTTATTAATTTTACAACTTTACGATCAACAAGTCCTTTTCCTGGTTCGGAAACCTGTTCTGCAATCGCAACTTTATAACCTTTATTTATTAGTTTTTCAATGTAAGGCATCACAGCATGATGCGGCACACCACACATCGGAATTCTCTCATCTGCCCCGCCATCTCTTGCAGTAAGTGCGATTTCAAGTTCTTTAGATGCGACAATTGCATCATCAAAAAACATTTCATAAAAGTCACCTAATCTAAAAAAGACTAAGCAATCAGCATAGTCCTTTTTGATTTTAAGATATTGTTCAATCATTGGGGTATACTTAAGCTTCATTGAAACACCCACTTTATTGTTTTAGTTCACTAGCAATTGTTTTAGTAATTTGTTCCTTGGATTCTTTCTTTTTTTGCTTTTTTGTTTTCTTTTCTTTTTTCAAAAAGCTATTCCACTTCCGTTTTGTAACTTTAACTTGTAAAGGTGTTATAATTATTGGTTTTTGAATTACGATATCTTGTCCGCTCTTTTCATAACCAAATTTCTCGGCAAAATTAATAATATAATCAATGCCCTCTTCGTGAGGTGGTCTTCGATCTTCATCAAGAATGGTAAAGACTGCATCTTTTAGTCTCTCTACAACCGAAGAAACATATTTTAATTCATCGATTACTTTATAAAGTGGTCGTTCAAGACTCTCAGTGTCAATTTGTTGATAAACAACAGTTTCTTCTTTAACTCTTTCAATAATTCTTTCTTCAATTATCGGTTCAGGTTTCTCTTCAATAATTGGTTCTGGCTTCTCCTCAACAACTGGCTCAGGCTTTTTCTCAACAACCGGTTCTGGTTCTTTTTTAGCTGCCTCTAATGCTCTTTTCGCCAATAGTGCTTGATCATCTAAAATTTCATAAGCTTCCGCTGCTTCGGGTTCAAAATAAACTTCTTTTGTTTGAACTGCGTTTTTCAAAATATATTCAATTATTTCTTCTTTTTTAAGTTCAATCGAGGCTTTTATATCATGATTCATCGCAAATCTTTGAAGTGCGATAACATTCATTTTATCAATCTGATTTACAATCTCTTCAGTTAACATCTCCCGAAGTTCAAGTTCATCTTTAATTATTTGTACAAGTTCAGCTTTCTTCAATCGGCGAGGGACATTAACTCCATATTTCCTCCCAATTTCGCGCACTTCTACAAGTGTTGAACAATTAAATAAAATTGGACGGAAAATTTCGGGCTTAAGGCCATCTATTGTATTTGACTCATCAAAAAACAGCGGATTTAATGCTTGATTATATTTAACGCTATTTTCGATTTCAGAACCTTTTTCTTGGAGAACAATTTTAATAAATTGGAAAAGATATTCGAAATTACTTTCACTAACTCTTTTTTCAAACATATAATCTAAAATCGCTAACCACAATAGATCTTTGTAGTTTTCAAATAATTTTTCATCTTTAAAAAGTGGCATTAAATTAACTAGCTGAGTCTCAGCAAAGTTCTCGTACCAACGCAGACGGTAGTTAACTTCATCAGAAAGCATTTGAGTAACAATAACTTTTGAAGTTACATAGGGATTAAGCGCCTGTTTTAAAACATTCATCCGCAATTTTCTTGGCAGCATTAGTCCGATTGATTGAAAATATTTAACCGCTTGATTGGCTGGTAAATTGGTTAGTTGTGGTAAAAGCTCTTTAACTCGAACTTCCTCATCAGCGATAAAAAATATGCTTTCTCTAGTTAACTTTTCCATAAAAAATCCTCCACTTTACTTTAGATAATGAATCTTAAAAACTTGTATAACATAATAATACTATATAAAGACTAATTTAACAACATTATTTATCGCGAAATAATAAAAAATAACTTAACTTTAAGTAATTTTAAGTTCTTCTTCTATGATTTTTTTTATTGCTTGCAATAAATCATTCATCTCTTGTTGAAGGGCTAAATATTCCTTAATAACGGGATTCTCTTCTAATCTTCTTCTTTTTTCTCGATAGGCTCTTTCAACTTGATTTAAAGCTTGATATTTTTCAACTTTTTTTAAATTAATTATTTCACGTTGCATTTCTTGTAAATCTAACATTTCTTTTTCTAAAACTTTATTTTCATTGATGATTTTTTCTAAACGAATGAACTCTTTAACATAACTATTCTCTTTTAAGGCTCCGATTAACGCCTCTTTACTTTTATGCAAGTTCACCGATTAAAAACCATGTCATCGCTTCTTTTATTTTAACATCGACAATTGTGCCAATTAAAGAAGCATCACCTTGAAAATTAACTAATTTATTATGTTCAGAATAACCAGATAAAATAGTGTCATCCTTTTTAGAAAATCCATCAACTAATACTTTTACCGTTTTGTTTAAAAATCTCAATGATCCGTTTAAATAGCCTTGATTAACAACTTTATTTAGTTGGCGTAAGCGCCCTTTTTGTTCATTTTTTGAAATATCATTAGGATAATTATAAGCAGGTGTTCCATAACGAGGCGAGAAAATAAATGTATATGCGCCTTCGAAACCAACTTCCTCTAACAGACTTATCGTCTCCTTAAAATCTGCTTCACTTTCGGTTGGAAAAGCGACAATAATATCTGTAGTCAAAGAAATATCAGGGCGAGCTTGTCGCAACTTTTTTATCGCATCTAAGTAAATCTCTTTTGTATAACCACGATTCATTTTTTTCAAAACGTTATTAGAACCTGATTGAAGTGGCAAATGAAGATGAGGCATTACATGTTTACAATTTTCAAAGGCAGTAATTGTCTTTTGATCGATATCTCTAGGGTGCGATGTTGTAAATCTTATTCGTTCAATCCCGGTTTTATCTAAATCAACTAAGAGATCACCAAATGTGTAATCTAAATCTTTAAAATCTTTGCCATAAGCATTAACGTTTTGGCCTAATAAAGTTATTTCTTGATAACCTTGTTTTACTAAATCATTAACTTCCGCAAGTATTTCATCTTTACTCCGTGAGCGTTCTTTTCCTCGCGTGTAAGGCACAATACAATATGTGCAAAACTCATCGCAACCAAACATTATATTAATCCAAGCTTTATGTTTAAAAGCTCTTGCTTTAGGTAGATTTTCAACAATTGAACCTTCATATGAATATACTTCAATAACTCGTTCTTGATCAAACATTGCACTTTTAATATAGTAAGGGAGTTGATGAAGATTATGAGTTCCAAACACAATATCGACATAAGGATATTTTTTTAGAATCCGGTTTACCACGTTTTCCTCTTGAGCCATACACCCACAAAGACCTAAAAGCAGATTTGGATTGTTTCTTTTTAAACTTTTCAATCTGCCCAATTCTCCCCATATTCTATTTTCAGCACTTTCTCTAACTGCACAAGTGTTTAGTAAAATTATATCCGCGTCAGTTTCGCTTTGAGCTTCTTGATAACCCATTTTCTCAAACAATCCTGCCATAATTTCGCTATCAGCTTCATTGCCTTGGCAACCATATGTTTGAATCCTATAGTTTTTACCATGACCAATCCCGAGAAATTCATCTTCAAGTTCAAATGTTAAATAATTAACATCTTTTCTGCGCATTCGAGCTTGTTTTAAGTCAGGCTTAAAATATTTTTCTAAATCTATGTCTTTAGACATCATAATCACCTAAAATAGTATACTATAATAATCTTTATGCTGCAATTAATAACCCTTATTGGGCTATGTTTTATTTTTCTTCTAAGTGAATTCTTTGAATTGTCATTGCTTCAAAATCCATTATTACAGCATTGAGTTGATTTTTTGTTAAAGCAACCTTATTGGGTCTAGTATAACCGTTGAGAAATCTTTTGATTACGATATCTTTATCAACCCCAATAATTCCATCAAGGGGCCCAGTCATTCCAACATCAGTAATATAAAGTGTCCCTTTTGGTAATCTTCTCTCATCAGCTGTTGGGATATGAGTATGAGTACCAACTAAGGCTGTAAGTTTTCCATCTAAAAAATGACCAAGGGCAATTTTTTCACTGGTCGCTTCTGCATGAAAGTCAATTAAAGAGTAATCTGGTTTAACCTCATCAAGGATTCTTTGGGCGACTAAAAATGGATTTTCTAAATTGGCATCCATAAAAGTTCTTCCCAATAAATTCATCACTAAAAACGACTTCCCATTATAGTTAATTAAATCATATTGTTTACCTGGCGCTTCATAAAAATTAGCGGGACGACAAATATGAGCATCATCAATAAAATCAAGGAGTTGTTTTTGGCCCCACACATGGTTGCCCATCGTTATTGTGGCCACTCCCATGCTCATCAATTCATTATAATAATCTTCAGTAATTCCTCGACCGTTATTAGCACTATTTTCTGCATTGACAATAATTAAATTTGGCTTATAGGTTTGCTTTAAATCAGGCAATGTTTTTGCTAAAATTTCGCGGCCTGGTCGACTATAAATATCTCCGATAAAAAGTACTTTCATTTCATTCCTCATTTCTAATTGAAAAGGGGCGCAACTGGCCCCTTTTATTATTTTGCAACATCTACAGCTCTTGTTTCCCTTACAACAGTCACTTTAATAGTCCCTGGATATTGTAAGTTAGCTTCGATTTCTTCTTTAATCTGTCTTGCAACCTTAAAAGTGGATTTATCATCAATTTTATCAGGTTGAACGATAACTCTTATTTCTCTACCAGCTTGAATTGCATAAGCCCTTTCAACTCCATCGATTTTGCTTGGGATAGCTTCTAATGTTTCAAGGCGTTTTAAATAACTTTCCATTGATTCGCTGCGGGCTCCTGGTCTTGCAGCGCTTAGTGCATCCGCTGCGGCAACTAAAGCTCCGATAATTGTTTTTGGTTCGACATCGCCATGATGCGAAGCAATCCCATCAACAACTTCAACTGGTTCTTTATAACGCGAAACAAGACTTACCCCAATATCAACGTGTGAACCTTCAACTTCATGATCTATTGCTTTACCGATATCATGAAGCAAACCTGCCCGTTTTGCAAGAATTTCATTTTCGCCAATTTCTACTGCAAGTTTACCGGTTAAAAATGCTGTTTCAATTGAATGTTTTAAAACATTTTGACCATAACTTGTGCGAAATGATAATTTTCCTAATAACTTAACCAAGTCTGGATGCATCTTGCCAACACCCGTTTCAAACACAGCATTTTCGCCTGTTTCTCGTATAAAAGTGTCGACTTCTGCTTGAGCTCGGTTAACAACATCTTCGATTCTTCCTGGGTGAATTCTCCCATCTTCAACAAGGTTCAATAACGCTCGTTTTGCAACCTCGCGTCTAATTGGATCGAATCCCGATAGTACGACCGCTTCTGGTGTATCATCTACAATTAAATCAATTCCAGTTAAAGCTTCAAATGTTCTAATATTTCTTCCTTCTCGACCAATTATTCTTCCCTTCATCTCTTCGGAAGGAAGATCAACAACACTGACGGTTCTTTCTGTCGTTGTTTCACTCGCATATTTTTGGATTGCTAGTGTTAACAATTGTTTAGCTTTATTATCAGCTTCAAATTTCGCTTCTTCTTCTCGTTCCTTTTGATACGCGATAATCTCATCAGACATTTCATTTTCAATTCGTTCCATAATGATTTTTCGCGCTTCTTGTACTGTCATTCCAGAAATTCTAATTAATTTCTCTTCTTGTTCTTTTAAAATCGTTTCCACTTTGCTGCTTAAATTGTCAATTTCAAATTTCTTTTCATCTAATTTGATTTCTTTTGATGCTAAATGTTCTTCACGACGATCCAAATTTGCAGAACGATTGTTTAGCATTTCTTCACGATTAGAAAGCTTGTTTTCTAAATCAACAACAGCTTGTCTTCTTTCTTTAACATCTTTATCAAATTCTCGTTTCTGATTAAAAATTTCTTGTTTGGCCTCAAGGATAGCTTCTTTTTTATATTGATCTGCTTCCTTTTTTCCATCTTCAACAATGTTTTTCGCTTCATCTTTACTTCTTTGTAGTGATTGTTCATGCTGCTTAACACGAATAAAATAACCTAAAAGAAATCCAGCAACTAATGCTAGCAAAATGGAGATCGAAAGAATTATTTCTAAAGTATCCATTTCTTACCTCCATAATTATTTAATTTTTAGTCTATTTTGAGCGTTACAAATTTAAAATCTAGTAAATATTTAAAAAAAATACCTACACTAGCATTATAGCATTTTTTTAAACAGATAGTCAATTTATTGGAAAATTACTTTTTTTTTATTTTTAGATGTTGTATAATACTAAAAGTGAGGCATGATAATATGACTAAAAAGAAACAAAAAAATCAAATATCCTTTTTTCAAAAATATCGGATTTTAACTATTACTTTAATTTTATTTTTTATTGTTATTCCGGTTATCTTTATCCCTAGCGTTTATATCTATCAAGTTGCTTCTTCTAAGCACGTTCTTTTCGATGATCCAAAAGCAAAAGCGATTTCTGTTGCTGAACAGGATTACTTTTCGCTAGATTTTTCCTTAACTGAAATTGTCGAACCAAACAGTGAAAACAAAAATGGTTTATACAAATTTAAATATGAAATAACCCGACAAGAAAGCATCAATGAATTATCCGATATCAATGTTCAACTTCAATTAGCAGTAAAACATGATAAATATACAGAAATCTCTGAAGAAAAACCTTATTCTATGACTCAAATGAATGTCAACTTTAACTTTGATATGGATAAAAGCGCTCTCCCTTTTTTAAGGACTAAATTACCTGTTTTGTATGTTAAAATTGCCTTTAATGAAAATCTTGCAGGATTGGGTTCAACTCCAAAAGTATTAATTTTAAAGGTACCTTATGATTCGTCTAAAACAATTGTTACTCCGCAATAAAAAAGATGCCTAACCGCATCTTTTTTCATCTTCAACAATTTAATTTTTAAGATTATAATGTTCGCGAATTAAGTTTTCAATACTATCTCTTAATTCGGGATTTTGATCTAAATATGTTTTGGCGTTTTCTCTACCCTGACCGATTCTTTGGTCTTCGTAAGAATACCAGGCGCCACTTTTTTTAATTATATTTAATTCGCTTGCAATATCGACAATTTCACCAGTTTTTGAAATCCCTTTACCGTAAATAATGTCGATAGATGCAGTTTTAAATGGTGGAGCAACTTTATTTTTGACAACTCTGGTGTTTGCTTTATTACCGACAAAATCCGTTCCGACTTTAATACTTTCGCCTCTTCTAATATCAAGCCTAACGGTCGAATAAAATTTTAAGGCACGACCACCTGAGGTTGTCTCAGGATTACCAAAGAAAACTCCGACTTTTTCTCTAATCTGGTTAATGAAAATACAAATTGTATTGGTCTTGCTGATTACTCCAGAGAGTTTGCGCATCGCCTGACTCATCAATCTCGCTTGAAGTCCGACATGTGTATCGCCCATCTCACCAGTAATTTCAGCTTCTGGAACTAATGCTGCAACAGAATCTATTACAACCATCCCTACAGCTCCACTTCTAATTAATGCTTCAGTAATTTCAAGCGCTTGTTCGCCTGTGTCTGGTTGCGATAAAACTAAATTATCAATATCAACTCCTAGTGCCTGAGCATATTTTGGGTCTAGTGCGTGTTCAGCATCAATAAATGCTGCGTAGCCTCCAGATTTTTGCATCTCAGCAATTGCGTGAAGTGCAAAAGTGGTTTTACCTGAGGATTCTGGACCATAGATTTCAATAATTCTTCCCTTCGGATAACCTCCTATTCCCAGTGCGATATCCAACGAAAGAGAACCCGAAGAACTAACTCCAATTGTTCGATCAGCTTCATCTCCTAATTTCATAATTGAACCTTTACCAAATTGTTTTTCAATTTGTTTCATAGCATTTTGAAGTGCTTCTTGTCTTTTACCCATAAAATGCTTAACCTCCTCTTAGCATCTAATTGTTTTTTTAATTATCGTTTGTTACAAAAACTTGGCGGTTTTTGACGATATAATCGACACCGCTTAATACTGTAATTATCACACTTACATAAAATATTGCATCTGTTATATAATGTGCACTGTCTCCCAGCAAAAGGTATAATCCAAAACCATTAAATAAAATTATTATAATTGCGATTAAAGTAATTGTTGTCTTAACTTTGCCGTAGACGCTTGCTGCAATAACAATATTTTTGTTTGCTGCTACCATCCTTGTTGCCGAAACAATAAATTCTCTCGCAATAACAATAAGTAATAAAATCCACCAAAAATCATAGTCTGTTTTATAGATTACAACATAAATCATTCCAGTCATCGTCAGGAGTTTATCTGCAATCGGATCTAAAAACTTGCCAAAATCAGTAACTTCATTGCGTTTTCGTGCTAAATATCCATCGAAAATATCAGTTAGTGACCCCACTACAAATAGTAAGCCAAATAATAGTTCAGCTAAACTTAGTCCAAGGAGTGTTGTTATTTCTTGAAACGGCGGAATATAAAGCACAATAATCATTAATGGAATTAAACACATTCTTAAAATTGTCAATCGATTTGAGATCGTCATCTTAAACTCACTTTCATTAGAAAATATATTTTTAAACTATTTCTTGCAAATCAAATCTTGTTTTGTTATAATCTAATACGGTTAACTTTGGAGGTGAAACAATGGCAAAGACTAAACAGCAAATTAAACGCAACAAGACTAATGAAAAACGTCGTCAACTCAACAAAAGTTTTAAATCATCTACTAAAACAGCTATCAAGGCTGTATTTAAAGCAGTTGAAGCCAACGATAAGGAACAAGCAATTAAAGCTCTCAATAACGCTAATAAAAAGTTAGATAAAGCTCACGCTAAAGGAATTTATCATCGTAACTATGTCGCAAATCACAAATCCAAATTAGCTAAAATGGTTAATTCACTTTAGTTCACATCGTCAAGATGTGTTTTTTTTTATCTTTTTTCAAGTTCCAAACGGTTACCGTATTGCGGAACATAAACAACATGAGGCGCCTTAAACTTAGCTGGACCATATCGCGGGTTATAACCTATCACATTGATGTATTTCGATGCGCTGTCGCGCTCTTCAATCATTTTAACTAAAACTTCAATGGTTGCTTTAACATCATCTAAGGCTCGGTGAGTACTTTTAATTGCTACATTGTACTTCTCAACCGCACTCTCAAGCCGATGTGGATAGGGATGACGGTCTTTGTAGATTGCCATCACGTCAAGGACATCATTAGTTATAAATAATGAATTATCATTGAAATGTTTACGATAAAGTTGATTTAAAAAAGCATAATCAAAACTTAGGTTATAAGCGACCAGTAAAGCATCTTTTTTATGAAGTTTTTGAAACTTTTCAAACGCTTCTTGTTCACTAATCCCTTCATTTAATAAAAGTTCATCAGTAATCCCCGTAATTTCAATTATTTTAGCTGGTAGTGGCTCCGCTTGCCTAATTAAGCAATTAAGTTCGTCTGCAACACGATAGACACCTTCGGGTGTTCTTTTTAATAAAACAGCACCTATTTCAATAATATTGTTTGTTAAATAAGAAAGTCCAGTCGTTTCAAAATCAAAAACTAAAATGTGTTCATAGCGGTTTTTTAGCATCAAATCCCTCCAATAACCACAATTCAAAACCTAATTTTTTTTCAATTTGGCCTGACTTAATTTTATAATCAAGTTCTGCCAAAGCGGCATAATGCCTTTCTAAAATAACTAAATTTTGATCGTTTGCATTTTTCACCATATAATATGCTCTTCCAAAGCTGACATTAAAATAGTCTGCGATGCTCTGCTGAGAAAAGCCTTTTTGTAAGAGATGTTTCGTTGTAATTGTATCTTTAATTCTTGTCGATAAGCTTGAAATAATTATTATTGGATCGATGTTTTTCACAATTAAATCATAATAAACTTCTAACGCCTTTTTCTTGTTCTTTTGAATTACCGCACTAGTCAATTCAAATAAGTTATCTTCAATATTTCTTGGAACGAGAAGTTTAATATCTTGTAATGTGATTTTTTTACTATCATAGGCAAAAAGTCTTAATTTTTCAAGTTCATTAAACAGTTGATGAAATTCAAAGTTTACTCGCTCTAGCAACTCCTGAATTGCTTTTTCTTCGATATGATACTTAAATTGTTCTAAATAACTTTTAATATAATTGGGAAAATCCTTTTTGTCTAGTGCTTCTAAATGTTCAAAACGGATATATTTTTTTGCTTCTCGGCTTACTAAAGTGTTAGAATCAACATCTTTTGTTAACATAAAAATAAGTGTTGTATCGCTTTTGGGGTTTTGAAAATACCGAATTAATTGCGAGAGATCATCTTCTCTTGTCTCATAAAAAAACCAAGGATTTTTAACTTTAATTACTTTACGATCAGAAAGCAAACTTACTGTCGTAATCTCTTGTAAAAACTCCTGTAGTTCTAACTCATCTAAGTCATAAGATAAAATATTAAATGGATCTACTTTAAGTTTTTGAATCATTTTTTCTACTTCGCTTTCAACTAAAAATAGATCGCTACCAATAATTGCGTAAACATTATCTTTCATACTCTACCTACTCTCTTAAAAGTTATTATACTATAATTATTCCTTTTTGTATAACAAAACTGTCAAAAAGAAGCGATATTTTCGTTTAACAATTGTTTGGTTTTTACTCGTTTGGTAAATTTTGATATTTTTGCTTTTTAAATTTGCGATCGTCTGTTTGTCAGGATGGTTATAATAGTTAAACAAGCCAACACTAATTATTGCTTCTTGCGGATTGACATAATCCAAAAAAAGCATCGTTGTCCCTGTTTTTGCGCCATGATGAGAGACATGTAAAATATCGCTTTTTAATGAGTGTCGGTAGGTATTCGCCAAATCAAATTCTGCCTCTTGCTCAATATCGCCTGTAAAAAGATAAACTTGATCATCAATTTTTGTCTGCAAAACAAGAGAATTATTGTTTGATGACTGATAATCTCGAAGTGGCCCTAAAACATGAATTGTTAAATCTCCACAATAAAAGATATCACCCGCTTTCGTATATTTTAAATGATACTTTTCTAAATCTCTGATCAAATCCGAATCATCATAAGGATTGGTGTAGATTCTTTTGACTTTAAATTCTTTTATTATTTGTTCTGCTTCGCTGACATGATCATAATCACCGTGAGTCAGAAAAAAATAATCTATTTCAAAGTCTCCTAAAGTCTTTAAAAAATTTAGAGTTCCAGTGTGGGCATCAATTAAAACATTGCAACTATTGCAAGGTCTTGTAATAAGTGTTGTATCGCCTTGACCAACATCTAAAAAATAAACCTTCCCATTGGGATTATAATTTGGAAAAACAGCGACAAGAAAGGTAAAGAGTAAAAGTCCAACACTTCTTTTAACGACCGATTTTAAATCTTTAGCAAATAAAACAAAAACAAAAATCATCAAATAAAAGACTATTGCCAACGAACTTTGATAAGGCATTTTAATCTGAGATTCAAAGCTAAAAGCATTAATTGAATGGTTAAAACCCGAGAGAAGCGGTTCGCTAATAAAATGAACTCCAGGAATCAAACTTAAATAAATTATTGGCATAATTAAGAAAGGAAAAATTAAAGTATAAATAAAACCGGTAATTAAACTAAAGGGATAAATTCCATTATTAAGGTTTGAAACTATTAAAAGCGAAGAAAAAAAAGCAACAAGATGGACTTTACTTAAACCTCTGAAGCTCCTTTCAATTTTTATAGTTAATAGAAAAAAACTAATTAAAAAAGAAAGAATAAAGCCCACTCTAAAGCGATAAAATGGATTGATCAAAATCATAATAATAAAAGCAAAAGAAAGACTATCTAATTTAGTAATGTTTTGTGACTTAAATTTAAAATAAATAAAAGCCATTAACAAAGCCCTAAAAAGGCTTAAAGAAAAACCGGTCAACAATAAATAGCCAAACATAAATGGATAAATGATATTTTCTCTTACTTTTAGATTAAATCGCTTAAATAAGAGAATTATGCCGCTGAAAATAAAGTTAAAATGTAGTCCAGACAGTGCGAATAGATGAGCGATACCAGCCTTTGTTTTAGCTGTTTTAAAATCTTCTTCAAATTCATCTTCAGCTAAAATAAATAATTTTAAATAGTTTTGTGTAATTGGGGGATATTTATTAAAAACTGTTTTTAGCTTTTCTTTTATTTTATTGGGATGAAAGCTATTTTTAATAACTTCAATTTCTGCAGGCAAAAGTTGATAATAAATTCTTTTCGAAGCGTAATAGTTTTTTTGATTAAAACCATTGGGAGTTCTTTCCTTTGAAAGTTCAATTGCCGTATAATCAATTCTTAAAGTATCTCCTATTTCAAATTTTTCTTTCGAGTAAAATAAATACTTTCTTCCCTTTTGAGTAACAAAATAAGTATTGTAACTAGTTTTTGCAATTTTCTCATTAACCTTAAATTGGCTACCAATAGGCTTTTTAGATGTCACTAAAGGATAAAATAAAACATATGCCAAAAAAACAATTCCAAACCCAATAACAGCTCCTTTATGTTGATAGTTTTTTAGCAATTTTAAAAAGGGGATTATTAAGAGAAAACAGAGCGGACAACTTAAACCTAATAAAACAATTACTAAAACAAACGCATAATAATGAAAATAATTAAACGGTAATGAGATGTTTAATTTTTTCATAAACTTTTTCGCCAATCCCATTAACGTTTTTCAATTCAATAATCGAATTAAATAACCCATTATTTTTGCGATAGTTAATAATGGCTTCTGCTTTTGCTTGACCAATACCTTCTAATCTCAACAATTCTGTTAAACTAGCAAAATTTAAATTAATCTTTTCTTTACCATGTCTAAAAGGAATGAAATAACTTTTGTTTGAGCTTAAAACTTCTTGAAAATCAATTATTTCTACATCAGCTTCTAACGTCAGCCCCCCGGCATAGCTGATCAATTGAGCAAGAGTTGTAGCCTGCGACACATTGTAATCTCCTGGAATTAAAACCGCACCATTGATCTCGACCTTTACTAAAGTGGGTTCAATTGGCTCTGGAACCTCTTCTTTGAAAATGTGCCAACCATAAAAACTAACTCCTACAAAATAAACTAAAATCGCAAATAGAACTTTTCTCATCTCGTATCACCACTAAATATCTACAAGCGATTACTAAAAAAAACTTTAAAAAAACACTTTGCGATTTTTGCTAAGTGTTTTCGATCTAATTAGTCTTTAAAATTTTATGTTAGTTTAAGTTTGATTTGTTATCTCGATTTCTTTTACTTTCACAAAGCGTTCATCAAACTTATAATACTTTCTTGTTTCATCATCAAAAAGATGAATTATAAGTTCACCTAAATCGATTAACAACCAACCTGATAGTTTTCCTTCGATCCCTCTGATTTCATAAGCATTTTTTAATTCTTCTTTTAAATAACCTAAAACCGCATTTGCTTGTCTAGTTGTTCCAGTAGCGACTAAAACAAAATTATAAAACGGATTTTTGTTTTCTAAATCATATAGTTTTAAATCCACTAAGTTGACACGAGTTATTGCAGTTAAAGTTTTAGTGAGTAGATCCATCAATTTGTCCTTTCTTTCTTTTATAATAGTGATATGTTTTTATTTGTTCTGGATGAATTTTTATGTTTTGTTTTTTTAAACATTGAAAAGTCTTTTTAAGTGAATACAAATATGCTTTTGTTAAATTTTTAAGAGCTATTTGATAAGCCTTTTGAGCTGCCTTGAATTCTCTGTTTTCTTCACAATAATCACTTACGCAAATAATCATCGTTTCAATGTTCATCTTTATTTTACCAAAAATATGATATTTAATCGCTTCAATAATTCTTTGGTCGTTAATTCCCAAGTCTGCAGCAAACTTTGCAGCACTATAAGCGTGATACATCTCAAGTGGATAATTAGTTAGTATTTGAGAATCAGCAATTAGTTTTTTTTGAACTTCAAGCGGTTCCTCTTTTGTAATATCATGTAACAGTGCCGCCACTTCTAAAACTTCTAAATCAGCTTGATAAATCTTCCCTAGTTCTAAAGCTCTTTTTTTAACACCGAGGATATGATTTATTCTTTTAGGATAATCCTTTAAGTTTTCTCTCATCAACAATTCAAAGTCCATGATAAGCCCCTTTGGTTATAGTGATGTTTGCATCTTTTGGAGCGTAGATTTCTAAAGTTACAACTCCCTTTAAAACCAAATATCCGAGATCAAACAAATTAATCAAATGTTTTTCATCGGTCGTTAACTTAAAATAAGTTTTAATATAATCATGATTAACAATTGGTTTAAAAAGAGTCCCTTTATGCAAATTAAACTTTTCATAAACTTGACTATATTTCGTACGATGAAGTTTAATATTGCCTAAATAAAAAGTAAAACTGGTTGGGCCGCCTTTAATTAAACTTACAACAACAAGTCCGCCAACTATAATAGCTTGTTGTTCCGTTAAATTATACGTTTTTGGTTTAATTGTTTTACTTGGAATAAGCCTTTTAAATTCTTCATAGAATAAGTAATCACTAATAAAACCTTTTTCATAAATTCCCGGTGTATCAACAATTGTTTTATCATTATAATTGATTGTAATATTTCCTTTTGTCAATCCTGGGAAATGGGACGCTAAGGCTACTTCATCTTTTTCTAAATGCTGTGCTATTCTATTTAAAAGTGTTGATTTTCCACTGTTTTGAAATCCCACAAGATAGATCTCTTTTTTCTGATAATAATCAAGAGTCTCTAAAAATATTTCTAAGTACTGACCTGTTAAAGCGGAGATTGGCATCACTTCTAAAAGTGGTTTATTCTTTAATGCTAAAGCCTTTTTTAAAGGTTTAATCCATTTATCAAAATTAATTGTTTTGGGTAACAAATCAACTTTATTGACAAGCAAAATAAACTCTTGAGTTGGATAAAATCGCTTTAAGTTATACTTCGATAATAAGTTTAATTGAAGCGCTGAAACAAGATAAACAATCAAGGCTTTTTCAGGAACTTTTGGAAAATGGGTTTTGATAATTTGACCGCTTGGTTTATTGTAATGTTTCAAATTAAAACAATTAAGACAATAATCATAATCTAATTTTTCTACATAACCTACTTCTTCTCTATTTTTAGTCTGCAGTAGCGCTCCACACCCTTTACAGACTTTCATAATCTTGAAGCCTCTCTTCATATAACTTAGGATACTTTTTCTTAATTTTTCTAATTATTCTTCGCTCAAGAAAACGGTTGATTTTAGTAGTCCACACATCACTTTTTCGTTCTAGTGGTTTAACTAAGATAGTATAAAATCCCATTTTATTTGATCCTCTAACATCGGTTAAAAGTTGATCACCAACTGAGATGATTTGTTGTGGAGAATATTTTTCGCTAAGTTTTTTTAAACCTCTTTTATAGCCACATTTAAAAGGTTTCATTGCGTAATGAACAGCCGGTTTGTTTAATGGTTCTGCAAATATTTTTACCCGCTTTTTATAATTGTTTGAAATTAAAACTATTTCAAAACCAATTTTTTCTATATCAGCTATTAATTCGATTACTTTTTTTGTTGGTTTAGCTTTTGTATATTTAATTAAAGTGTTATCGATATCAAGAAAAACAACCCTAAATCCCGCATTATATAATGAGAAAAAATCGATTTCAAAGACCGATTTTTTATACTTATCAGGCAGATGTTTTTTTCTCTTTTTAACCATTTGTAACTTCTACAATCTCCACATGGAAAGTTTTACCGTTTTCTAAATTGACCAGAACTCGGTCACCTAAGCTTTTGCCTAAAATGCTTCTTCCAACTGGGGAATCAATTGAGATTTTATTTTGAGCAGGGTTTGCTTCAATCGTCCCAACTAATTTATAAGTTGCCTCTTTATTCTTTTCAACAAATTTCATCTTTACTGTTTTTCCGATTGTTATTTTGTTGTTAGAATTTGTCACTCGAATAATCTGGGCATTTTCAATAATGTTTTCTACTTCTTTTATTCTTGACTCGATTCTTGCTTGAAGATCTCTTGCAGCATCGTAATCAGCATTTTCAGATAAATCTCCTTGCATTCTAGCTGCTTGAAGTAGTTGAACTACCTCAGGTCTTTTTACATCTTTTAGTTGTTCGAGTTCTGCTTTTAAAGTTTGTAGTCCCTCTTTAGTTAATTCAAAGACTTTTTTCTTTTTTGGCAAGACAATCCCTCCTATCTTATGTATTATACAACAAATCAATATAATTTAAAAGGATTAAAAATTCAAGGTTTTTTTTCTTAATCCTTTTTGATAAATTTGATAATTTTTAACTAGCTTTTTTAGTAAATCGTAAAACTCCTTTTGGTGATTTTTCACCTTTTGGTGCGCATATTCATGAAACAAAACATAATTTGCATATTCTTCTTTTAACGTGGCTAAATAAATGTTTAAAACTATATACTCTTCTCTCGCATTATAATTGTAAGAACCAAATTTGCTACTTAAAGATTTTAATTTGATTGGTACTTCAAACAAATTGTTGGCTATTAAAATTTTTTGATGTTTTTTTCGGTTATTAATTAAATACTTTTCAAGTTCCTTAGTTAAAATAAGTATTTTAATTTTATTATAGTCGTTTATATTTGT
>JAAYKO010000015.1 GCA_012522345.1 Acholeplasmataceae bacterium | reverse complement strand
CGATCAGTCATATTTAAAGCAACCATCACAGGGATATCTAATTCTACCAACTGAGTAGTTAAGTAAAGCCCCTTTTCAAGTTGAGTTGCATCGATAACATTTAAAATTAAATCCACTTCTTCATGCAAAAGATAAGAAGTGGCAATATCTTGTTCTATCGAATAAGGGGTTAAGGAATTAATTCCAGGTAAGTCGATAAAGGTTTCGTTAGCATCTTTTGTTGTCCCAATAAAAAAATCAACTGTAGCACCGGGATAGTTCGCAACTGCTTGGTTTTTACCGGTTAAAAGATTAAAAAGCGTAGTCTTACCGCTGTTTTGATTGCCAACTAATGCAATTTTCATAGTTTCTCGCCTTCAATATAAGCTAAAAACTTTTTCTCTAAAGCCAAACTATAACCGCGCAGTTCTAAATGAACCGGACTTCCCATCGGGGCAAATCCTTTAATTTTAATTAAAACACCTCGCGTAATGCCGAGATCGTTTAAGCGTCGTTTAATATTTTCTTGACCATTAGATATTTTTTTAACCCGCAGAGTTTCATTAACTTTTAATTCACTCAGCTTCAACTGAAGATACCTCCTATTGATACCATTTATATATTAATCATTTTAAGTTGTTTTTTCAAACAATATTGTAATAATTATAAATAAGTCAATAAATAATTAACAAAGTAATGATAAAATGTTTTGTTATTAGTCACATAATAGCAGTTTGATGTTGACTAAATATGGCTATTTAGTTAATGTTTAGTTGGTGGTTCTATGAAAACAAAAATCAAAACAGTATTGAAAACTATTTGGATTAGCGGCCTTTCTACGATTACTAAACTACTTGCTCAAACATTGCGAGCAGATGGTTTTAAAGATATTAATACAATTAGAATGGCATTTATAGAAGTTCCAATTGAATATTTATTAATTAACTTTTTTATTTTTGTTGCTTTAACAATTTTATTTATTTTTATTAATGAGCAAATTCCAACTTACAAACTAATTAAAGGAGTAGTATACGGTCTAATAGTTACGGTTTTTTGGACTGCATTAAGATTTCAACCAAACATTTTTGAAAACTTTATGCAAAATCTTATCGATATCATTGTTTTCTCCATACCAATGATTATTTATGGTGTATTTTTAGGCTATTTAGCCAGCGACAAGACAACCACATTTAAATTTTCAAAAAAACAAATATCAAGTCTTATTATTTCTCTCGGTTGGCTTTTGATTCATTTAATTTATATGATTTTTGTCCCCCCGGCAAAAGGACAAATATTTAACTACATTATTTGGCTTTTAACCGCGAGTATAATAATTGGTATAATCTTTGGCTTCTTTTATCAGCTCAGTTTAAAATGCAAATATAACACGCTTTTGATTAACGCCCTAATAGTTATGGTTATGTTTAGCAGTTATTATGCTTACCGCTTTTCGATTGTAAACAAATTTGATTTAATGCTTTTTATTAGAGTATTATTAGATATCATTTCAGTTCTCTTATCAATTCAGTTTATTGAACTATATTTAGGTAGACCAAAAAACTCAAAAACATAAGAAAAAGGTTAAGTCTAAACAACTCAACCTTTTTTATTTAAACTGATATTTGGTTAAAGGGATTTAAGATTCTAATAAAAATATGTTTTTAAATAAGAAAAGATTAGAAAAATAATTTAACTTAAATTAATAAGAATTGTTTGTTTATAAACGGGAATATAACCAAACATCAGCTTTTATCTAGTTTGGTTACAATTATAACATAAATAAATAAAAACGCAAGGTCAAATTAATATATTCACAAAATAGAACAAAAAGGCTTAAATAGGCAATGATGAAGATTCACACCCAAAAAATAGAGCTAAACAATTAAAGCAATCTAAACTTTTAAACGATTAGGATTGCTTTTTATTTAGGTAGAAAAAAAAGGACATCTTTTTGTCCTTTTTAAATCCATTCATCATATTTTTTAACATATAGTCTTTTAACAATTTCTGTTGTTATAACGTAGAGGAACACAAGTCCAAGTAACCAATAAATATACTGAAGTGGAAGTTTTGTCATTTCAAATGATTTGCTAATATCCGTAAAGCCAATTAAGAGGGCGATTGCCATGACAGTCAAAGTTGAGAAAGTGAGGAACTTTGCAGGTTTGCTTTGGATGAAGGGCAAGTGTTTGGTTCTGATAGTATAAATAACTAAAATTTGCGAAATTGTTCCAAAGACAAACCAACCTGTTTGGAAAAGTGTTTGCGTAGCCACAGAATTAGCACCAATAATCCACCACAATACAGCAAAACATAAAATATCAAAAATAGAACTCAAAGGCCCCATTATAAAGGTAAAGTTGCGAATTCCTTTGGAGTCCCATTTGCGAGGTTTTAAAAGATATGATTCATCAACATTATCGAAAGACATTCCAATTTGAGAAAAATCATTCAATAAGTTTTGAGTTAAAATATGGATTGGCATCATCGGTAAAAACGGTAAGAAAATACTCGCGATTAAAACAGCAAACATATTTCCAAAGTTTCCACTAACAGCCATTTTAATATATTTCGTAATATTTCCAAAAGTTTTGCGGCCTTCAATAACTCCTTCTTCAAGCACTAATAAATCTTTTTCTAATAAAATAATATCAGCTGTTTCTTTGGCAATATCTACCGCGTTGTCAACAGAAATCCCAACATCAGCTTGATGGAGGGCTTGGGCATCATTAATACCGTCACCTAAAAAACCAACTGTGTGTCCCAATTTTTGTAGTGAAGCGACAATGCGTTCTTTTTGTGAAGGGGATAGTTTAGCAAAAACATCATGGGTTTTCAAGTTTTCTTCTAAAGTAGGATCATCCATTAAAGCAACATCTGAGCCTAAAAGGATTTCTGAAGCATCAATTCCAATTTTCTCGCAAACTTTTGCGGTAACACCTTCGCTATCACCAGTTAAGACAATTGTGCGGACTCCATGTTCGGTTAAAATTTCAATCGCTTCTTTAGCACTTTCTTTAGGAGGATCTAGAAAACCAACAAAACCAATAATAACTAAAGCAGATTCGTCTTGAACGCCAAAGACATGTTCATCAGGAACTTCGTTTTTCTGAGCAACAGCAAGAATTCTTAATCCTTGTTTATTGTATTTTTCATAAGTTGCCATTGCAATCTCTTCATATTCAGGAGTGATTGTTTCAACTTTCCCATCAATTTCAATAAATTTGGCAACCGACATCATCTCTTCAACCGCACCTTTAGTAATAAGTTGTCGCTTGCCAGTCTCATCTTTTAAAACAACACTCATTCGTCTTCGGGAAAAGTCAAAAGGGATTTCATCAACTTTAACATAGCGGTCAATAACTGGTGTGAGTCCAACCTTGTGGGCTCTTTCAATTATCGCCAAGTCAATAAGATTTTTTAGACCAGTTTGAAAATAGCTGTTTAAAAAAGCATGTCTTAAAACTCGCTTGTCATCTTCACCTCGTAAATCCATATAACGTTCTAAAACGATTTTGTCTTCGGTTAAAGTCCCTGTCTTATCGGTACATAAAATATCCATTTCGCCAAAGGCTTGAATGCTCCCAAGTGATTTAACAATTACTTTATGCTTAGACATTGAAACAGCACCTTTTGCAAGAGTAGAAGTAATAATAACAGGAAGCATTTCCGGAGTTAGGCCGACAGCCACACTAACAGAAAACAAAAGTGCACTAATCCAGTCTTTTTTATAAAAACCGTTAATAAGTAAAATAATTGGAACAATTAAGAGCGTTAACCGAATTAGTAATTTGCTTACAGCAGTAATACCACGTTCAAAACTTCTTTCAGCTTTATCACCTGATAATGATTGTGCCATCGAGCCAAAATAAGTATCATTACCGGTGGCAAGTACAATAGCGGTCGCGCTACCACTGACGATGTTTGAACCCATAAATCCAAGATTTTCTAAGTCGGTTATAGTTTGACTTTCAGTTTTAAGTTTGACAAATTTTTCAACTGGTTGTGATTCACCTGTCAAAGCGGCTTGGGTAACGAAGGTATCTTTCAAGTTTAAAAATCTGACATCAGCAGGAATCATATCACCAGCTGATAATTTAACAATATCCCCAGTAACAACATCTTCAATTAAAATAGGAATATATTTACCATCTCTTAAAACATCGCTGTAGTTAGTAACTAATTTAGATAGTTTTTCTGCAGCAGCGTTTGATCTTTCGCCTTGAATAAATGAAATTCCACTGGAGACTAAAACTAAGCCAAGAATAATAAATATTGTCAAATAGTCAGGTTTTGAGCTTGCAACAATATCAGTAAAATAACTCACCCCTGCAATGACAATTAAAACAATATTAAAAGGATTTACTAAAGCTTCAAAAAGACGCTTTAAAACCGTGTTTTTTCTTGAGGTTGTAATTAAGTTTTTGCCATTTTCTTCTAATCTTTCTAAAGCGACTTCTTCGCTAAGACCTCGCTTAGAGGCATCTAAAGTTTCAAAAAGTTCTTGCTCTTCTAAATGAGAAAAATCTTTTAATTTTAATTCAATCTTTTGTTGAGCTTCACGTCTCGCTTGCTCGTTGATTCGTCTAAATCTCATATGATCACCATCTTTCTTTTTTTAGGCACGACAAATGACCTCAAACTGGTGTCAAGAGCACGTTTTATTTTTAAGATACAAAAGTATAAAGAGCTGAAAAACGATAGTTGACTCGCCAGTTTAAAGTAGGATAAATAGTTTTGCAGTTGTAGCGTTTATGCGAATAATCTTCCATCAATATCACCTCTTTTTAGCCGCTTTGATTATACTATATGAGATTAGATTAGTCAAAGGCTTTAACGCCTAATATTAAAAGAAAATAAAATAAAAACGCAAGTATGAAAATATAACTTGCGTTTAATAATTAAAATTATTATAGACGAAAGGTTTTGTTTTGATTGTTTCAACAAATGGTGAGTTAATCGCTGGTTTCTTCATCTTCCGGTAGTTTGAAAAATTCTATTTTATAAGTTGTTTTTTCAATCCATGTATCAAAAATAAATAAGATTTGTGGCAACAGTATTAAGACAAAGAATCCAGATAATAAAGCACCTCTTCCAATCAACTCTCCAAGAGATGAAACACCTTCAATCGAAGAAACAAATTTAAGAGAATAGCCTGCAGAAGCTAAAATTAAAGCCGAAGTTAAAATTGAAGGTCCAGACTGGACAATGCTTTTTTTAAAGGCTTCTTTTCTACTCATCTCTTTGCGGTCATTAAGATAGTTTTGGCTCAATAAAATACCATAATCAATTGTTGCCCCAAGTTGGACAGAACTGACAATTATATAGCCGATAAAAATTAAAGGTTCATTGGTTAGGTAAGGAATACTCATATTGATCCAAACAGATAATTCAATACACAACACTAATATAAGTGGGATAGTTAAACTCTTAAAGGAGAAAAATAAGATTAACAAAACTAAAGCAATCGATAAAATATTTATAACAATAAAATCACTTTCAACTAACTTTTTCACTTCCAAGACAGAAGAAGAAGAGCTAATTAAATGATACTCATCAAAATAATAGCGATAGACAATTGTATCAATTTTCTCAACGGCTTCAAAGGCTATGGCTGATTCTTCATCTGTTGGAATTGAGATAATAATCCGATTATAATTTTCGCTTTGTAGTTGATCTTTAAAGTCTTCAGGCATTTGAGTGACTATCCAATCAGGGTTAAAAATTTGATTAATAAAATCTTTTAAAATAGGTGGTAATGCATCAAAACTTGGCATATATGATTCAATATTTGTCACAGTGGATAAAGCTTGAACTGAAATCTCTTTTTTCAAAAGGACATTTAGTTCAGTTTGTAACTCATCAATTAAATCTCTTTCATATTGTATATCAACATCATTTGGCACAAGTAAAACAATTGGGTTGCTTTTGCCAAAAACACTTTCAACTTGTTTGGTCTCTTGACCCGGTTTAGTATTTTCACTTGCACTCATTGCATCTTGACCATAAATAAAATGGTTTTTATTTTGGGTTGTATAAGAAGGAATAATAATTAATAATACTAAGATAGGTAATATATAGCGTAATTTATGAATATATTTTGTAAATTTTCCTAAACCCGGGAAAAATGGTCGATGTTTAGTTTTTTGCAGAAGTTTGTCAAAGAGCAATATTAAAGGAGGCATTAAAGTGAAAGTAGTCACAATGCTCAGTAAAATACCCTTTATCATTACCAGTGCTAAGTCAAGACCAATACTATAGCGCATAAACATCAGGGCCGCGAAGCCAGCAGCGGTAGTTAACATGCTGGAGTTAATTGGCAAAAAAGAGGCAGTCATAGCATTTTTAATTGCCTCTAAAGCAGGTTGCCCTTCTTCCCTTTCTTTCGTGTACCGATGCAACAAAAAGATTGCATAATCCATAGTTATTGCAAGCTGTAATAAAGAAGCAGTGGAATTAGTTAAAAACGAAATTGAAGGGAAGATAATATTAGTTCCCATATTGACAAGAACAGATGAAGCCACAACTAAAACAAACAACAGAGGCTCAATCCAAGAGCTGGTGAAAATAATTAAAATAATTAAAATAATTGGAATAACATAGAGAGTTATTTTAAACACTTCACTAGTTGTCAAAACTCTTGTGTAATATGATGAAATAGCCATCCCAGTCATCGCATAGTCAACTTCAAGTCGATCAAGCTTTCCTCTTAAAGCTTCGATAGCATCACCAGTTTTTAGACTATATTCATCTTCAGTAAATAAAACTTGAAACAAAGCATGCTTTTTATGATAAAACTGATCTAAACCTTTAATGGAACCGATATCCATCATTTGGTCAATATTGTTATCTTTTAAAAATTGGTCTAGCTGTTCAAGCATTGCTGGTTCAATAAAGTTATCAAGCCAAATTATTTCAGCAACACCATCAGTGGAAGCTAAATTTTTCTTATAACGAACAGCTTCAGAAATAGTTACTTCACCAATCATGATAGAAGCTTGACCGTTTAGCCCAAACTCTTTTTCCATAACAGCTAAGGATTTTTTAACTTTTGCATCGCCGGGAAGATATTCGGTGGTATCATAATTGATTTTAACAAAAGGAATTAAAATAATAGAACCAACTAACATTACAGCCCAGAAAATTAAGAAAAACCGGCGACGTTTAACAATGAAATCAAAGATTTTTTTCACGATAGTACTCCTAATTTAGATTCGATAATCAATTTCTTTAAAAATAAAAACAAAAAGAAACCCAAGTTCTTTTTCAAGTTCACTTTGTGGATAGTTTTGTAAGATGAAAAGTACACCACGCAAAATGAGATGAAAAATTATATCACTTTGAGTATCACTAAGCTCGGGCAATTCATTTTTTAGACGTTTAATAATTAGCAATTTTAAATTTTCAAAAAGTTGATAATCTTTAACACCAATATAGCGGTCTAAAATACTGACTATTTCTTTAGGATATTTTAAGCATATCCTAGTTAATTCATTTAAAACAGGTTCGAGAAAAGTATAATAATTACCAGATTCAAGTTCATCTGGTAGTTTAACATTTATTAGCTCAACAAGGGCTAAATAAGCAGGTTCAACCGTAGCATTAAAAAGTCCTTCTTTACTGCTGAAATAGCGATAAATATTTCCAACAACCATTCGAGATTTTCTAGCAATTCTTCTCATATTGGCACCGCTAAAGCCTCGTTCATAGAATTCATCAGCAGCATTTTTAATAATTTTTTCTTTAACATTATTCTTTAATTTGCTCATGAGTGAACCCCTGTTCATTATTATAAGAGTTTAGCGATGATTTGTCAACAATTATTGTTAAAAAATAATTATTATTGGTTAATATCTAATAATTTGTTATTATAAAAGAAGAAACAAGATTAAATTTAAAATAAGGAGCAACTATAAATGAAAATCGTAATCGCACCTGATTCTTTTAAAGATAGTTTAACAGCAAAACAAGCAGCAGAAATTATTTTTAATGCTTTTGCAAAAGTTGCAAAAAACAACAATTATCTCATTATTCCAATCTCTGATGGAGGAGAAGGTCTTGTTTCTAGTCTTACAAATCAACTTGAAAAATTTAGAGTTATTGGTCCTTTAGGAGAAGCCGTTACAGGAGAAGTAGGTTTTAAAAATAATAAAAAAACAGCTATTATAGAAATGGCTTCTGCTAGTGGAATTGAAAAAGTTCCGCATGCTAAAAGAGATCCTCACTTAACAACAACCTACGGTGTCGGTCAACTAATTCTCAAAGCTCTAGATGCCAATTCAAAGAAGATAATAATTGGGATGGGTGGAAGTGCGACCAATGATTTGGGTCTCGGTGCCCTTACCGCTTTAGGGGTAAAATTTTTTAATCAAGCAGGTAAAGCTGTTGGTGTTTTTGGTAAAGACTTACTTGAAGTGAGACACCTTGACATAAGCAGTTTAGATAAAAGATTGGCTCAAAGAGAAATAATTATTGCTTGTGATGTTAAAAATAGTTTGTTGGGAAAAGCGGGAGCAACTTTTGTTTATGGACCTCAAAAAGGTTTAAAAACTATAGCTGAGTTAAATCGTTTTGAAGATGCATTTTCAAGAGTTAGCAATCTTTTAGAAAATGTCTTTTCGAAAGAGGCAACCAAGGTCGCTGGAACAGGAGCGGCAGGCGGTCTTGCATATGCTTTATTTTTAGCCTCTAAAGGAATAATCAAACAAGGGTTTGATGTTGTCGATGAAGAACTTAAACTAAAAGAAAAACTGATAAATACAGATATTTTAATAACCGGTGAAGGAAGAATTGATAAACAGACATTTGAGGGTAAAGCGCCCTTTTCCATTGGAAAAGCGGTATTGGATGTTTCACCGAATGTTTTAATATATAGTTTTGCTGGCTCTGTTGAGAAAGATTTAACCCAAACAGTTTTTAAAGAAATAATCCCACTTCAAAATAAGAATGAATCTTTAGAATCATCACTTAGAAATGCTCAACAAAGGCTTTATGAAAAAGCTTTACAATTAGCTTTAAAATTATTTAATAGACAATAAAAAAGGCTTTTTCTTACGAAAAGAAAGAGCCTTTTTATCTGTTGTAGACTAAAATAATTTCACCATTTTCATCTAATTTATCTGTTATTTTAAAACCCAATTTTTGATATAAACTTAAGGCTTTTGTATTTTCTTTATAACAAGATAAATAAATATGATCGACATGATAGTTCTCAATTAAATAATTAACTAAATATTTAATTGCTCGGGTACCATATCCTTTTCCTTGGTATGCTTTGTCAATCATAATGTCGTCTATCCATGTATCATCAGAGCCGAACGAACCTATAATCGCAAATCCAATTGGCGGTTCAGTACTATTTAAATGAATTGATAAAGCTTTCCATTGGTCAACATCGCCATATTCTTTTAAAATCACTTCAAGTGGATCTAAAAAAAATTTTTGCTCATCAGATGTTTTTAATTTTAACACTTCAAGCGGTGGATTTTTTTTGTCAAATATCCGATATTCCATAAAATAAATGTAACTTTTCATCTCCTTTATAAAACTATTATACGCCTATTTTTCTCAATGTAAAGTATTTTATTTCGGGTCGTAGCAATTGTAAACACTTAGCTTAGAATTGCTAAACAAACTCTTGGTTTTCCAATAAAAAACCCCTCGAAAAGAGGGATTAATTTTATTCGAATGATGGCATTGAGTCTTTTTCTTTACTGACATCGACAATAGCGGCTTCGCTCGTGATTAACATTGCTGCAATTGAACTAGAATTAATAATTGCGTTTTTTGTAACTTTAGCTGGATCAATAATACCTTGTTTTAAAAGGTCAACCCATTTTCCTTTTAGCGCATCAAAGCCAAAATTTTTCTTTTGGTTTTTTTGTTCTTCAACAATGGCGTTGCCATCATAACCAGCATTTTCAGCAATTTGATAAAGTGGAGTTGTTAAACTATCTAAAACAGCTTTAATACCTTTATAAACATCTAAATCATCATCTTTCAAAGATAAAAGTAATTCTTTTTGGATTTCAACTAGGACTGCACCAGCACCAACAACAATTCCTTCTGCAACAGCTGCTTTGGTTGCATTTAAGGCATCTTCAATCTTTAATTTTTTCTCTTTCAATTCAGTTTCTGTTGCTGCGCCAACTTTAATTATAGCTACACCACCTGAAAGTTTCGCTAGTCGCTCTTCAAGATTTTTTCGTTCATAATCGGAGTCTGCGTTACCAATTAATCTTAAAAGTTCTGCAATTCGGTTTTCGAGTTCTAATTTATCGCCTTTACCACCAATTAAAGTTGTATCATCTTTTTTAATTAGCGCTCTTGAAACGCTTCCTAAGTCATCTAAAGTAGCATCTTTTAAATCCATATTTAAATCTTTAGTGAAAAAAGTTGCTCCAGTTAAAATTGCGATATCTGATAATAATTCTTTTTGATTGTCGCCAAAACCAGGGGCTTTTGTCGCAACCACATTAATTGTTCCCCTTAGCTTATTAACAATTAAAGTAGAAGTAACTTCATTTTCGACATCTTCAGCAATTAAAAGAAGCGGTTTATTAGTTTTAATAACCTGTTCTAATAAGGGTAAAATTTCTTGAACGGTTGAAATTTTTTGGTCAGTAACAAGTACGTACGGATCTTCAAAATCAACACTCATTGTTTCTCTATTACTCACAAAATAAGGTGAGATATAGCCTTTATCATATTGGAGTCCTTCAACAACATCGAGTTCAGTCTCAAATCCTTTAGACTCATCAACAGTTATAATTCCTGTTTTAGTGACTTTCTCCATTGCCTCAGCAATTATATTGCCGATTTCATAATCATTTGAAGAAACTGTCGCTACATTTTTAATATCCTCTTTTGTTGTGATACTACTTGATTTTTCAACAAGTTTGTCATAAACAGCTTTACCAGCTTTTAAAATCCCTTCTTTAACTAAGACAGGGTTTGCGCCATAACTAATAGCTTTAAAACCACGTTGAATAATTGCTTGTGCTAAAACAATCGCAGTAGTAGTTCCATCACCAGCTTCATTATTTGTTTTATCGGCAACTTCATGGACTAGTTTCGCACCCATGTTTTCATAAGGATCTTTTAATTCGATTTCGCCAGCAATTGAAACACCATCATTAGTAATAAGTGGTGAGCCATAGGATTTTTCTAAAATTACATTTCTTCCTTTAGGCCCTAAAGTCAATTTAACGGTATCAGCTAATGTGTTTACACCTGTTAAAATCTTTTCTTTGGCAAATGAACCATATTTAATTTCTTTACTCATAATATCGCTCCTTTATTCCTTTTCATATATGGCTAAAATATGCTCTTGTTTGATAATCAAAAACTCTTGATCATCGATTTTGGTATTAGTTCCTGAGTAAGTTTGATAAATGACTTTATCACCGATTTTAATTTCTTCGACTTTAGGTCCAACTGAAACTACTATTCCGAAAGCTGGTTTATCCTGGTCAGAAGAAGATAAAATAATCCCAGACTCTGTCTTCGTTTCTTTCTCAGCAAACTTTAAAACTACGTAATCATTTAACGGTTTAAGCATTGATAATAACCTCCATTCATCTCTTTGGCACTCTAAACCGATAAGTGCCATTCCAACATATATTATATTCAAGATTTTTATTTTGTCAAGTCTAAAACCTCGCTTTTAAAAAAAGAATGCTCAAACTAGGCATTCTGGTGGAAAAGTAATAAATAAGTTAATTATTCGTTAATTTAGTTACTTAAAATAGTTTTATGTAATGATTCAACTCGTTTAGCGTGGAACTGGTAAAACGGTCTCAAAATACCTTTATACTTATTGTTCCAAGGTTTATTTTTGCCATAAAAATGGAGAACGTAGGCATATTTTTCAACCCATCTATAATCGATCTTTTTACGGTTTGCTAAATTGTGCCTTGTAATAGCGCGATCACTTAAATTATATTTTAAATGTTCAATTAAAGAAACTTTTGTGCCATAAAGAGCATTTAAAACATCTTGATCGGGCAAAAATAAGCGGTTTTCATTTTTAATAATGTAGTCATTTAATTCTTCAATATTTTGTTTCCTTCGAAGTTTCTCTACATTAATCAATAAGACACCAGTATTTAAATACTTTGAACCTTTCTTTGCTTTGTTTTTCCAATTATTAAAAGCGGTGAAAAAACGTTTAACATTAGAGGCACCAATAAAATATGAGCCATCAAACTCCATCCGATAAAAAGCAGCTAAATTTTTCAAAACGATTGTATCAGGATCTAAATATAAAACACGATCAATCTCTTCGGGTAAATATTCTGCAGCGTAAAGTCTAGCATAAACTTCTTTTGGGAAGCGATAAGTAGTTTTCGCTCGATCTAATATTTGATTTTGATAGCGGATGAGGGATACATTTAAGTTTTTATAGTTGTTTCTGATTAAATCTAAATTCCGTTCTTCAATGTCATTGCAAACAACAAAAACATTTATTTCGTGGTCTTGATGGTGCTTGACAAAAGAATCCAGCATGACTTGGAAGTAAAAGAAATAATCTTTGTTAAATGTAGCTAATAAGTTCATCTTATCACCGTTTTTACAGATTAATATTTTTCACCAGTGAAAACGCTAACACTTTATTTTATTATAGCATTAAAAAGCTTGCTTTTCAAAAGGTTAGAATAAAAAGATTTTAAAAGCAAGTTTCTTAAGTTTTTCTTTAAACTAAATGGGAAAAAAACTATTTTTTTATTTTTACGGCAAGACGAAAAGTTGCCCAGATCAATAATAATACTGCAATAACTGAAGTAATTAACAAAATCCACCAAAAATGAAGATTAAGATTAAAAATTTTCATCGGTTGGATTCCGAAAATCTCTTTATAAATAGCGATTAATTCTTGGGGCAAAGTAGTTTCTAAACTCGCTAATTTAGGATCTAAGAGTTGCCTTCTTAAAACGATTGTCATGTGGGTGAAAGGGACTAAAGAAGTAATATTTTGAATAAATTTAGGCAAAACATAAATAGGCATGTAAATCCCGGAAATAAAACCAATTATCGTTCCAAAAACTCCTGTAATTGCGCCAAAAGTATTGACACTATTAATAAAAGTAGTTAAAAAGATCATAAAAGCAGTAGAAATAAAAGTGAAAAGAATCACATATAGACTAACCATCATGACTTGATTAAAAGAATACCAAATACTAGTTTGAATTCCAATCAGTATTGCTGATAAAAACCACATAAAAAGAGTTAGTGTTGCCGTGATAAAAAGTGATGATAAATAGTATGAGACAATTATTTTATAACGTTTGATTGGAGCGATTAAAAAACCATCTAGTTTTCTCCGAGAGAAGTCATTGATGATGTTACCTAAGTTGCCTAGTGATAGAGTTAAAGTGTTGATTACTAAGACACCGCTAATCATTAAACTATTAGTTATAAATTCAATTTCGTTTTTTGCAAGAAGATCTGCCAGTTCATCTGTTATATAAGCATTTTTTAGAAACAAAAAATAAAGTGCCAAAAGGATAATTATCGATAAAAACGAGAAAAAAACCGCAGCTTTATCTCTTAAATAAATTTTTATATTTCTTTTAGTCAAAACAAGAATATCATTCATCATGTTCACCTACGACCTTGACAAACACATCATCTAAAGTCCCATTGACAACTTCAAAAGTTTTAATGTTTTCTTTAATACTGATAATTAAATCAAGTGTTTCTTGTGTGCTATTTATTTCAATGTAAAATTGGTTAGAAACTTTTTTAAATTTTAAATTGTTTGTTGTTAAGTGATCAATAAGTTGAGCTTTATTGTGAGGAACAACTTTAAAATAGTCTTTACTATATTGTTCTTTCAACATTGCTGGTGAACCACTAGCGACAATACATCCTTCATGAATAATAATGACATAATCAGCGTTAGCAGCTTCTTCCATATAGTGAGTAGTTAAAAAAATTGTAATATTTTCAGCAATTCTTAAGTTTTCTAAAATTTTCCAAACTAATTTTCTTGATTCTGGATCTAAGCCTGTTGTTGGTTCATCTAAAATTAGCAATTCAGGTTTAGAAAAAAGTGCTCTTGCAATTTCAACTCTTCTTTTTTGACCGCCAGAAAGAGTTTGGAATCGTTGATTTTCAATATCTTGCAACTCAAGTTTTTCAACTAAATATAAATAGCGCTCATCAGCAAGTTTTTTATCTTTAATAAACAACAAACCCCGTGTATAGAGGTTTTCTTTGACAGTTAAAAGTTCATCTAAAACATTATCTTGAAAAACAACTCCGATTTGACTTTGATTGCTAGAGTTATTTCCATTTAAATAAAAGTTGCCGGCATCTTGATTTAAGAGCCCAGCGATAATTTTAATTGTAGTTGATTTGCCCGCGCCATTTCTACCCAAAAAAGCAAAAAAGTTTCCTCGTCGTACCTCAAAGGAAATATCATTGACTGCTTTTATTTGGCCATAAGATTTTTTTAAATTATTAACAACTAAAATATTTTCTTTCTTCAAATTTTTATTACCTGCCTATATTTATTATATTTTACCTTAAAATAAATAAAAAAGCCATAGGAAAAATAAAATCATTCAGCTAGGTGCAAAAAAAAGATGACCTAATCT
>JAAYKO010000014.1 GCA_012522345.1 Acholeplasmataceae bacterium | reverse complement strand
TAATCGAGTTGTTCAGTAGCTCGGTTAACACTATAAGTTACACCTTGGTAATCTTGACCCGAGAAGGAAAGCTTATAACCATGAGTCAAGTGACCGCCGCTATCTAAACTCATTCCTAAGATTTTAGCTCCCGGTTTAATTAAACTTCTAATCGCAGCCATATTAGCTTGCGAGCCAGAATGAGCTTGAACATTGGCATATTTAACCTTAAAGAGTTCTTTAGCTCTTTCGATCGCTAAGTTTTCGACTACATCAGCAAACTCGCAACCGCCATAATAACGTTTCTGAGGATAGCCTTCGGCATACTTATTAGTAAAAACACTTCCTTGAGCCTCTAAAACAGCTTTTGAAACAAAGTTTTCACTTGCAATAAGCTCGAGATTTTCGAGTTGCCGCTTTTCCTCATTTAAAATCGCTTCTTGAATCTTTCTATCTTCCACAAACATTACCTCTTCTTATTTTAAATTTAAGCTTTTTTCTTTTCTTATTTAGAATTAAATCACATACGCCTGCGCGCGATTATTTCCCAATTTCTTATTATATATCAATGTCAAGTTTATTGCAATAAAACCTAGAAAAAAAGCGTTTTTTGCCAAAAACACTAGTTTTGTTTAGAAACATTATAATAAACTCGCACAACATCCTCATCATCATCGAGTAATTCAAGTAAAGTTAAAAAGCTTTGATAATCTGTTTTATTGAGTTCTTGATAACTTAAAGGAAGCCATCTAATCTCATCAATTTCAAACTCTAAATCATTAAATCTATTCACTAAAAGTTGTTTAACTTCATAATATTTTAAAGGTTCAACTAAAACTGTAATAAAACCTTCTTCATATTCAAAGTCAACATCATCTAAATCATTTTCAATAAAGAGCTCTAAAAGTTCTTCTTCGCTAACACCGCTAAAACTAAAGATAGCTTTCTGTTCAAAAAGATGCAAAACGGAACCGCTTTTCCCACCCGTTTTAGTAAAACAGTTTCTAACGTTGGCGATAGTGCGCGCTGGATTATCAGTTAAACATTCAACGATAAAATTACTGTTTCCGGGGCCTAAAAATTCATATCTTGTCGGGATATAATTCTCATCAACTCCACCTTTAGCCTTTTCAATTGCTCGTTCGATAATCTCTTTTGGGACTTGGTCTTTTCGCGCTAGCTCAATAATTCTCTTTAATTCTAAATTAACCTCAGGATTAGGTGAGCCTTTGGCAACTTGATAAATCTCTTTTCCATAACGGGCATAGAGTTTACTTTTTTTAGCTGCAGTTTTCGCAATCGATTCTTTTCTTACTTCGTGAGCTCGACCCATAATTAGCCAAACATTTCTTCGTATCTTTTAATTGAGTTTGCAATGATTTTCATCGCTTTTTCTTTATTGTCGATATCAAGAACGTGTGTTTGTTTACCTTCTAATACTTTATATACTTCAAAGAAATGATGCATTTCGGCTAAAATATGACGCGGTAAATCTTCAAGTTCCTCATAGTGAGATAATGAAGGATCACCGATTGCAACCGCAATTATTTTTTCATCTTTAAATTTGCCATCAATCATCGAGATAACCCCGATTGGTTTGCAGTTAACAAGCGATAATGGAACTAAGTTTTCACTGCATAAAACAAGGACATCAAGCGGATCATCATCAGATGCATATGTTCTTGGAATAAAACCATAGTTTGCGGGATAGTGTGTAGAAGTATAGAGCACTCGATCTAAAACAATCATTCCCAGCTCTTTATCGATTTCATATTTCGTTTTAGAGCCTTTAGTAATCTCAATACAAGTAATAAACTCTTCTGGTGAAACTTTATTTTTATCTATGTCATGCCAAATATTCATTTTTTACCACTCCTTAATATATTTTATCATTTATTAGTTTAAAAAGACAGCCTATTTTAGCTTTAAACCTGGGCTTAAAAAAAGAAAAAGGGCATAATAACCCTTTTTGTAAAATGCGTTTTTTAAAAATCTTTAAAGCGTTCACCAAACTGAAAAGCTAGTTCTTCTTCATCAGGTGATGGTGCTTCATTTGCCATTAGTGGCTCTTCAAAAAGTTCAACATCAAAGTTTTCTAGACGTTCTTGCCAACCTTCCATCCATTCGCCAGAACCCCAGCTAAATGAACCAAAAATTGCTACCTTTTTTCCGTCTAAATAATCTTCTAATTGTTCATACC
>JAAYKO010000013.1 GCA_012522345.1 Acholeplasmataceae bacterium | reverse complement strand
CCTTTGGGAACATGATAAAAAAATGTACAATTCTTTATTTAAGTATACCATTTAAAAGCTTATCTTTTATTACTTTAAATGTCATTTATTACTTTTTTAAATCAGTGCTTTTACTGGAAAACATCCAATACATCTGCTGTTGCATCATATAAATCTAATCCAAGGACATAAGCCATTGAAGGTCCAAAAGTAAGAACACTTGTTTTATTTGTGATTGTAATGTTATTTTGAACTAATCCACCAAAAATCATGCCAAAGATATTATTCGATGACAATAACAATGTGTCATGCTGTCCATTCGCATAATATACGTGATTAGGATTATCTCTTCCATGGAAATGATATTTTCCTTTAGGAATTACTAATAAATCGATATTAGCACCAGTCCAACCACCAATATTCCAGACTTCTCTTCTAGTTAAAACTTGATCAATATAATACTCGGTTTCTAACGCTGTTTTAATTGTTTGGAGTTCTGATTCTACTAAGTAAGTGTTTTTAAATGTTAGTGCCATTTGAAGTGCACCACTAACCCCAACAACTGTTGTTGAAGATTTGGGACTTTCGCCAGGTCCTAAATATTCAAATTCATATGCTGAATTTATTTGCTTTAATTTGGTCTTTAATTCGTTTTGTCTACCTTTGCCGTATTTTCCGTCGCCAAACAAGCGCCAAGCATCATTGCCTAGGGGAGTCATTCCATGGTCGGTTGTAATGAAAAAGGCTGTTTTATCATAGATTCCACGATACTTATAAGCGTTAACTAAATCATTAATTAAGTTGTCTAATTCATCAATTCTACCAATAACGTTGTTAATTCTCCCAGTTTCATTACTTGCTTTAGATATTCCGTACGCACTATCATAGTTATGACCTAAAGCGTCAATCTCATCTGTATAAACAGTTAAAAGACGCGGTACTTCACTTACTGTTTGAATAATATCGCCATTTCTAAACGGCTCTCCCCTAACCAATTTAATCGCCTGGCTAAATCTTGCTTCTTGGTTTGGATATTCAGCAGCAGAGTCAGTATTAACATATAGTCTATTTAAATTAGATGTGCTCATTACTCCTTCTGCTGGAAAGTGTCTTACACTTGCCATTGTTAAATTTTTTCTTGCTGCAGCGGTATAGATTGTATCCAGATGGGTTGGTCTCGCTTGTGATACAACAATATTGTTTTCTTTATCATAGTAACGATAAGCATTTTGAGCTTGGTTGCTTGTTGCTCCTGAAATAATCATAAACTGAAGTGGATTTGTTGTTGAAGGAAATTCAGTTCTTAAATTAGTAAAATAAACTCCATCATTTCTTAGTGCTTCAATTTTAGGAACTTTGTTTCTGCTTATAGCTTCATCATAATAATATTGAGCAAACCCATCAATGTTTATGTAAACAACATAAGTATCATCATCTCTTTTAACAGTAACTTGAACTGGTTCTCTTTCTAAAATTTCTAAGTTGCCATCTTCACCTTGATAGTAAAGTGTCGCTACCAAATCAACTACAACATCTTCTTTAATAGTTCTAGTTACTTTTGCCTTATTGCCTATTATTTCTATTACAGCATTATCACTGCTTTCCCAAAGAGCTGTAACTGCACCTTCTTCAAAAGATGTTGGCAAATAAAAATCATTTGTAATAAACGTAAATGTATCATCACCAGAAAAATTAAATTCTGTAATGTCAATATTTTCTAAATTAATTAATTTTTTATCGCTGATGTGATTATAACCGCTAAGAATGACAACACCATTAAAAAGACCATAAGCTCTAATGCTTTTAATATTATACGGGAAACTCATTACAAACTCACCGGTTTCACTATTATGAACATTAGAAACTACAATTTCTACTCCCTGTTGTGAACTTGTCTCAATAAGATCATCTTCTTCTGAAATTAAAAAACCAACCTCGCTTGGATTTCCTTCAAATTGACCAACAACAGTTATGTAGTCTTCTCTAAGTTCTAAATCACCAGTCATATTGATAATGTTTTCTGGCGCTCCGATATTTGTTGTTGAGAAAATTGTTCTGTTAAAGCCTAACATTGTAAATTTATAATTTGCTTTACTTGATAGTATTTGACCGTTTTCATCTTGCCAATAAGAAAAGTTATTAGGAGCATGAGAGCCAACTGCGACAACCTCATTTAATAAAAACATCTCGCTTATATTAGTTCCATTTACTGTTAAACTGCCCCCTGCTTCATAAGTCTCATATAGCATAAAAAATATAATATCACTATAAATCTTATCGTTTGGAGTTAAGTTATCTTCGCTAAAAAAGCCTATTGGTAGGGAACCGGGTTTTGAAAACTCACCAATATCAATAACTTTTGTTGGTTTATTACCGCTTATGACCGTTTCATAATCAATTAGTTTTCCATTAGAATCTACATAAATAACTGCATTTGTTCCTTCTGGTTTATAAATTGCTAAGGCATGTGTTTCTCCACTTTGAACAAAAAAACTCGCTTTTGAAGGTAAATTTGGTCTAATGCTACCATTAATAATCCAATAAACAAATTCATAATTATCTTCAATTAAAAAATAATTTGGATTAACTGTATAAACACTGCCAACATTGCGATTGCTTTGACTCATTAAGGGATTTACTCCTTCTTGATCAGCGTAGACTATCTCCATTACAACATCTGCCTTTGTCGGAAAGGTAGCGTATAAACTTTTATAACCTATTGTTAATACGCTAATTAGTAGTATAATGAATGTTCCTATTTTTGTTTTTTTCATTTTATCATCTCACTTTTTTCAAAATAAACACTTTTTTAGGTGTTATTAAAAATGTCTAAACCTTCTGTTGTGGCATCTCTAAGTTTAAAGCCTAAAACTTCAGCCATCATTACCCCAAAACTTGCAACACTGACTTGATCATTGATTACTAAATCAGTTTTAACTAATCCACCAAAAATCAAGCCATAAATGTTTTTTGAAGAACTTAACATTGTATCGTGTTGGCCTGATGCCTGATATCTTCTATTTGGGTTATCTCTTCCATGAAAGTGATATCTATCCTTTGGAATAACGAGTAAATCTATATTGGCTCCTCGCCAAACTCCTAATTGATTTAATTGACTTCTAGTTAAGACTTCTTCAATATAATACTCTTGTTCCATGCTGCTTTTGATTGCATCTAATTGTTCATTTGTCATTCTCTGATTTTTAAAAGTCAATAACATTTGAAGACCAGTGCTAACTCCAACTACAGTAGTGTCTAGTTTCGGCTTATCGCCAGGGCCTAAATATTCAAAAATATAACTTGAGTTAATTTCTTTAAGTTTATCCCTTAATTCTGGCCACTTACTTTTGCCATATTCACCAAAAGGATTCCAAGACGTATCGCCAAAAGGAGTCATCCCATGATCGGTTGTAATGAAAAAGGCAGTTTTATTATAAATTCCTCTTTCTTTATAAGCATTAACTAGTTGGTTAATTAAGTCATCCAACTCTTCAATCGCAGCTAAAACATTATTAATTCTTCCTTCTTCATTAGAGGCCCTTCTTATTCCATAAACGGTCTCATAATTATGGCCTAAACCATCGACATCATCAACATAAATTGTTAACAATCGCGGAACTTCTTCAACTCTTTGTAAAGTCGTCCCATTGATAAACTCTTCGCCTTTGACTAATTTAATTGCCTGCATAAATCTTTCTTTTTGATTTGCTTCTTTTCCTTGTTCAACATTGACATAAAGTTTATCTAAAGTATAAGTGTTTAAAACATCTTCGGCAGGAAAATGTCTTATCGTAGCTGTTGGAATATTACGTCTAACTGCTGCTTGATAAATTGTTTCAGCTTTGTTATCTCTTGCTTGTTGGACAACAATATCATTTGTTTTATCATAATAACGGTAAACATTTTCAACACCTGAACTAGTAGTTCCTGAAATAATCATCGCTTGAACCGGATTTGTTAGCGAAGGAAACTCAGTATTCAAATTCTCAAAGAAAACTCCCTGCTCTTTGAAAGCTTCCAAGTTTGAGACAAGTTCATCTGCTACCGCATAATCATAATAGTATTTTGCAAAACCATCAATATTTATATAAACAACATAACTATCTTTTTCTGTTGTTGTGTTTTCTAAAAAAGCGATAACTTTAAATTGATACGTTTTTGTTTTAATAAACTCGCCCAAAGTAAAGGTTGCAAGTAACTCTACTGTCACATCACCCTCTTCATATTCTGGGCGAGTTATTTTAACTAAATTAACATCGATAATCTCAGCACCTCGATCTCCTGTTGTTATTTCCCAACTAATCTCGATAGTCTGTTTTTCGTGAGCGAGTTGTTGAGAAAGCCTAAAATCAGCAGTAATGTAACTGTTGTTTTCTTGAAAAGTAAAATTGTCCACTGCTTGATTAAATTGAGCATTTGCATTAGTTTCGTTTTTTTCACAAGAAACTAAAAAACTAGCTAATACAATTAAAAGCAAGATAAAGGTTTTTTTCATCTTATTCCAATCCTAAATTATATTTTGAAACTACTCCAGCTGAGTTTTCCTTGTAAGCAGGGTAATAATAGTCTGAGCTTACTGGAACAATTAAAGTTTGGGTTACTTCAGCATACAATTCCTCACTATATTCTGCAAAACCTTGTGAATAAAGGGTATTAGTAATTGGGTGAGTGTATTTTCCCCCTACAAAGCCTTCGTAATCAGCATTTGGATTTCTTGGCATAAATCTCATAATATGTGAACCTGCCTCTGGTATCATATATTCCAAACCGATGCCTAGACCCCAACGTCCTATTTCAGTTGAGCCATCAACCGGTGGATAAAATAGGGCAGTAACTTGAATTGCTTCTTTAGCGACTGCACGGTATGTTGCTTGATGCCAAACACCCACTGCTTGGTCGTTTGCTAAATTCCATTTATTATCGTAACCAACACGTTCATCTTCATCATTATAATAGACTCTTCGCATGTAGAAAGTGTTGATATTATAGCGATTTTTTTGCGTTCCTACATCAATAAAATTAGCTAAATTGATTACACCATCTTCATAAAGATCTTTATCGGTATTATGAATTCCTGTTTCAATTTTAAAATATGTAGCACCTTCCGGAGCATCAATATCCGCTGCGTAGACCTTTTCTGGATCAAAATACATAATTTGAACAGCTCTATTTGCAACACTTGAATTTTGACTTGTAAACGCACCACCACGCCATACTGGTGTACCGAAACCATTTTCATCATGGCCAGTTGCATTATTAATTACATAAGCATTATTTCTAACTACGACAATTTTTTTATCTTCTTCAATATTTTGAACTCGTCTAAACTCATCAAAAGTCAGTGTTCCACCTTGCCAATCAAATAAATAGTTTTCATCGGTCACCGCTAATTGATCATAATTGCCGTGATCCCATGGCTTTCTATTGCCAGGGCTAAGATACCAAATAATTACAGTTTCGAAAGGTTCCATTAAGCAATCTTCATAAATGTAAAATGGTACAGCACCCATTGGTTCAGCAATTAAGCCATCTTCTAAAAGTGATGCTAGGTTAGCCGATTTAGTTAAATTACCAAACACAATAATATGTCCTTTTAAGTTTTTAACTTCACTTGAATTATTAAATACTTCAATGTAACTGTATTTCCCTGAATCAGCAGAAACTTCTGTTATTAACAATTCTGGTACTCCCGTAATAGGTTCAGTAATTGTTGCTTTTGCTAATAATCCCATATTAGGAACAGTTATTTCTTTTGTTGGGATACTTGTGTCTGCTGGATTATCTACAACATAATATTTAAATAAAGCTTCGCCATACTCTGTTGTAATTTCTACTTGATATTGACCAATTTCATTTGAGTGTTCAACAAGAAAAGCACCTGCAAGTCCAAACTTTTCACCAATAATCATATAATCTTCATTTTCAATTAATGGATAACCGTTCATCACGACACTAATTTGTTCTGCTCCATGAAAATCAATATCAGCAGTGATATTAGCTTTGGGTGAATTAGGCATCCAGTGATAAAGTTCTCCTTCAATTTCCGGAGTTAGCGACTGCCATTCAGCAACAAGGACTAAATTTTTCGTTACTACAAGTTCAAAATCATACTCTTCAGTAGCCAAATACCAGCCTAAAAACCGATAATTTTCTTTTGTTGGATTTTCTGGCCTAGTCGCTTCAGTACCATAATCAACTATTTGAGTCTCTATTTGAGGTGTTCCTCCTGCAACATCAAATGTAACTGCATAGGTAATAATTTGCCATTTTGCAGTTAGTGAAGTGTTTTTTATAATTGCGGTTTCAAACTCAAAAGCTTCTTCTTCATTTTCAATAAACCAGCCTAAGAAATTGTGTCCTTCTAATTCTGGGTCAAGTGGTTTGGCTGCAGTACTACCATAATCAACTGTTTGAGTTTCTGGTTGCAGTGTACCTCCGGCAACATCAAAGGTTACTGAAAAAGTAATGATTTGCCATTTTGCGGTTAATAAAGTGTCTTTTATAATTGCAGTCTCAAACTCATAGGCTTCCTCTTCACCTTCAATAAACCAACCGATGAAGTTATAACCTTCTCTCGTTGGATCTATTTCCGGTTTAACAGCATTTTGACCAACATCGAATCTTTGTTGATCTGGTTTTGGTGAGCCTTCACCAACTTCAAAACTAACAATTACTTCAAGCTGATTCCATTTTGCGTAAATAGTTGTATCTTTATTAATTGTCTGCTCAAAATCAAAAATAGTTTCTAAATCACTTTTAACCCAATTAACAAATTCATAACGATCTCTAATCGGATCTTCTTCAGGTCTTGTTGCTCTTTCGCCGATAATAATATTTTGCTCTTCGGGGCCTACAGCATCAAAGCCTAAATCAAAATCAATTAGAACTCTAAGCTGTTCCCATTTAGCATAAATAGTTGTATCTTCGTTAATCGCTTGCTCAAATACAAAGATAGTTTCTAAGTCACTTTCAACCCAGTTAATAAATTCATAACGATTTCTAATTGGATCTTCTTTTGGTCTTAAGGCATTCTCTCCTACTTTTATAACTTGATTTGGAAGTGTTTCTTCTGTTTGATAACCTAAATCAAAGGAGACAACATAGTGAGTTCTTTCCCACTTAGCAACAAGTGTTAAATTTCCAATTACTTCACTTTCAAAACTATATTCATTGTCACCTAAAAACCAACCAACCAATTTATAATAATCTTTTGTTGGCTCATCTGGCTCATCGACTTTTGAACCATGATCAACAATCTCTTCAGCAAGTTTTTCGCCATCAACTATAAATTCAACAGCATATTGATTAATCTTATAAAGTGCTTTAATAGTTAAATCCTCTATTATATTATCAAAATCTAACTCCCATTTATCAAAATGATATCCCACTTTATTATCAGGACTATCTGGAGCTGTTGCTGCACTGCCATGCTCTACTATTTGAGTCTTTAACTCTGTATCATCATAATCAACGAATTTAACTATGTATTCATTGATTTTATAAAGCGCTTTGACAGTTAAATCTTTTGTAATATTATCAAATGCTAGATCCCATTTATCAAAGTGATATCCTACTTTATTATCAGGACTATCTGGAGCAGTTGCCGCGCTGCCATGCTCTATAGTTTGAGTCTTTAACTCCGCATCATCATAATCAACGAATTTAACTGTATATTCATTGATTTTATAAAGTGCTTTGACAGTTAAATCTTTTGTAATATTATCAAATGCTAGATTCCACTTATCAAAGTGATAATTTTCTTTATTGTTGGGATTGTCTGGGGCTATTGCTGCACTGCCGTGCTTTACTGATTGAGTTTCTAACTCCTCATCATTATAATCAACAAACTTAACTGTGTATTCATCAATTTTATAAAGCGCTTTGATAGTTAGGTTTTTTGTAATATTAGTAAATGCTACATCCCAACTATCAAAATAATGATTTTCTTTGTTGTTGGGATTGTCCGGAGCTGTTGCTGCACTACCATGCTCTACTGTTTCAAGTTTTAACTCAGTATCATCATAATCAACAAACTTAACTGTATATTTTTTAAGTTCCCAACTAGCTTTTAAAGTAAGATTTTCGTTAACTGCTTTATTAAAATCATATTTTTCGCCAACCAAAAGCCAGGCAATAAATTCATAATTGTCTCTTGTTGGATCCGTTGGTTTTTCAACTTTTTTTCCAGCAACAACTTTAATTGTTTCTGCTGCTGGCGCATTTTCATAATTTAAATCAAATGTGGCTGTATACTCATTATCTCCACACGAGACTAACAATATACTTACAAATAAAATACTAAAAAATGTTAAAAGTTTCTTCATTTTTTCTCTCCCTTTTTATTAATCTTCATTTTTAATTCCTAAATTGTATTTAGAAGTTATTCCAGCGGTATTTTCTTTTACTGGAACACTATAGTTATAAGCAGGATCAACTGGCACAACAACTGTTCTAGTTGCTAGCATTTCAGGTATTATCTCGCTAACACCACCCTTTACAAACTCAAGAACATTACTTTGGAAATAAGTATAATAGATATATGTTAAGTAATCTGCATCTTCACTCCTTGGAACAAACCGCATCAAATGTGATCCGTTCTCCGGAATAGTGTATTCCATCCCATGGCCTCGTTCCCAGCGACTTGAAACAGTTGAGCCCTCTAGTTTAGGAAAAAATACTGCCGTTGCTAAAATTGCATCTTTTGCAACCTTAAAGTATTCCTCTGATTCCCACATTCCGTTTTTTTGGTCTGTAGCTGGATTCCATGTTTTATCATATTCAATAAACTCATCATCTGAATTATAATACAATTTTCTAAAGTAAAAAGTGTTAATACTTAGCCTATTACCTGGCAAACGAGTGATTTTAGAAGAATCTAAATAACCTTCTTCATAAATATCCTCTTCTTGATTAAGAACACCGCTATCAATTGTATAATAACTCGCGTTTTCTGGGGCAAATTCATCAGGAGTATATTTTTTTTCTGGATTAAAATATAAAATTTGAACTGCTCTGTGGCTAATAGATGAATTTTGACTTTCAAAAGCCGCAGCTCTAATAACCGGTGTACCAAAACCATTTTCATTTCTTGTTGTTGTATTGTTTATTACAAAAGAATTATTTCTTACGCTAACCACCCTTGTTGATTCGGGAATTCCGTGAATGTTTTTTAAAGTTCTTTCTTTTAAGTTGCCACCTTGCCAATCAAATAAAAACGCTTTTGAGTTTTTCCCTTCATTTTCATAAATAATATTATAATTAGTATCACCTTCTAAATTCCAAGGGGTTCTGTTTCCCCCAATATACCAAATAATTGCGGTTTCAAACGGCTCCATTACAAAATCTTTATAAATGTAAAAAGGAACCGCATTCATTGGCTCAGCAATTAGCCAATTATATTCTTCAACCAAAGAATTGATGTTTGTTTGCCGACCTAAATCGCCAAAAATCAACATATGACCTTTTAAGTTTCGTTGTTGATTACTATTGTTGAAAACTTCAATGTAACTATAAGCGCCTGAATCAGCAGATACTTCTGTAATTAATAATTCAGGGGCATCCGCGATTGGCTCAGTAATTTCCGCTTGGGTTAAAAATCCCAAATCTGAAACTGTTGTTTCTGTTGTTGGGATAGTTGTTCCTTCTAGATTATCAACAACGAAATATTCAAATGCGGTTGTTCCTGTCGGAGTCTCAATCGCCAATTGATATGTTCCAACTTCATTTGTATACTCAACTAAAAAATCACCAAATAAAATAAAATCTTCATCGCCGATTATTTCAAAATCCAAGCCTTCAATTAATTCAACGCTCTCGCAAGAAACCACAACATCATTAACATCAACACCTTGTAAATTTATTTTAGCTGTAATATCTGCTCCTCTTGAATTAGGCAGCCAGTGATAGACTACACCTGTAATCTCTGGTGGTAGTTCGGTACTTGTTTCCAATTTGATAACCGTTACTTCAATCGCTTCTCTGATGAGTGAAATTTCAGCTTCACCCTCTGGTTGATATTTTAAGGTTGGAATCAATTTAACTTTTTTATTTTCGCTAAAGCGAGTAACTATTGCTTGATCCCCGGCAACTACGATTACAGTTTCATCATCGCTTTGCCATATAGCGGTTACATTATCTTCAAACTCAATTGGCAAAATAAAGTTTTTTGTTACATGTTCTAGGCCTTCGCCTGACTCAAAACTAATGTTAATCGCAATTTTACTTAAATCAATCTCTTCTTCTAATCCGTTTTCACCATTATTGTTACAGCCTACTAAAACTAACAACAACATTGCTACAACTGTGAATATTTTTAATCTTCTCATCTTTTCCTCCTAAAAATTCCTTTATCTTAAATCAGCCTCATGCATACCAAACCGAATTACAACCGTTTTAGCAATTAAGTCATGAACTGACTTTGAATCTGTTTTAAAAAAAGCAATTATTATTGAAACTAAATAGGGAATAAATAATACACTTTCGACAAGTGTCCTCCCGACAAATTCTCTTAACATCAATCGCGAAGGACTAATTTCTTCTAAATTCTCTTTAAATACTACACCGAAACCAGCAAATAGTTTTCCGATTGTTCTTCCGTTGCCGATAATCGCTGGCATTAAAGTAAAATATAATAATTTCGCACCCAACCAAATTAAGGAGAGATTAAAAACTAATTTCCAAAAAAGCCCTCGCATTTGATTATATAATTCAACATTTTCAATCTGCTCTTGGCTCGCTTCAAATAATTCAAAGAAAGTATCGAGTTCGGCAAACACTTTAAAAATCACAACCGCAAAGTAAGCTATTGTTGCGACAAATAATAAATCGACTAAATAAGCTAGAGCTCTTCTAATAAATGTTGCGGTATCATATTCCTGTTTAATAATGACATCTATGTTGTTTTTCATATTAATCTATTATTCCAAGGCCTGATGTAATCAGCCCGTAATCATAATTTGATAAATCAAAATCATATTCAAAGTCAGTATATTTTCGAACAATGTTTCCATGACTTCCAACAAAAATTTGATAATCATTAGCGACAGGCGAATAAAGATCAAAGCTCAATCTATTGTTGGTAAAATCTAAGCCAATTCTTCTAATGAAGGTGGCTCCTAAGTTATCAAGAGCTTCTTCTTGAAAGTTAGTTAGCAATTGTAAAACTTTACGATCAACAAGGCCATCACCATTATCATCAAGATAATCAATAATCGCTGATGTGCCATTAATATGACCACTAATGACAAACTTAACATTAGAATACGGTTTAACTAATTTTTGATAAACAAACATCCCTGTTAAGGTTTTATTTTCTCTGTTTCCCATATATTCATGTAAGGCTATTACAACCGTTTTGTCTGGATATCTTTCTAAAACTGATTTTCCAAAATTAATATCTTTCTCAGAGACATGAATTCCTTTTATCGATGAGCCCCATCCTAAATATAAAAAGAGAAATTCATGGCCGTTGATTGTAAGTAAATCATAGTGGCTTCGATTGTTTTCAAAAGACTCAATAAAATATGGCTTATCGCTAAAAACATGATCACCGAGATACTGTTCATATAAATCATAGATTAAATCGTCATCCAATGTATCAATACCTTCGCTAGTGTTTTCGCTCAATGCACCGATATCATGATTGCCCGAAACTGTGCCCAGAGGAATTTCATAATCTAAGAGTGGTGTAATTAAGTGATCCATCACAATTGGCCACTCTATATCACCTGTTTTAACTGTACTTTGAACAAAATCACCAGTCATTAAAATATATTTAAGCATATCTTGATTAAAGACATCTTTAATATGGTTTTGCATCTCAGCAAAAGCTTCAAAGGCGGTTGATTTAATTGCTTCGATTGTTCCATTGCGCGAGATATATTGAACATCGGTAATATGATAAATATAAGTATCAGTTAATCTCTCTTTGAATAAGTTTTCTGAAAGGACTCTAACATTGACAATCCCCGCCTTAAGATATTGATTATCATCTTCGTAGTTATAACCTAAAGTAATTTGACCTTCTCGGTAAATCATTGTAGATTTAGTCTCCCATTTTTCTACATCATAGTTGTAAAGTTGAAGATAAACTGTTCGATTAGGAAGAGTTTTGCCAGTCCAAATAATATTTTTATTAGCTGAATCAAAGACTTCAAATTGAATTTGGCTCACATCCGAGAATTTAGAACGATAATCTTTTACCTCTTCAATTTCTAAGCCTTTTTTTAAGCCTTTGGCCACTTCTAAGCCTAAATTATAAGCTTTAAAATCGAGTTCTTCATAACTTAAAAAATCATTGCTTAATTCAAAAGTTATTGTTTTGTTTAAAACAAACCCATATTTATTTAAAGCGATAATTTCAATTGTATTAATTCCGCTTGCCCATGCAGTATTAGTCAGTTTTAGATTATTGTCAATTAAAACACCATTTAAATAAATATGACTTGTAAGAATATCCCCATAATATAAAATATCAACAGTCCTACTCTTTGTAAGCAATTCATCATTGTCAAGGTTTGTTTGAATATCTAAAAATGCTGGGTTGTTAAGTTGATATTCCTTTTTGTTGTCATTTATGATAATTGTCTGATCATTATTTGTTAAAATCAAACCTCTTTTATTTAAGGCTTTTGAATCAATTGTAAAGTCAAAAGTTTCAACTTCAACATAATCGGTGCGGAGATGTGACTTTAAATCTTTACTTCCTATTCTAACTACTCTTTGGTAATCAAAAACTAAATCTTGGTCTGCCTTAATTGTTTTAGAATCAAGCTTTATTACGACATTCTTGAGCCAAAATGTATCTTTAATCCCATCTTTATTCTCGCCAACATGAAAACTAACTTTGAGGTTGCCATCAACGATATTTAAATTCAACAGTTCAATTTCAGTTTTAACGTACTCGTTTTGAGTTCCCTTTTCAGGTTTGATTTGTTGATGATGTTCTTCATTAATAATTAGATAATTAGCGAAATTATCTTTCATATTAAACGACTCAAAAGATAGAACTAGTTTGCTATCAACAGTTTTATACGTATCATAATCTATTCCATCAATGGTGATTTGTTTACTATTAGTCAAAACTCCTATTTGGCCATTTGCATAGCGTAATTCAATTTTGTTTTGTTTTCCACATGCTCCAAGAAAAACTATTAAAAGAGCGATGAAAAAAGTGTTAATGAGTTTTTTTCGCATCTCTATCCTTTCGTTATTAAGGTCTAGTTAAATTGATAAGTTTAATCTTTGTTGGCGCTGCTGCATTCATCCGAGCAGGGCTTTTAATTTCATCAGTTCGCCAATTTATTTCCACCAATTCCGGATTAACCGTTACATAGACATTTACAGTCTCCCAGCGATAATCAGTGACGCCTTCAACAATCCGGAGAAGTTCAAGTTGCTCTTCGATTAAATATGTTTGAAATTTACGAAGTTCTCGCATCGGGATTTGAAGTTGCATAATCCGCTCACCAATTCGGGGCGGCCGGTATTGTAATTCAACTGTGTTTTCCCATTTTTTAGCGCCTGGATTATCAACGCTTTTTGTCGTTCTTAAGTCAACAGTGCCATAATGTTGAGGTTCTAAATGGGTCTCATCAATTAAGCCATGAATTTGAATTCTAACAACCGGTTTAAAATATTTCCAAGCGTTTTCATATTCTGTGTAAATATCAATTGTCTCACCGTTTTCGGTAATATGGATTGCGTTAAATACAATCTTATCAAATACCCTTTCTGGATTTTCTCGTTCTTCTACTGAAAGTTTTTTATAGTTGTTTAAAATTTCAACTTTTGCACTTCCACCTTGATTATCAAACTTTTGAATTTCTAAACTTCTTAAAAGACTTGCATTGATATGAGTAAATGGAACTCCTGCTCCAGGACTTATCATCGGAAAGAATTCTTCAGTTCCAGCATCTTTTCTTTTAGCGATTTGAGGTTGGTTAGTCACTTCATATACTTTTATTGTCTCGTCCAATTCCCAAAGTTCTTTAAAGTCTTCAATTGTCTGTTCAAAAGCACCTTTTTTACCAGCAAATGTTGTATGAACTAAATCGGCTGAAAAAGTTTTATTGATCGCTCCTGTTCCTGAACCGATAGTCCAATAATAAGGCTTTAACCATAAGAGCATTGTGGAAAGTGGGTCAATAATTAAATCTTCCTCAATATAACTGTTGAATAAATACCCTGTAACTAAGACTTTGTTGCCTTTGCGAGCTGCTTCTGATTCACCGTTCTGTCCTTGTAGTGGATCAGCTAAAACAATCCGATGATCTTTCAAATTATATGGTTCTTCAGTGTTATTGAACAGCTTAATATATTCATAACCACTCATTGACTCATTTTGAAAAAAGTGAAAAGTGTCTAGCACCGCACCAATAATCAATAATTCCGGTGCATCTTCTACTACTTTTAAATCTGCTTCTTTTGCATCTTCTAAGCGGTGAAGTGTTGGTAGTTGAATCTCTACTTCATAATAGAGCAATTCTGTATCCTCATCAATAAAACGACCATATAAACTAACATCTTTTGTCACTCTTTCATCAGCAAAAATCCAGCGATTTGACTCTGTATAATTATCTTCTGATTTATACCAACCGTCAAATTCAGCATCTGCTTTTTGGGGATTGTTGGGTCTTTTTACAAAACTCGTTTCTTTAACTTTTAGTTGTTCAACTACTTCCCCCTCAACAACAAATTTAACTGTATATTCTTTTGTTTTACAAGCTGTTAGAAAAATACCAAATACTACAAGTAAACTTAACATAAATTTTTTCATTTTATTTTACCAATCCTTTATCTAGCGCTTCTTTTAAAACTTTATCGTGAAATTCTTGAATTCCTACCACTTGTCCTCCATTTAGTCTTGAGTCTTCTGCGGCAAAAGCCATCACGTGTGATTCAATCGACTTCTCCAGCGTTGAAGCAAACTCTTTTCCTGATAAATAACTCTCCATAAAGTTAATCATAAAACCAGCATCTCCGCCACCGTGACCACTTTTTATTTTTTTTGGAACTATTACTTTTGGTTCTTGACCAAAAGGAGTAACTTGGATTTCTTGAGTAGAGCTTATTCCTCTAATTTCACCCTTTTCACACATTATTTTAATTGTGCGATGATTTTTTTCGGTAAAAGCACTTAAATTAAATGTTGCATGAATGCCATCTGAAAACTCAATAATTGAAACTTGGTGATCAGCAACATCATTGTCCATATCATAGACACATCTGCCATAATTGCTTGTTGCAAGATCCGCTTTTAAAGTTTCTATAGTAGTTTTGTTAAAAACAACACTTTTAATTAATTCCCCACCATAAATTTTTAAAGCCGAAAAAGGACAGGTCGGCTCAATGCTACAATCAGCGCATCTAGGAGCCATCTTTGTTTTATCGTAGTTGCCATGATGAAAATAGGTTAACTCACCCATTGAAGCAATTTTTTTAGCCCTTTTATTACCTAATAAATATAACATAATGTCCATATCATGACAAGATTTCGCCACAATAAAAGGACTCGCAATTTCCGTATTACGCCAATTTCCACGCACATAACTGTGAACATAATGAAAATAACCGACATTTTCATTGTGTTGAATGTTAACTACCTCGCCTAATTCTTTAGAATCAATTATCTCTTTAATTTTGCTAAAAAATGGTGTATGCCTTAAAACATGACAGACTGCAACCATTTGATTAGGATATTTCAGCGCTTCTTTACCAATTGCTACAGTTTCATCTAAAGTCAATGATATTGGTTTTTCTAAAATAATATCATAGCCCGCCTTCAGAGCGTACATCGCAGGAATGTAGTGCAGATCATCTAAAGTTGCAATTATTACGACATCACTAATTCTTTCTAATTTTACAAAATCAGCAATCCCATCATAAATTTGTTCAGACTTGAGTTGATACTTTTGTTGAAAGTATTTTCGTCTTTCAGGATTTGGTTCAAAAACCCCATTGACAACAAACTTATCTGGATAATAAGTGAGCAGTTCATTTAAATAAACATCAGCTCTATTGCCGGCGCCTACTACGGAAAACGAGATTTTTTCTGTTGGTTTTGTCATTCGCATAAAATCAACCTCTTTTTTTATTTGTTTTGTCTCAAGATGACATTAACTCGATTATAAGTATCAGTTAAGACCACTTCTGGATCTCTTGTTGTCCCATCTAAAAATATTCCTAAAGAATAATTTGTAAACTCAATATCCGCCAGACTTTTCGCTCTTCCGCTCGGAACAACTAAACCTTTTGGTAATTTAATTCTCATCAGCTCAATTGTCTGACTTAAAATTGGATGAGTTTGAACATGATCTAGCCAAGCTTGTGTCTCAATTGAACTATATGTCGAAGGCAAATAACCAGCAGTTTTTGCAAACTGAATCACTTGTTCATCTGCTTGAAGCCATCTTAAAAACTCAACTGCAGCTTTTTGGCGAGCCTTTGATTTATTATTAAATATTACCAGTCCCCCTCCGCTTTGATTTGAGTAAAAGTTACTGACTTTTGGAAAAGGTAAAACATCTAGTTCAAAGTCATCACCAACCTGCTCACTGATAACTTTAAAACCTGAAGAGCTCGCAAATAGCATTCCTACATCACCACTTGAAAAAGCAGCTTGAATTTTTGTATTATGATTAGGGTCTTCTGCAGGATTGCCCATATAACCATTTTTGGCCATATTTTGCCAATAAGTAAAAGCTTTAAGTCCCGCCTCGTTATTAAAGATAGCTTTAGTTGCAATCGGATCGTAAGGTGCTACTCCTTGGGTGAAAAGCGATTCATAAATCGGAATTCCATTGACAGCCAAACCATATTTTGTTTCATCGCTTTCAACAACTGTCATTGCTTCAGCTGCCGCTTTTAATGCTTCCCAAGTCCAAATTGATTCTTCAGGATTATTAACAATTGTTTCAATACTTGGAAAAGGAAGCCCAGTTTGATTCCAGCGTGTTTTATTGACGATAAAGGCGTTAGTTGCTGCGAAATAAGGATAACCAACAAACTTTTGTTGATACATCGCGAACTGTAAAAAGCCTTCATAAATGTTTCTGATTTCATCGTAAGTAAATATCTCTCTCATATCCACCGCATAATCTAAATAAAGCGCTAGCGAAGAGATTCCGATCATCGCTATTTCAGGGTTATTGTTCCCCATTAAAGCCGCTTGAAGTTTTTGGTTTTGAGTATTATAACCACCTTGAAAAGAGGCGACCACTTTTATCGGCGAATCTGGATAATTTTCTCTTTGCATTGCGTTAAACTGATCGACTAATTGAGCTTGGGTTGTTCCTTGATGATCAACCGCTGAGTTTGCTGACCAATAAGAGATTGTTATTGGTTCATCTACTAAATGCCCTTCCGGAAATAGATCCCATTCCCGATCTTCATAAATCTCACCGTGATCAGTAAATTCTCTTCTTGCCTCAATACAAGAACTCAAGCTTATTACTGTCATTAGTATTAATAAAATATGAATTATTCTTTTCATTTCAATCTCCTTTTTCTTATTTAAATTGATGCTTGTTTTTTCTCTGTGCTCTTAAAACGACCTTTTATACTACTAAAAGCTCGTTTAAATATATTATCTTTTTCGCCAGCAAATTTAATTTTTCTTCCACCAATCATCGCTCGCTTCATTTGGCTACTACCAAACATATACATCAACAAGATTGGTGCCAACTGAATAATATTACCAGCCATTACCTTTTGCCACTCAGGAACTACTCCTTCAACTCTCAGTAAGCCTCTAACCGCTACAGGTAATGTTTTTAGTTTTTCTGTGTTAGTCATCACCATCACCCAATAATAACTATTCCAATTTGAAATAAAAGTGAGTAAAAAATGAGTGACAAAGACTGGAAAAATAATTGGGATCATAATTCTTAACATTATCTTTCCGTGACCCGATTTATCAAGTCTCGCTGATTCAATAATTTCCTTAGGGACTGTTTTAAAGTGATTCATAAACATATAAATCCCGAACATCGCCACTAAGTGAGGCATTATTAAACCAGTCCAAGTGTCAATTAGACCAATTTTTGAATAAAAGAAATAAATTGGAATAAAAGTTGCTTCTCCGGGCAACATCATCCCAATCTGTTTAATCCAGAAAAGAAGTTTATTGCCTTTAAATTCCATTCTTGCAAAAGCGTATGCTGAAGGAACAATAAATAAATATTGCAAACTTAATACTAAAACTGCATAAGTAACTGAATTACCCAAATAAATTCCCATTTTAGCTGATTTCCAAGCTTGCAGGTAGTTTTCCCAGTGGACTTCAGTCAAAATTAAGCTCGGATTAAATCTGATCGCATCATTATAGCTTCGAAGCGACATTACAAGCATCCATAAAAACGGATATAAAAATGTTGCGCCAACGATAATCAAAAGAATGTAGTTGATTATTTTTAAAACATACTTAATTCTGTTTTTTATTTTTAGTGCTCGATATTCTTTAAGTGTTAACTCTTTTATAATCGGGGCATAAGAGGATTCAGTTTTTGTTGTTAAGTCTTGGGAGAAGACTTCTTGAAAGTTTTTTTCCATATTAAACCTTTCTCAATATTCAATTTTACGATTAAAGAACTTAAAATTAATAATCGTAAAGAATGAAATAATCATAATCAGAATTATTGCGCCAGCCATCGCATGACCGTAATTAAAGCCTAAACGACCCACTTTATAAATCCAATAACTTAAAACTGTTGATGAGCCCATCGGACCACCGTTAGTCATAATTTCAATTGGGGCAAACACTTTAAATGAATTAATAAATTTATTTACAAAGACGAATGATAATGTCGGAGCCAGTAATGGGACAGTTATTTTAAAGAAGGTTTTTGTCTTACTAGCCTTATCTAGTTTAGCTGCTTCATAAACATAAGTTGGGATTGATTGCAAACCAGCAATAATAAGTAGTACATAATAACCGATATCCTTCCAAACTGTTACCATTGAGACCGAAAAAAGCGAAGTGTTTTCTTGTAGTAACCAACGCGGTCCTTGAATTCCAAAAACTGCTAAAAGTTGGTTAATAATTCCTGATGGCGAAAGTAAGGCAATCCAAAGAATAGAGATTGCGACCAAAGAAGCAATATGTGGTGTAAATACCATTGTTGTAACGGCATTGTGAATTTTTGTGTTCTTAGATAACCAGGCTGCCATTGATAGCGTTACAACCGATAAAAGTCCGATTGTGATTAAGGCATAAATAAGCGTATTGACAAGCGATTGCCTAAACTGAACATCATATTTGAAAATTTCATAAAAGTTCATAAAACCGACAAATTGCGACTTTTGAAGATTAACAATATCAACTTTAAAGAATGCTGCAATTAACATAAAGACAACCGGCAAGATTGTAAAGACTAAAGCCCCAAAAGCTGCCGGTGCAACAAAGAAATAAGCTGAATTAATCTTCTTTAAAACCTTCGTTCTTTTTTGATCAAAAACAATCTTTTTAGTGCTCTTTTTATTTTCTTTAATTCGCATCATTGTATTTTTTAAGTCCGCAAACTCACTCGCATGTTCTTGGCTTAACTTTGCTTCTTTAGCACTATTTTCATAAATTTGTTTCTGCTGATAAAGTTCAGCAACAACAGAGTCATAGGTTTTTTGAGCTTCTTGTTTTATCTTTTGTTGTTCTTGAAGATATTTTTTAGTTTCTTCGCTGTTTTTCTTTTCTTTTATTCTCACTTCTTTTAACAAAGCCCGATACTTATTGCGTGAAGTTTTATAATTTTCTTTGTGAGAGTTTTTCCTCTGCTTTAAAATTCTTTTATTGTTTAGTTGCTGATACTGATTTAGTTCTTTATTTAGGTTAGTTAAAAGGGCTGCTTTTTGTTCATTAAACTCTTTTTCCACCACCTCTTTTAACCCTTGATATTTATGTGTTATTTTTTTTGATTCACTTGAATAATAAGTTTGATAATATTGGTTGAACTGTGTTTCCTGCTCTTTAAAAGCCGCTAATTGTTCTTCAATATTTTTAATTTCATTTTCCGAATAACTAAACTCTTTAGCTTTAATCTCTTTAATTCTTTCTTGATGAGAATTTATTTTTCGAATAACTCCCTCAATTTTTAAGTTGCGTTCTTTAATTAATCGTTCTTTAATTATTTTTAGTTTTCTTTTCCTTGTTAAAAAAGAGTCCTTTTTTTCATGAAGTAAAGCTTTTTCCCGAATGAGGCTATTTTTAAACTGAATTTTTATTGATACTGCGCTTAATTTTAAACGGTCAATTAAGTTTTCTAAGTTTTCAATCGCTTTTAAATCTTCTGGCTCTTTATTTTTGCCGAGCAATTTTAATTGTTGAACTAAATTTACTTGAGCATTTCTTAATTCAGAAAGATAGTTATTTGCGAGGTGTTTAATTTTATCAATTTCTAAACTCTCAGTTTTTTTCAGTTCATAAATTTTATAATTATAGTTTTGTTTAAGTTCTGTTATTTGCTTATGAGAGACTTTCTTGATTTTCTTCAACTCGGTTCGATATTCTGAATTAACTTCTTTATAAAGCGCTTTCTCTCGAACAAAATCCTCTTTTAAACGATATATTTCTGCTTCATGCATATAGAAAAATCTTCTTTTATAGTTTTGAACATTTAAGAAATGGTTTTTTAGAACTTCAAGTTGTTGAAAAGCTAAATTTTCTTGGGCAAAAAATTTATTGTTAACTTCTCTTGAGCTTGTCATAAGCTATTTTCACCTGGTCTTTTTCATATATTCTTCGCTCATTATCATCGAACAAATAGACATTATTTAATTTGACAACCACTTCGACTGTTTCACCGATTGTTTTGATATTTCTACTTGCTTCTTTTAAATAAATATTACCTATTTTAAGATCGACAAAGTACAGTTTTTCTGAACCATGATTTTCAACTGCTAATACTTTTCCTCGTAAAATTAAGTCTTTTTCATCAATTGCAACATCAGAGTCTGTAAAATAAATACTTCTTGGTCTAAAGCCCATAAAACCTCCGTGGGGAAGTTTAATAATATTCATTCCGGGATCACCAATAAATTGGGCAACAAATAAATTAGCTGGTTCATCATGAATCTCTTCAGGACTTCCCACTTGCATAATAAGACCTTGATCCATAACAACTATATTATCCCCCATTGTCATTGCCTCAATTTGATCGTGGGTGACATAAACAAAAGTCGAGGATAAACTTTTATGAATTTGAATGAGCTCTGTTCGCATTTCTGAGCGGAGTTTTGCATCTAGATTGGAGAGTGGTTCATCCATTAAAAAAACTTCTGGCTTTTTAGCAATCGCCCTTGCCAAAGCGACCCTCTGACGTTGACCGCCAGAAAGATTTGCTGGTCTTCGGTTGGCGTATTCTTCTAAACCAACTAACTTTAAAACCTCTTTTATACGTTGATTAATTTCATATTTAGGCATCCTTGCATTGGCCAAGCCAAACTCAACGTTTTTCCAAACAGTCATATGCGGATAAAGGGCATAAGCTTGAAACACCATCGCGATTCCCCGATCACCAGGTTCTAAGTTTGTTACATCAACATCACCTATTTTAATTGTTCCTAAAGTAATCTGTTCGAGACCCGCAATCATCCTTAAAAGAGTTGTCTTGCCGCAGCCTGAAGGTCCAACCAAAACTGTAAAGCTTTTATCAGGGATTGTCATTGTAACACTGTTGACAGCCTTTGTGCCTTCGGGCAACAAGCCTTTTCTTTTTGGTTCACCATATATTTTTGTTAAATTAAATAGATCTATTTTAGACATTTTGCCTCCCAATATGTGAAAAATTAATCAACTTGATCTCTTCATCGATGAGCAATTTTTTTGTTGCTGGATTGGTAAGAATTTCATATTCAACCAATCTGCCAACAGTGTATGAGGAGCTATTATACAATTCATCATCTAAAAAGGCAGGATGAACCATAAGTTCATAGATTTTATTTCTTTGTAGTTTAACTATTCTTTTTTCAAATTCCTTTTGTAACTCAATCCCTTTTTGATATTTAAACCAGGAGAGAAACTCCACTTCTTCGAAACCATCAATTTTTATATCTCTAATTGGAACTTGAACTTCCAAAGCTAATTTAATAACCGCTTCTTTTGCTTTCTTATATTTTTGATGCGTATATAAGTGGGAATCAAAATGAGTTGGCTTTCTTTTCATTATTTTGAGGAAAAGTTTATATTGAGCTAAAAACTCTTCATAAATCTCAAAAGTTGAAAAACTGTCTTGATCCGGTTTTTCTTTAGGTTTATAAAATGTCCCATCCGCTTTTAACAGCGTTTTACAATTTGTTAGAGGTTTTCCTAAACTAATGTTTAAATGGAGCCCTATTCCTAAATCTGGAATGTTTTTAGCCAAGCTTTTTGCATGTTTTACTGCTGGCATTGTTATCATCATTGATGTTGAAGTAACTATTCCTTCAAGATGAGATTCAACAATCCCAAAATTTATAGCTTTCGATAATCCAAAATCATCAGCATTTACAATTAATTTCATTTCACTTTAACTCCGGCCAATAGGAACCATTAATCTCAATCAATGAATCCAATATTTTTTTCGCTAACTCTTGGTCAACAACTGTTCTATTTAAGGTTAAAGCTTGCAAGGCTTTTAAGTATGAATTTTCAAAATAAGCTTCAACAGCAAGTTTTTCATAAGCGTATTGTTGTTGCATTAAAGCTTTATAATAGGTGCTAATTTTGCCCACTTTGTATGGTTTAGCGCCATCTTTTCCTAACTTACACAATACTTCAACCATTGCATCTTTTTCAAAATTTGAGATAATATTGTCATTTTTCACAATTACAATATAATACTTGTTAGTATCATTGTAAATTGATTCTGCAATTTCAACTATCATATCGCCATGTGCATTTTTCTTATTGAGATCTATTTTTACTGCTGTAGTATTTTCAGCACTATCATTTTTAATTGCTTCTTCACATTCTGCAAAAACTCGTCTTTCTCTGCCTGCCATCACTTCATTGGCTCGCGTCCAATTCGGGTCTAAGGTAGCTAAAGATCTTTTAGGCAACAAATAATATTGGAGATAAGTATTGGGCAAATAAGTCGGATCATGCTTTAACATAACTTGAACAGCATTATATGTCACAAGACAAGATGGATCTCTTTGTTCTTTATCCACAGGCGCAAAACCTTTTTCTTTAATTAAATCTTTTAGTTTTTTTGTATAGTCTTTATTTGTTTTCTTATCAATTACTTTTGTAACCCAGCCAAAATGATTTAGTCCAAAATAATGAACAATTAAATCTTGGTAATCTTTATCTAGCATTCTCGCATAGGCGAGCTGCAAGTTAATCGGTTGATCACAAATATTTAAAATTCTTTTATCGTTTGGAAACTCTTTTTCTAAAGCAACCGCCACTATTGCAGCAGGATTAGTATAATTTAAAAACCAAGCATCTTTGCTATACTTGCGCACCTCTTTAACTAGTTCAATCATATCTTTAATTGAACGCATCCCGTAAGAAAACCCTCCTGGCCCACAAGTTTCTTGTCCGATTACACCATGTCTTAGAGCTGTTTTTTCATCCTTTTCGCGCATTTTAAGACCACCAGTGCGAATTTGACAAAACACGAAATCTATTTCTCGAAACGCTTTTTCTCTTTCAACTGTATAAATCACTTCAAGACTTGGATAATAATCTCGCATCATAATTTGGGCAAGTTTTCCCATCTTCTCTAACCATTTTTCATCATTGTCATAAAGAATTAATTTTTTTAAGGGAAATTTATTTTTAGTTTTAATCAATCCTGCTAGTATTCCAGGTGTATAGGTACTACCGCCACCGGCAATACAAATATTTAACTTTTTCATTAATCTACTCTTCTCTTTCAAAAACATCCAAAACTATCCCGTTTGCAAGTGGCAAATCTAAGCCTAAGATTGCGGCTATTGTAATTCCAACATCATAGCAATAAGCCCGCTGTTCATAAATTACACCCTTTTTAATTTGATTTCCCCAAATCATTCCATAAATATGATTTGATGAATCTAAATATGAATCGTGCTGACCTCTAGCTAAATAACTGCCTCCAACTGCCAGTGATGAAAAATTATATCTACTAGCAGGGCTGACAATCATATCCGCAGCATAAGTCCAATAACCTTCTTCTTCTAATTCTTTACGTGTTTTTACAACACCCACATAGTCTTCTTTTAGTAAAAGCGCCTTTAACTCCTCTAAGCGCTCATCAGAAATATCTTCTAAAAAGGTGAGTTGAAGGTTTAAGTTCATCCCAACTCCGACTACAGTTGTTCTTGAGGATGGTGATTTATCAGCATCAACTTTTTCAAGTTCAAACGAATTATCAAATTGTTTTAATGCATATTTTAATTCTCCAAATTTTGAAGGAATATAATTTCCGCCTTCTTCGTTTGAAAGCGCCCCAAATGAAGTCATTCCGTGGTCTGTTGTAAGAATAAAAGTCATCTTATCATAGACGCCAACCTCTTTAGCTGCAGCGATAAATTCCCCAAGTTTTTCATCTATTTCAATTAGCGATGTCACCATTTTATCAAGTCTCTCAGCTTCTGAATGGACGACAGGAACACCATAGTTAGTACTTTCATTATGGCCATGAGCATCAAGATCGTCTGCATAAATAATTATCAGTTTTGGTAGTTCTTCAACAACAATAGTCTGACTACCTACTTTTATTGGTTCGCCTTTAACTAATTTAATAGCTTGTTCAAAACGAGAAAAATAATCTGTACTCTTTGCGGTCCCCCGAGCGACAACTTTAGGATTCGTTGTGTCAGGAGGTATATAAAGCTTTCGAGGGTCATTGCTTGTTAAACGAGATTCTGCCAAATAAAAAGAAACACTTGCAATTGATAAATCAGCAT
>JAAYKO010000012.1 GCA_012522345.1 Acholeplasmataceae bacterium | reverse complement strand
TTCATAATCATAGGAATCTGCTAATTGATAGACACAATTAAAGATTAAAACTTGTTGATAGTCTAAGACTCGTTTTAAATTGAAGACTTCTTGATTGTTAGTTGAACAAACCCAACTTTTATTGTATAGTCCACAAGTATTGCGCTCACAATATGACCGAATATAATTATCAAAAACTAAGTCTTTTATTTGGATTAATTTAAATTGATTAACATCTTTTAAATGTTTTTCTATGATTTTCATTAATTGAATCCCTCTAATTTTAAATATAACATAAAAAGCCTTAAATAAGTAAAATCTTTTTTATTTTTATCTTAATTAAAATCTTTGTAAATAAAAATCGCCCTCAAGATTTAACACTATTAAAGTGGTATTCTCAAGGGCGTTTTCTTGTAAAACAAAATCTAATCTTATTTATAATCTAATCTTAACTGGTGTGCCATCAGAATTGGGATTATTTTTTAAATATTCCAAAATTGGATTAAAGTTTTTATCGCGTTTACCTGGCTTACAGCGGGTTAAATTACCTGCATTTCCAGAAACAATTTCAGTCGCGAAAGCTTTACAGCTAGGCGTTCCACAAGCACCACAGTTATAGTTCGGAAGTAATTTTTCTACTTCATCAATCCGGTAGTCTTCTTCGACTGCTAAATATTTACTTGCGAGTGATAGACCGACTCCAAAAAGTAGACCAATCCCGCCAATGATTAAAACTGAATATAATAAAGGCATCATAATAATTCCTCCCTAAATTTATCAATAACTTCTTGTGGTACTTTAAGGTTTGACTTCGAATGACAAGCTGTACAAGTCTGGGCTTCTTGGTATTTTTCTTTACTTGATTCAGGAAGTTCAGTCTTTTGATTAAAGTGATAGCTTACCATATAGATTGAAATCATTAAAGTTATGAGGAGTATTGCGAAAACGTAACCCATTATAACAACCCCTTTAAGCCGATAAATGCTAAACTCATTAAAGCTGCAGTTACGAAGGCAATCGGAAGTCCTTTAAAAGCTCTCGGGACATCTTTACTGTCAAGTTTAATTCTAATGGCGCTAAAAGCCATTAAGATTAAGCCATAGCCAATTCCGCTTCCTAAGGCAATTACAATCGCATCTAAGAAGTTAACTGCGACATCTCTATTGATTACACTTAAGGCTACCCCTAAGACAGCACAGTTGGTTGTGATTAGGGGTAAGAATACGCCAAGGCCTCGATAAAGACCTTCGAAAAAGCGTTTTAAGACCATCTCAATTAGTTGAACGACTGAAGCGATAACTAAAATAAAGGCGATTGTCTTTAAATAAGTTATTTTAAGTGGAACTAAGACAAAGTAGTAAAGGGGATAAGTAATTGCGGTTGAGACGATTAAAACTACAATAACTGCGGCACTCATCCCAAAAACATTGTCCATTTTTTTCGAAATTCCTAAAAAGGAACAAACACCTAAAATTTGCATTAAAAGGACATTATTAATTAAAACATATGAAATCAGTGAAGCTAGTAAAATTCCAATCAGTTCCATTATCTTTTGGCCCTCCTAATTCTCATTCGGTATTTTTTATTATTGTCGTAGGCGACAAACCCTGCAAGTAAGAGACCAATTACGAGGAATGCACCCATCGGTTCAACTAACATCTTAATCGCGTAGTTAGGATTAAAGATTTTAAGTGTCACCTCAAAGCCTAATGGTAAGAGTTTACCAATTGTTAAGGTGCCTGTCCCTAAGATTTCGCGAAAGATTGCGATTAGGACTATTGCAAGCATAAAGCCTAGTGCTGCACCTAGCCCGTCTAAGATTGAATCGACAAAGGTGTTTTTTCGAGCGAATGCTTCGGCTCTACCTAAGACAATACAATTAACTGTAATTAAGGGAATAAAGATGCCAAGACTTGTCGCTAAAGCTGGTGCGAAGGCATCGATAAACATTCCAATCATCGTTACAACCGTTGCGATAATTACGATAAAGGCTGGGATTCTAATATCTTCATCGATGAAGTTTCGAATTAAAGAGATTATGCCATTGGTTAACATTAAAACTACGATAACCATAATTCCCATCCCAAAGGCATTTTCAAACTTATCTGAGATTGCTAGTGCTGGACAAAGTCCAAGGGTCATTTTAAAGACTGAGTTTTCTTTAAAAAGTCCGGTTAAGATAATATCTTTTTTCTTTAGTTTAACTGTCTCATTCATTTGCTGCCACCGCCTTTACTGCATCGAGAAGCACATTAATTAATCTTCCTGAAATACTTGCTCCACCAACCACATCAACCGCTAAATCTGCAAGATCTTTACCTGGTAGTTTATCAAACTCTGCGTAATAATTGCCAAAGTAGATTGGTGTGTTAGTGTGTTGAACATCTAAGACGACAACTCCTTTTGCTTTACCTAGAGAATCAATTCCAACAAGAATAGTGATTGGAGCTTTGCCTTTTCTGGGGATATCTTCATCAGCATTACCGGTTGCGGTATATGCATAACCTAAAATGTTTCCTGTTTCATCTTTAACTGTTTCTTTTTTAGTCACCAACTCCGTTGGCGTAAAGCTTGCGTCAACTTCTGCTACTGCACCTTCCCCAAACAAGGTTTCATAAGGTGTTTCAGTAATTTTAGGATTTGGTTCTTTTCCTGTATGTAATAGCGTTGCTGCATCAATAACAGCTCTTACTATCGGCATACTAAATTCACTCGCTCCGGCAACTTCATCAACATTTCGGTAGTCAATTAGTTCAGTCCCCGGTAAATCCTTAAAATAGTCTTCAACGTACTCGATAAACTCTGGTGTATGTTCGCTATAGTCAACAAAAGCACCTCTAATTAAATCATTTTCAACAACGAGTTGAATCCGGAGAATTCTTTTGCCATCTGTTCCAGGAATTCCGATTACGGAATCTTCACCGACATAAGCGAAACCAACTTCTTTTTTATTTTTATCTAAAAGTGTTATTTTTTGCGTTAAATATTTATTCTTAAGTTTCTGAGTTTTATAATCGCTAACATCCGAGATGTAGGTTTGGTATTGCTCAATGTAGCCTTTCTTTTCTTGATTATTGATGTAAAAGCCAACTAGCAGTGTTACTAGTAAACCTACCATTGCTAAGATAGCAGCATTAATTATTAACCATCGATTTTCTTTACTCATTTGCTGCCACCGCCTTTACTGCATCGAGAAGCACATTGATTAATCTTCCTGAAATACTTGCACCACTAACCACATCTACTGCTAAATCTGCAAGTTCTTTGCCTGATTGTTTGTCAAACTCCGCGTAATAATTGCCGAAGTACGTAGGTGTATCAGTGTGGCCAACATCGATTGCGATTACACCTTTTACTTTACCTGCTAAATCGATTCCAACAAGTAAGGTTATTGGCGCTTTGCCTTTTCTCGGGATATCTTCATCGGCATTACCGGTTGCGGTATAAGCATGACCAACTACATTACCACTAGCATCTTTTACTATTTCTTTTTTAGTCACTAGTTCTGTTGGGGTAAAGCTTGAATCAATTTCGGCTACTGCTCCTTCACCAAATAAGTCTTCATAATGATTTAAATCAACACTCATATAGTTTAGGGCTTCTTTATTTACATCTTTAAGTAGTTTATCAAGAAGTTCTCCTGTTTGAGTGACACCACCGATTAAATCAATCCCTGCTAAATTATCGATTTCATTGCCAATTAAACCGGTCAGGTTGCCATCGCTTCCTTCATATTGATCATAAAAGCCAACGGTATTTTCAGTATCAATTATTTTAACACCTTTAAGCTTGCCGTTTGTTTCAACTGCAACAACAATATCGACAACGCCTCTTTGGTTAGTGCCTTTAGCTTTGAAGATATGTCCTACTGTCTTATCATCTTTTTTTATTTCAACATATTCATAGACATAACTTCCTTTTGCTTCGGTTGTTTCAATGGCATCTAATTCAAAGAAGTCTTGGTAGGCTCGCATCGCTCTTTTTTCAATGTTTCTTTGAATAATTGGTGCAGTTAATAGATTGGTTGCGCCAATTAAGAGTCCACAGACAATGCCTGTAAGTGCTAAAATTAAGGCTGTTTTAAGTGTTTTCATAGACTTAATCCTCCTAATCCGACAAAGACAATAAATGCCATTATTAATGTCACTGCTGCGTAGCCAACTAACATCTTCCAAGTATATTTACTCTTTGACCAACGGTAATAATCAATTAATGGCACAAACATATTAGTAATTAAAATTGCATATGCTACTCCTTCAGGATTAGCACCAAAAAGTCTAATTACAACTACGATTGAGCCTAAAATTAAACCATAAATTAATCTGCCCGGTTTCGTGACTGGAGCAGTTACTGGGTCGGTTGCCATAAAGACTGCCCCAAATAGTAAACCACCAGATAAGAGTTGATATAGTAAAATTAAATGAGCATTTTTAGCATCAACTGTTAAGGCAGCAACTAACATTAAAAGGGAGAATATTCCAATCATTGAAGCGAAGATTCGCCAATCTGCAGCTTTTCTAACAAATAAATAAATCCCACCAGCAATAATTAAAAGTGCACTCACTTCACCCATTCCACCAGGAATGTTGCCGAGCAATAAGTCCAGGAGCGAATAGTTTTTAAGCATGTTAGGGATGTTTACGAGTGAATCGCCAATCGCTGTAAGTGGGGTTGCACCTGCAACTACATCGACACCTGAATAACTAAACATTGCTGCAAAAGAGACATGGGCAATAACAAACGCTGCTGCTGCAGGATTAAAGATATTAGATCCCAATCCCCCAAAAACAAGTTTCGCTACAATAATTCCTAAAAGCGCACTTACAATTACAACATAAACTGGTAAGGTTGCGGGAATCATCATCGCAAAAATAACTGCACTAATTGTTGGGGTAATAATATTTAAGTTTGAAATTTTGCTTAAACGTTCTTTTGTGCGAGCTTTAAAGCCAACTACTCGCGGATGCGGTTTATGTCTAATCATGACAGTTAAAACTTCTGCTAAGATCATTACCGCTACTGCGACAATTATTTTTAAAAGCGCTATAAAGCCAAATTTAAAAATACTAAAGATTACTAAAGGTATTAAAGCGATCAGTACATCACTCATCATTCTTTTTGTCGTTACATCTTTTCTAATGTAAGGACTCGATGAT
>JAAYKO010000011.1 GCA_012522345.1 Acholeplasmataceae bacterium | reverse complement strand
TTGGTGCGGATAACAGGAGTCGAACCTGCACACCCGAAGGCGCTAGATCCTAAGTCTAGTGCGTCTGCCAATTCCGCCATATCCGCGCAAAATGAATTATATCTTTTTTTGTTAAAGATGTCAATAAGTGTTAGTTTTTAAGATAGTAGTAAGCATTATTCATTAATGCTCTATCAGAGTGCGCCTTATAGTTAAAGACATATTCAAATAATTCAAGTGGGTCTTTAAAATAATCTTCGTTATAAAAATAGACTGACTTTTCATTTATTTCACCATCTTTGGCTAGTTTTTTACCAATTATATAGTAATCATCCGTCATTATTGTAAAAGTCCTTGTGTCGATAGCGAAAGTGTGTTCTTTGCTTAAAGCATTAACTCCATAGTAATAATTTTCTGTTTCTAGACCAAAAAGTTCAATGATAGTTCGATATAAATCTACTTGTGAACGAACATTTTGTTGAACTCCTTTGAGAAGTCCTCTTTGTGGTCCTTCTGATATATTGTCGGTATCATCTGGAGCATAAATAAACGCAACAGTTCTCAGCATTTCTGCCCGATATTTTAATTGATTAACTTTTCCATTACCATTGGATATAACGGTGTTATTAGGTCCTAAAATAGTTTCTAAATCTGATTGATTGAGTCCTGATCCGTGATCACCATAAAAAATATAAACCGTATTTTCAAGTTCTTTTGTTACTTCTATAAAACGTTTGAAAAACATTTCAATATAAGCTTCATAATTTAAATATCTTAACGCAACCATTGAGATGTTTATATCATTAGCTGAAAATCTTAGATCTTCTTCTTCAACTGGATTATAATTATATGGAGTGTGTGGCTGAATCATAATTGGAAACAAAAATGCTTTTTTGTCACCTTTTCTTTCATAAATAGCACGAAGCCACTCAAGCAATTCCAATTCACATAACCAGGGTGACTGAGGTGTATTAGTTTTATTATTTTCAGGAAAAAGCCAATAACCATTTTGGCTGTCTTCAAATAGATCTTCATTGGGATCAAAATAATAATGCTTTTCAAAGCCAAACATTTCTTCATGAACGATTAGTCGATTATAAAATTTGGCCACATCACCATGGAAAGAAACATTATAACGATCACTAAATAGTTTGGGCAAAGTTTCAAATTGATAATTATCATCTTTATACTTCCAATTAAGAGTTGTATCCCCTGTCGGATAAAGTCCGGTCATAAGTGTAAACTCTGCATCACTACTGTTACCAAGCCCAACATTAGTGTAAAAATTATCAAGAATATATGATTCTTCTAAAATAGCTTTCAAAGTTTTATAGTAGTCACTATCTAAGTAAGGTCCATCTTCATCTAACAAGAAATGATTAAACGATTCTAAATGAACTAAAACCAAATTTTTATCTTTAAATATTCCATTTAATTCAATTTGACTAATGCTTGAGTCTAAATACGAAATATTCGCATCATCTAGGTGAAGTCTATTGCTGTAATATTCACCAAAGAAGTTTTCATATTGTGCAGCATTTTTATTATATTTAGCGTAAACTCTCGTATCTAGTTCAATTATTTTGTTGTCTTGAAACTCAAAGCCCATCGCTTGACCAAAATAATAATTATAAAGTCCAGCAGTTTGAACGCCATAGAGCGGCCGTTCGGCAAATATTGGCCAAGTTGTATTCATTGAAATATTAAATACACTTAAAGTAAAAAGGCTGGCAACAAATCCCGTTAAAATTAACATGCTGTTAAGTGGGACAAATCCAAAAAGAGTCATTTTCGCTTTAAAATCTAGTTTGTTTTTAAAATAGAAACGTTTAATAAAAAAATAGTTAGTAGTTAAAACAACGGTCGGTAAAAAAATAAAGATTCTTAAATATGTGAACAGTTCTTTTATCGATTCAACAAAGATATTGAAAGCGAGTTTTTGGGCTGGGTTTTTAAAGAGGGTTGTTTCTCTTAACGATAACATTGTTTGATAATATTTAGTGAAAATTCCTAACAAAAACACGCCTAAATTTAATCCCGCCGTAACAGCAATAATAAATATTAAACGAGATTTTGTTTTTTTAAAGATTAAAAAGCCAACAAACAAAATAATTGTTAAAACTGCTATATTCCCAACAAAGGCGTTGACCTCATGCCAAAAGCTGCGCGGGAAGACAATGATGTATTGATTAAAAATTTCAGTTGTAACAAAAAAAGTGCTAAAAATGTTTAGCAAATAAAAAAGAATTATAAATGTCCAAAGCAGTTTATGCTCTTTAGTCAAAATATCACCTTCATCTTAAGTATAAACGATTTAATGACAACAAAAAAGTCTTTTTCCATTGACAGTCAACATTTTCTCAACCGTTCTTTTATAATATAACATAATTTATTGTTTTGGACAAGAAAAAAAAGCAGTCAGTAAAGTAAAATTCACATCTTGCTTTTTCTATTTTTAAAGCTTAAACACTATATCTTACTCTTTTAAAATAAACTACTAAAAATAACCCGTTGAAAAGAATTAATAGGCCGCCTATTATACTCGGCACGATATTCGTTTTTAAATCTGGCTTAATTAAAACTCTACCATAACAAAGCTTGTCGTTGAAGTCATAAGAATAATAAAGATACATCTCATCTTTATTGTTTCTTTTATATAAAGATTCATTTAATAAAATCTTGAAATTACTGCCTTCAGTTATATGTTGTTCAAGCCAAGAAATAATGTCTTCTGTTGTCATAGATTCAAGAGCGGAAAATGAAATAATAAACTCATCAGTAATAAAAACTGGTGGTATGCCATCAACAACATGAATCTGAAGTGCTTTAGTGGCAATGTTTCCTGAACTATCTGTTGATTTTATTAAAATTTCATATGTCCCCGGAACTGTATTTTCATAAGTTCCACTTAATTCAAGCTGATCTGTAATATCGCCATCAACTAAATCAAGTGCTTCGTAAAAAGAAATTATATCTGCCATCATTAAATGAGGATCTGAAGTATAGCGGTAAATCTCTGCCGGTCCCGTGATTTCAGGTGGTGTAGTATCCTCTACTTTTATCGCAACATTAAATGTTGTTTGATTTTCTGATGAATCCTTTAATAAAAATCTAATTGTATACTCTCCTGCTAGATATTTATTAGCAGAGTATGTATCATAAAGCACAATTAAATCTTTTTCATCTAATAAATCGTAATTATCACTTATTTGAAGTGATCTTTTTATCTCATTTAAAGTAATGGTCTCCACATTTAATTCAAGATTATAACTGTTGGGACCAACAATTACAGGAGGTGTTATATCAACTAGTTTTACTGTTAAATCATAATAGACTCTATTGTTTCCTTCATCAGAAATCGCAAATGTTACCAAATGATTGCCTAAAACATGCATTTGGGGCGTATAATTATCTTCCACTAAAACAATCTTGTTTGTTATATCGCCATCAATATCATCTTCGGCACTAATATAATTCATTATTTCTGCTACTGTTTTTTTATTATCATAATCAACTAAAAAAACACCTTTTGAAGAATTTTTTGGTGAATTATAATTAACATATTGTTCAAAATCTGCAATCGTTCCCTCAAATAACATTATTTTATTTGAGCGAAGAGCGCTTTCGTGAGCATCGATTGGAATATCTTTAATTAACAATGATGAATAGCTCGCCTCAAAGGTTACATAAAAATAAGTGCTTGTCGCATTAAATGGACTACTTTCTGTAACACCTAATTGAGGATTATTTTCATCAAAAAAATAAAAAACAACATCAGAGAAGGTACATCTACCATCATCCCAGGCTTGTTCTCGATAAAACATTTGATCAACTACTAAGGTATAATTCTTTCCAGGTTCCACAGAAATTTGCTCTATTGTCATAATCTTTTTGCTGACACAAGAACCTGCTGGATAATTGCAGTCATAGATTACTAAATTGCTTAAACTGAGTAAATTTGCCACTCTTCTGCTTGAATTTCTTGCAGACAACGGATTATAACTTAAGTTAAAAACAACCAGCACCAAGCTGATCATAAAAATGAATAGTTTTTTCTTCATTTTACCACCTCTATATAATATCTATCAACGAAATGGTAAAATTACTTTATTTATTTTTAAATAAAATATTTAAAGCAAAACTATATTTTTCTTTCTTTTGCGCAACCATTCTTTTATCTTTACTTATATTTAGTAGCGCTAACTTTTCTTCCAATTCAATAACCTTAACTTGACTCGCTAATTCGTTTGTTTTAATCCTTCTAATATAATCAGGATAAGAAAGTGAATCATCAGTTATTAACATGTTAATTGCATCAGTTATTTCAAATGGGAAATCGCGTTTTAATCGCTTAAACGATAAATATTTCATTTCGACAGCTAAAAAAAGCATCGCCACACAAAATGAATATTCATTTTTTGTTTTGCTTGCAACTGAATAAACAAAAAATATCTCTGGAAGTTTATTTTCATCGAGGCGATTTAAATGCGCTCTAGATGCTAGATTAATTGCTTTTACTGTAAGTGGTGTGTAAATCATTAAATCAATCCTTTTCTTTTTTTGCTTACTATATATATTATTACACAAAATTTATTCTTTACCAAATAAGTTTAAAAATTAGTTTTGCTTTAAGACTGTACTTAAATCCTTCATTGACAAAAAATTGATTAATCGTTATAATAACATTAATTAAAGAAACCGTTGAAATAGAGTAGTAATTTATCTAAATGTTTTAAAGAGAGTTTTGAGTGGGTGGAATCAAAACAAACATATTTAAACGAATGGGCTATTGAGGGTATAAACAAACAGTTAAAACTAAGTAGTTTATGACGGCATCCTCCGTTATCGGGAAGAAGTATGATAGTACTTCGTAATTAAGTTAACATCTTTTTTGTTATAAAATTGGGTGGCACCACGGTAAAATTCGTCCCAAGCGAGTTTTACTTTTTTTGTTTTTAAGAAGGAAGAAAACTAGTCTGTGATATCATCATAAGTTAATTATAGTGGACAATCACTTATAAATAAAAAAACAACATGTAAATTGTCTTACGTGTATATATTAGGAGGAAATAAAAATGAAAAACAATGGCATCGATTATCAAACTTATTTAAAAAAATACCCGGACGAAAAAGGAAATTTTGGTAAATTTGGTGGTTCTTATATTCCATCCGAATTAGAAGATGCGTTTAAACAAATTGATCAAGCATACCATACAATTTGTAAATCTAGCAAATTTATTAATGAGCTTCGTCGAATTAGGACCGAGTTTCAAGGAAGACCGACTCCTGTTTACCATGCCGAGAGATTATCAAGAAATGTTGGCAACGTTCAAATCTATTTAAAACGAGAGGATTTAAACCATACTGGTGCCCATAAACTCAATCATTGTATGGGTGAAGCTTTGCTCGCCAAATATCTGGGAAAGAAAAAAATAATTGCTGAGACTGGTGCTGGTCAACACGGCGTCGCCTTAGCAACTGCTGCAGCATTTTTTGGTCTTAAATGTGAAATTCATATGGGAGAAGTTGATATCGCTAAGCAAGCCCCAAATGTTGCAAGAATGAAAATTTTAGGTGCTAAAGTAATTCCTGTAACTTTTGGTTTAAAAACCCTTAAGGAAGCCGTAGATTCAGCTTTTGAGGCTTATTTAAAAGATTACAAAAACAGTATGTATTGTATCGGCTCTGTTGTCGGTCCCCATCCTTTTCCAAAAATGGTTCGCGATTTTCAAATGGTTGTTGGGATTGAGGCTCGAAAACAATTTCTTGACATGACAGGTGAATTACCCGATGCATTAGTTGCTTGTGTAGGTGGGGGTAGTAATTCAATTGGTCTTTTTGTTCCTTTTATTGCTGACCCAATAGAAATCTTTGGTGTCGAACCATTGGGGAAAGGAAAAGCTTTAGGTCAACACGCTGCCAGCATTTCTTTTGGAAGCCCTGGAGTAATGCATGGTTTTAACTCTTTAATGTTAAAAGACGACAACGACCAACCAGCGTCAGTCTATTCTATCGCAAGCGGTCTTGATTATCCCTCTGTTGGACCTGAACATGCCTTTTTACATCAAAAGGGTAGAATCAATTACACTTCTATCTCTGATGAAGAAGCTATCGATGCTTTTTTTGCCCTTTCCAGATTAGAAGGTATAATTCCCGCATTAGAAAGTGCTCATGCAGTTGCCTTTGCGACAAAACTTGCCCAAAAAATGAAAATTGGTTCTATTTTAGTTAATCTTTCGGGACGAGGAGACAAGGACATGGATTATGTTTTAAAACACTATTCTGACCGCTTATGAGAGTGATTAAGATTTTAAATTTAATGATTTTTTAGCTGCATTATTGTAGTTTCACTATTTTAAATTTCTCAGGCTTTCTTTTTGCAAATATTATAATTTCTTAATCAATGGATTTCAAAAAGTAATCTTAAATTTTATAAATAAGTAAAAAACTAAAAGGACAAGAACTAACACAACAATTATAATTTCACCCTTTTTACTTTTCTTTTTTTCTATTCATGAACTTTGGCGTATGAAGTTTGAATTCATCAATAATATTAACTATAAATTCAAAATCAGCGATTAAATACTGGAGATTGTCTCTATTTATCGGTTCATTAAATTTTAAAGTCAAATGTTTTTTTGAATCATCAATGCCAACATGAAGCTGATTATCTAAAAAACAAATATAGAGTGCTCCTCGTGTTAGTTTTTTTAAATGTAAAATCTTCTCAATCATTATAGGTGTAATAATATTGAAAGCCATCAATTCATTATTAGCATAAACATTAAACAACTTGTTAAACACAATACTTTCAGTTTCTATTTTTGATACTCCACTTCCTATGTAGGATATCGATTGTGTTATTTGTAAAACTCCATTTAATGGTTTATCAAAATAAAAAACATACCACCTTCCATCAAAATATGCTTCATATTCTATCGTGGTTTCTCCCTCTTCATTCTCCTCTTCAACTTCTTCTTCAAAAAGAACGTTAGATGATTCAAACAAAACATTTTTATATTTACCTGTAATATAGTCATAACCACTATATGTATCTGGTGATTGTATTAATCCTGTAGATAATATTTTTCTCAGTTCAATTTTTTCAGACAAAGAATATTCTACTTGAGAAAATAGGTTTGTGGTTTCTAAAATATAATTGATTATTTTTGGTTTAATTTCTTTTAAAAACTTAATCCTAATTGATAAGCTTAACAATAAAAAAACGAGCCCCAAAAAAACAAATAATGATGGCACTATAAACAGTATTGGGACACGTAAAAAACTTACTGCAATAAAACCAATAATCGCCGAGATCAATAAAACAAAACGACACTTTGTAATGTCTACAAAATGTCGATTTTATTCATATGGCAGGGACATCAGGATTCGAACCCGAACTAACGGTTTTGGAGACCGTTGTGCTACCGTTGACACCATGTCCCCGTACAAAACGTGCATTACTAATATACCACACGTTTTATTTTTTTACAATAATAACCTAAACTTATTTCTCTTCTTCTGCGTCGCTAGGTTTATATGAATCATCTCGTTCTTTAATCTCTTCAATCGCTTTAATATTTAAGTTTTGTTGTGGTTCTTGAGGTTTTTGTTGAGGTGGTTGTTCTTTAGTATAAACAGCTTTAGGTTTTTTACCTTGTCTAAAGAATAATAAGTAACTGACCACTCCAATAACTATAATATAAGCACCTAAAGCAATCCAACTATAATAACTGTATTTTGAAAAATTAAGTTTCTCTGATTTTTCAATGTTATAGTTAGCTAAATCAAAATTTTCTTCATCGATAAGTTCTTTAGTATAATAAATAATATTGTTATCTTTATCGGTTATAGTCTTTCCTGATTTTGTTAAAAGCTTAAAAACTAATGCTTCATAATCAGTTTTTATTTTAATCTTTGCGGTATAGTAACCTGTCTTTTTATCTTTTTTCAGTAGGTAGTCGTTATCATTTTCTTGCCAATTATTAAAGTTGCCACTTAAATAAAGTTCATCTTCTAAATCTTTATCAGCAAAAGCAAAATTCAATCTAACTTCATATTCTTTTTCTTCGCCAACTGAAGCGTCAGTAAAATTAGGATCTACTGGATTATTTGTGGTCTTTGTGATAACGCCATTAATAGAATTTTTCCCTGCTGCAAGTGCTGCTAAATCAAAGTCTGAAGCACCTAAAAAACCTGCCTCATCATCATAGTGATATAAAATGTCATCTCCGTGAGCTATTTTAATCTCTTTAATTTCATCTAAAAATAATTGCACCCATTGTAAATACCAATTTTCTTTACCTATTCTAAGCATTTCAAATTTTCTTGTTCCACCAATAGTGCTTACAATAGTTAAATCTAATGTATTTGATGCTTTCTCAATTGATAAATTATCAACTAAAACTGTTAAAAAGTTGTCATTTTGGTATGCCTGCTGATAGATATGAAGATTAAATGAGACATCATCGTTTAAAGTAATTGTTTCCTCTATCAAAGGGTTTTTTAAATAAACTTCAAAACGATTTTTAAAAAAACTCAAATCATCATTTACAATTGCTTTATCGCCTTCTTCACTAATATATTTGTTAAATGCACTAGCATATGAACAACTATATAGTCTAAGGCCAACTAAAATTACTACTATTCCAAAAAGTATTTTACCGAATGTTTTCATACTATTCTCCTTTTGCACTAATACAATAATAACAAACTTCTTCAATTTTGCCAATTAAAATTGGTTTTTAAATAGTTATTAAACGATAAAAGACTTTACATAAACAAAAAATATTGTATAATATAGTACGCAGGCACACGGCGGTCATGGTGAAGTGGTTAACACACTGGATTGTGGCTCCAGCATTCGAGGGTTCGAGTCCCTTTGGCCGCCCCATTTTAAATAGATAGGCCCATAGCCAAGTGGTAAGGCAACGGACTTTGACTCCGTCACTCGTTGGTTCGAATCCAGCTGGGCCTGGATAAAATTATTAAAAGCGACGTAATTTGTCGCTTTTTTGTATAGTTTTTATAGTTTTATTTTCATTGAAAAGATAATAATTGGTTTTTGGCTCAACTTAACTCGATTATCTTTAACTTCGACTTGATTAGGATATAAAATGTTTTGATAGATGCCATCAGGTAGTGGAATTTTAATCTCCCCTTTTTTATTGCCTACATTAAATATTCCAAAAGCAATCGAAGTTTCATTTTCATAACTCAGAACTGCAACTTCTACATCTTGGAGGTGAATATTAAACACTCCGGTTTGGAATAATTGATCTTTGCGAAGGTGTCCAAGTCGATGAATTAAATCTCTAATTTCCATATTATTAGGCGTTAGATCTATTTGATCGAGTTCAAAAAGATCAGGTCGATTGCTTACGCCATATTCTTGTCCCGCGTAAATCATCATTGTTCCTTTTAAATATCCTAATAATGCTGTCATGTTTAAAAGCTTGTTGGGGTTGGTAATAAAACTTGCGATTCTTGGTTGGTCATGATTTTCTAAGTTTCTTAATTTAATATAATTAGCTGGATATAAAGACTCTTGACGAATAATACTTTCAAGCCAATTATTTAAAGAATCTTTTTTTTCGATATAATCCAAATATTCTTGATGGATGTCGTAGTCATATAAAATATCAAACGCTTTATAAGTCTCGCTATCACTCGCTGCATAATAACCACTGTCTCGAAGTAGTTTTACAAAGCTTAAGTGAACGGATTCGCTTAAAAAAACAATGTTCGGATTAATTTTCTGAACTCTTTTTCTCGCTTCCAACCAAAACTCCATCGGAATAAGCGGTGCAACATCACATCTAAAGCCATCAATTCCTTTTGTAGTCCAAAACTCCAAAGTCTCAATTAAATATTCCCATAAATCTTTATTGGAAAAATCTAAATCAACAATATCCCACCATTCAGGAACTCTAGTGGTAAGTTTTCCCTCTTTATACTTATACCACTCTGGATGTTCTTTAATTAAAACAGAATCGTGACTTGTGTGATTAAAAACAATATCAATCATCACCTTTAATCCGTGATTGTGAGCTTCTTTAACAAGTTTTTCAAAATCTTCAATTGTTCCATAATCGGGATTAGTGGCTCGAAAATCTTTTATTGAATATGGTGAGCCTATAGAGCCTTTACGGTTTTTTTCTCCTATCGGATGAATTGGCAATAAATAAAGATAGTCCATTCCAAGTGACTTAATTCTTGCCAAATCGGCAATTAAGCTTAAAAATGTTCCCTCTTTTGTATGTTGTCGTAAGAAAACCTGATAAATGTTTTGACTTCTAAGTTTAAGGTTTGTATCTTTCGCCATTATTTTTCTCCTTTATATTGTTATTTAACAAAATATTTTTTTACTCTTTTATGATTTACAACAAATCTTATCGCTCGAGGAATTACCTTAATATATACTGAGCCCTTACAAGATAGTTCACCATCAGTATTCCAATCTATATCATCATCTGTTTCAATTTTAAAATATGTACTATGAAATGTTTTGTTTTTACGAGTGTCGTATAAACCTCCAGTAATAAAAAAGCCTAACATTCGCAAAATCATGCCTGGTTCACGTTTAAAGAATCTCGCGGCAATCAAGCCATCATCAAGCTTTGATTTCATCCCAAAAAGTTTGAATCCACCAACTCTATGCCCGTTTAAAATTAAAACTAAAGCACACATGTTTTCAAATGTTCCACCATCGAATGTTGCTTTAATTGGGATTTTGTAATCTTTAAATATCTCTTTTGAACCTTCGACAAAATAAGCAATTGAACCAAATTTCTTCTTATACTTTCTTTCGGTGACATAGCTCGTTGGTGCAAATCTACCTGTCCCAGCAGCATAAACAAAGTAATTGCCATTTATTTTTGAAATATCGATCGCTTTAATTGTAGTTTGTTTTAAAATCATTTTTGTTGCTCTTTTAATGTTGCGAGAAATCCCTAAAAGATGACCGACATCGTTAACAGTCCCGGTAGGAAGATACCCAATAAATGGCCTTTTATCAAGTGTCATTAAGCCGTTAACAACTTCATTTAATGTTCCGTCTCCACCGGCAACTAACAACATATCATATTTGTGTCCTTCAAGGGCATATCGATATCCATCGTGGGGCTTTTCAGTTTTATAAATCTCAATATTGTGGCCGTTTTTAATAAATTCTTGTTTTATCCAATCGATTTGTTTAACTATTTTACCCGAGCCACTTTCTGGATTGTAAATAAAACCAACATTCATTTTATCACCATTTTAATTTTAACATATTCTAACAATGATTATAAGTGATAATGTTTAGATTTGTTTTATTTTACAAATCCTTTCGTTAAAACAAACAAAAACTTACCTAAAAATTTAGTAAACACATAAAAATTCGTCATTTACCGTCCAAAGCGAATTAAGCCCTCAACAAAAAAATTGCCAGGCTTTCGAAGCCAGTAATTTTTTTGAGTCAAAGGAGTTAACATTTAACGTTTACATTTTTAATCTTAATAGTTTGAATAGTCTCTTTTTTATCATTGAATAAAAAAATCCATCGCTGTTTAACGGTGGATTATCTTAGATAAATTTGGCGACCGATACGGGCTCACGAATCTACCCGAGTTTATTTTGAGACTTTGATTAAGTCCTTTATTGTACTATTAAAACCTTATCTTTTAAAGGAGTCGAATTTTGAGTCTTTTAAGCTGCATTTTTAAACCCGTCGAATTCGATGGGTTTAGAATTTATTATTGCTTGTTTTCCTTAAAATAATCAATAAAATATTTAAGCATGAAAAATGGCGCAATTAGTATTGGAATAAAAATGATTCCAAACTTTATAACGTAACCTAACCAAAACCCTTGCAGGAAGGTTAAACGATTTACTAGCCTAAACCAAACTACAAAGCTATATGACAAACTAAAAGACCACAAAGGATATATATAATAAGCTATCGCTCTATCATATTCTGTTAAATTATTATTAAACACTATAATTAAAATTGCTGCTGTAACAAGTATAATTGATATCAATATCAATATTAGAAGTTCTTTTTTCTTTGTCATAATATTTTTTTAAGGTTTTAACATATTAATTGGTATAACAAATACACCATCTTCTCTTTTATATGCAATATCACATACTCCACATATAATACCAAGTATTTTTGGTTTGTCTTTTTGATTTTCAAAAGAATTTTTAAAGCCAATTAAACCTTTTGCTGCTTCATCAATTTGATTTAATCCAAGCTTCACTTCAAAAGCACCATAATCTCCTTCTTTGGTTTGAACAATAATATCAATTTCTTCATTATTAGATAGGTTTCTAAAATGGAAAGTTTTATAATCATTAACTTCAGAGTAAATATTTAAATCTCTATATACTAATGATTCAAACAAGAAACCAAAGTAATCTAGGTTTTCATACAACATTTTAGGGGTTAAATTTAATAATGCAACAGCTAAAGAAGGATCAACAAGATGTCTTTTTGCTGATTTTGCAACTCTTGCTTTTGATTTAATATTTGGCGCAAACGAATTTTGATTTTCTAAAATAAACATTCTCTCTAAAATATCAACATATGTTCTAAGCGACTCAGTAGATACCGACTCATCATCCATTTCTTTTATATCTTTAACAATTGTTCTATTTGATGCTAACGTGCTTTCATTTCTAGCTAAGGACCTTAATAATGCTCTTATTTTACTAGTACTTCTTTTTATACCATCAAATGAAAGAACTTCATCGGTTAAAAGTGAATTTATATAAGACTTAGGTATTAGATATGAATCTTCTTTTTCTAAATTTAAACTGCCCGGCCATCCTCCTCTAACAACATAATGAATTAATTTTTCTAAATCATTTTTTTCTTTAGCAATTTCTGTTTTAAATTCTTTATTAAAAAGAGCACTTAAAGAAACACTACCACATGATTCATTTGATTCAAACAACGTCATCGGTCTCATTCTAATTTTATCTATTCTACCAGCTCCACTATGTAAAACACCTTTTGTAGGCGGCGTGGACGATCCTGTTAAAATAAATTTACCTTTTTCACTTGTCTTATCTACTTCAAATCTAACTGCGTCCCATAATGAAGGAACTTCTTGCCATTCATCAATTAGTCTAGGATACTTTCCTATTAATATTTTAGATGGATTTATTTCTGCCAGTAATCTGTTTCTAAAGTTATTGTCTGGATCACCAACAAAATAAGAACTATTACTATGTTCTAAGCTTGTCCATGTTTTACCACACCATTTAGGCCCTTCTATACAAACAGCACCAAAAACTGATAGTCTTCTTTCAACCACATTATCAATTAATCTAGGCATATAACTGCTTTTTTTCATATCCATAAAACCACCTCACAAAGATATAATACCATATCAATTGGCGTTTTTCAAGTTTTTATTTGGTCTTTTTCAATATTTCGCTTGGCATTTTTCAAGTTTTTATTTGGTGTTTTTCTGCTATATGTATGTTTTTTGGTGCAATTGCCTTATAATCGACAAAACTTATGTAAACATAAATGAGCTTTTTTGAGTGTTTTTTGTAAAGATATATTGAAGTTCATAGTTTGACTTCAATTTTTCTTATAACTTTATAAATTTTCAAGTTTTTGAATTTTAGCGGTTCTGGTGATCAATTTTTTTACACACAAATAAAAAGTAAGCGTCAAAAATTAACACTCTATCAAATTGGGGTGTTTTTTTGTATATTAATCTCGAAAGCGAGGAGACGAGAATGAGAAAAAGAAAACATTATACAGACAAAGAAAGATTTGATACTGTAAAACACTTTAAAACAACCGGTTATT
>JAAYKO010000010.1 GCA_012522345.1 Acholeplasmataceae bacterium | reverse complement strand
GGTTAAAATAATATTGGTTATTTATTGTATTTGTCATACTATAATTATACCAAAAAGCCGCCCTGGACTCCAGAGCGGCTTTCTTGTTTTTGAGGGCTATTCAAATTTTTATTTCGTTACAGCCCCTATTTCTTTAATTTTAAGCTTTTTAAACTTTCTTATGGAACTAAAACAATTTGATCTAAGGCATCAATCATGAGAATTGGACCGTTGCCATCCCAACTTATAGTTGCACCAGCAATGTTTACAACATCATCTACTTCAAAATCATAAAGTACTTCTGAACCTTCAATAATAACTCTTGAATCCCACTTAATTCTGATGGTTTCCTCATCGTCTCTTTCAAGTGTTATCTCAACGTTATTAAAGCTTTCATCGCTATAAGAAATGATTGTGACATTATCTAGCTTAACTAAACGTGATTGGTATTGCATTAAATCTTCAGCATCTAGTGACTTTTCATTTAAATCAACTAATGCTGGCAACTGATTGCCTTCGCTTAAAAGGCCATAATCATAACCGGCAACTAATTCAGCCTGGATTAGATTATTATATAGACCTTTTTTAACATGAGCAACTAGTTTATCGCCAACTTTAAAGTCAATATTTGCAGAGTTTTTCCCACTAATTCTAAACGCAACTGCACCTGTTTCATCTTCCATTGAATAAGAATTGTGTGGTCCCACGTTTGTAATAATTCCAACAATTGTTGCTTCTTCATTAGTATCTAATTCTAAGAAATCAGCAATTGAAGTAACTTCTGCCTTTTGAATTTGGTCTAAGGCGTCAATCATAAGAATTGGACCATTGCCGTCCCAACTCATAGTTGCGCCAGCAATGTTTACAACATCATCTACTTCAAAATCATAAAGTGCTTCTGAACCTTCAATAATAACTCTTTGATCCCACTTAAATCTAATAGTTTCACCATCTTCTCGTTCAAGTGTTAACGCAACGTTTTTATACGAGTCTACATCATAAGAAGTGATTGTTGCTAGGTCTAGTCTAACTATTCGTGACTGATATTCCATTAAATCTTCAGCATCAAAAGAGACTTGATTTAAACTAAGTAATGCTGGTAATGGATTATTTTCACTTAAGACTTCAATGTCTTCATAGTCGCCAACTAATTCAGCTTGAATGAGGTCATTAAATATACCTTTTTTAACTAAAACTTGCAGCTCATCGCCAACTTTAAAGTCAATGTTTGTAGAGTTTTTCCCGCCAATTCTAAACGCGACGGCTCCAGTTTCGTCTTCCATTGAAAAAGAATTATGGGGACCTACGTTTGTAATAATTCCTTTGATTATTGCTTGTCCATTTACATCTAATTCTAAAAAGTCAGCAATTGGAGTTGTTAAATCTTCAACTTCTTCATCTAAGTATGTAATTGCCATTTTGATGATAAGTGCGCGTTTTTCAAATAAGAAATCTAAAACTTTAGTTGGTTCTACAAAAACGAATTCTAATGTTGACATTGCTGCAGGTGCTGCCTTTTTAATTCCGTTTATTGTAACATCATCAGTTGCACCCCAACCTCTTAATGTTAATACAATCTTAGTTATCTCTTTGTCGTAAGTTAACTTCATTGTTCCATTAACGCTACTTGTTCCAGTTTTTAAAACCCCTGGATCTTGTTCAAATTCTGAGCCGCCCAGACCATTTCCTTCAAATATTTTGCTTAAACCTTCAACTTTAACAGGTTTAAACTCAGAAGTTGTTACTTTTCCTAACATTGTCAGGAAAGCCGCTTGACTAGTTATTTCGCTTCCTTTTTTCTCAGTTAGTTTAGTGAAGTCATAAATTGCGACAACTTCATCTGCTTCTATTGGAGCTTTAACTAAGATTTCAAATTCCTTAGCGAATTCTTCTTCGCCAACAAAAATTGTTGCGGTCAAAGTAACCACTGTATCTTCTTCTGGAAGTACTACAACACCCATATCAGAAATAATATCTTGGTCTGATGTAGTCCAAACAATATCTAAGTCATGATCACTTTTAGCTGCTAATGTTAAATCTTCATCATCAATAAGAATTTCTGGTAAACTGAGTCGATATAAGTCCATTAAGGCTTTGTCGCTGTCAGTTAAATCTTCAGCTACTACTTGTAACTCATCTTGGATTAAGAATTGTCCACCGTTATACCAACCTAAACGAATGTCGACCAAATTAACTTTTTTGCCAACAAAATCAGCAATATAAGCTACTAAGCCGGGAACGTTTGGATCGATGTAAGCTGTAATTTTGTTTGTTAAATCTGTTAAGAACAGTGAACGGTCGCTTACAGATACTACGTAAAGATTATCAATACTATAATGTTTTCCTTGATCATCAGCAGTAAATTCAATAATTTTATCAAGTACTATTGTCTCGGGAACTGCAACTTCTCCTGCTACTTTTGTTACTGTAGCATTTCTTGCTTGAATGAGTCCATTATAATTATCTATTTCGCCTTCAACAACAACTTTGTCCCCTACTATTACACCAGAAATTGTTGGTCTAAATAGAGTGATTGTGGTGCCATCTTGGTCACTTACATAAACATAGTAAACATCACCATCGACATTATAAGCAATTGCCGATACAACGCCTTCTAATTTAACTTCTGCTTCTACTGCAAGTTTTCTTGCTAGGAAGACGTTTAATAAAGTTTCATCAACTTGAGCATAAACGCTAAAGACTTTTTCTTTTGTTACATCGCCAAAGGTAACTTTTGCAGTAACATAGACTGTTTCATTAGCTGTTGGCATTACGATAACTCCAGTCTTAGAAATTACGTCTTCGTTGCTTGATGTCCAAGCTATTGTTGTTTCAAATCTTCCTTCTGCAGCAAACTCTAAATCTCCTGCTTCAGTTACTAAATCTGGAAGGTTTAAAGCGGCTAGTGCTGCATCAACTTTTCCTGCATCTGTTTCAGGAACAACAAATGCAATTTGATCAATATTGTCATAAGCAACTTGTGGTCCATTATACCAAGTAAGCGGTGCGCCAACTAAGTTAATGTTTTCGCCAACAACGATTGCTTGGAGATGAGCTTTAGCTTCTGGAGTAAGAACTACTCTGTTATCCCATCTAAGGGCAAGTGTTTCTTCACCAATTTTTAGAACCATGTCGATTGTGCCATAGCTATCTACTGCTACACTTTCAACAACTAAGCCCATTATTGTAATTAAGTGTGCTTGATATTCATCGATACCCTCTTTGAGGTCAGCTTCAGTTAATACTTTAGCTTCTGGAAGTGCTTTTTGTTCGCCTTTTACAGCTGCAACAGCGCTATCTTGAGCTAATTGTCTGAGACCATTAAATAAGCTTCTTACACCAAAGAATGTATATTCATAACCAATTTCATATTTTGCGCTTGAATATACTGTGATTGCTCCGCTTGCATCTTCTACTGTCCAAGTGTTGTTTCCAGAGTTAGCTGTAACAATAGCTTTGACTGCAAATGGCATTAAAGCAAATACATCGTCATAGTCGATTAAATCAATAACTTCTGATAATTCTAAGTCTGCATAGTCGCCTACCCAAATTGTTCTTTCGAAGGTTCCTACAACATCAGCGCCATCTTCAACTTCAACAGTAATTGTAGCTGTTAATTTAACTTCAGTTGCTACTTCAGGAACAACTACGTTTCCAGTTTCTGCGTCAATGACTTCAACGTTATCTGAGCTCCACTCAATAGTAGATCCTAAGAATCCATCAATAAGATTTATTTTTCCATCTTTAACTACTCTATACGGTATGCTATTTCCAAGTTCTTCAATTGTTGCATCCTTAACTTCTTCTGGTGTTAATGGTTCAAGTTCGATGTCAGATCCATCACCAATATAGTTTACATACCAAACAATATTGTTTGTTCGATAACCGTTATTAATTACGATAACTTCTTTAATCTTCTTACCGTCAAGAGCTTGAATCTTTTCAAAGTCTGAAACGTAATATAGCATTATACTATTCATGTCGGTTAAAATTGCATCATCTTCTAAATCATAATTAACGAAGAAGGTCTTATAGTTGTCGCCTAGATCATCAACTCTAACTTTAACACTCTTTAATGAGTAAACTTCTTGTTGGAAAGGAACATCTGTTGGTCTTGTCAAGTTAACTATTTCATCTAACGTCATTTCTTTTGGTGTAATCGTTGGTAGTTCGCCATCTCTTTCGTTATAGAACACAACGTTTTTGATTTGGAATGAACCAAAATAAATGTCTACTTCAAAAGTAACATCATATAATTTACCACTAACTACCTCTTTTGGTCTAGCGCCGTGTACATAGGCAATGGTGTTATTTTTTGAAGCTAAATAGTAGCCAACTGGGTTATCTTTTTGAGTTGCAATATCGGTATAGAATATTACGTTAGGAACAAAGATTTTCTTATCTTTATTGTCTTCAACTAAAGCTGTATCAAATCCTTCAGCTGCTCTGTCTACTTTTTTAACTTTAAATTCAATTTCTCTAGTGAGTGTAATTTCTTGATAAGTAATCGATGCTGTTAAAATTACATCTTTTTCATCTGGTTCAACAAATGGCACTAAATTACCATTAGGTTGCATTGCGGTGTCATCAGATGTTGTCCAAGTTACTTCTACTTCTTCACCTTCAATTTTAATTGTATCTAAAGTTTTAAAGTTTTCTTCTTGATATCCTGATGGAGATACTGGAACAACCGTTACAAAATCAAGTGCTTTTTCGATTTTTTCTGCAGTTGTTTCTTCTAACTTCCCAACTAAGAAAAAGAACATATATGAATGTACCGGTGTTAGTTCAGCTGTTAATTGAATTAATTGATCACCTTTACTGTAAGCAGGTCTTGTAACTTCACCATCATTGCTGAAATATTCTGGATTCCCTGAAACCCAAGTAACTGGTACAAAGTTTACTATTGAAACTAGTTCAACATCTTCTACTGCCAGCCAGTCTGGATCTTCAAATGTGTCTTCATACAACGCAACAAGTGCAACAAGTGCTTGATCATAGTCAATTTCCCATCTAGCTTCTAAACTTAGCGCTTCTAAAACT
>JAAYKO010000088.1 GCA_012522345.1 Acholeplasmataceae bacterium | reverse complement strand
TTCGATCTATTTGTTCTAATGCCAAATCGCTTGTAATCAGAAGTTCTGATGGCGAGATGTTTTCGATTACATCATTATATCATTTGTTTCCAATGTAATCGACGATTTCATTGTTTTCATGTATTTATGCAGCAAGTGAGCGATAAAAATCGTTTTGTTCAAAATTGCTGACGACAAATCTTTTTGAAATAATTGCTGTTTTAATATATCCTTTTGCCAAATTGCTAATCTTATCACCAAGTATGAGTTTATCTTTAGTAAAGTTATAATTATTTAATAAAGATTTAGGAATTTCACTTTGAAAATAAGCAACTGTTTTTTTAATAAGATCATTTCTTTTTTTCGGGGTTAAATTCTTTTTGTTAAAATTTGTAATACCTGCCCTAAAGTGAGATAAAAAGCATCTCCTTCTTTAGTAAATAGCAGGACAATATAGATTCCTTTTTGCGCACTTGGGCTAATCCTTGGATTATCAGATAAAATACAAATCCACGGCACATCGGCATAGTTTCCTCTGCCAACTGAAGGACTGACAATTAAATTTGTCTGTTGAATGTAATTTTTAAGATTATTTCTCATATCTTTCATAACAATCCTATAATAATTAGAATTGCTATCCACCTTTTTACTTGTAAGAGTCCGTTTTTCTTCTGAGAACTCAATAAAAAGATTTTTGAAATTCATTTTCTCCACCTGCTTTCTTAGTCAATGAAAATCACAAAATATTATTTTTCTTATTTTTTATGCTTTCAAGATGTTTAACTTTTTTCTCTTCTGTTTTTTCTACAAATGGTAGCAAATGTTCATATATATCATATATTTGATAATCTTTTAAACTGACCCTAAATCTATTTGTAATTCTCTTCATCGCGTTTGCTATATGATCAATCTTACACACTTGTGCGTAGTACGGAACGCCTTTGAAGCTTTCTATATATGTTTTATTTCCAAAAACAACGATGTTTTTATAGTAATCATTGCTTAAGTCTAATAAATTTTTAAGTGAATAATAATGATTTGTGTTTTGTACAATTGGGTTCAATAAACTATACGATTCACCGCTTGGATGAGCGATTATTAATTCCTTTTTATCCCAAGTCCCCTTAATAGTGCCTGTGATATTCTTTGATTCAATAACAAATATTCCGCCACTTGTAATGGCAATTAAATCTATTTCACTATATGTTCCATCTTTTTTAGGAATATAAGCATTTCTGATTATTTTACTGTTGGGGAAGTGATGTTTTATTTCAGTTTCAATTCTTCTTTCTAGCGAGATTAGTTTAATATAGTTTAAATCAATTTCATCTTCTTTTTTTATTATTTCTTCAGTTTCATATTCAATTTCTAAGCTTTTTTCTTCAAGTTTAGAAACTTTAATTCTATTATTAACGCTGTAAACCAAATAAAGCACATTAATCGATGCTATAACAAATGAAAAAACTGCGACAGCATTCTTATCACTTATTGAAGTTATCCCCAAACTTAAAAACATAAAAATGTTAAAATAAATTATTAAATCAATAAACTTAAAAAGTTTGTGTTTTCTCATTTAATTTTCATCCTTTCGAACTTAAATAGTAATTACAATATTTTATTATGTTTACTCGCTAACTCTTAAATAAAACACAAATTGATTTTCATCGATATTGTATAAATTCATCAATTTTCTAATTGATTCAATTACGCCAGCTGAACTAAACCCACCAACTAAATATAAATTATCTCTTAGTTTTTGGTGATATTGGTTATTAGGTAGTCCTTCAAAATTAGATATTTTATCATTTTTACCGCTTTCCCAAGGGTTAAAAAGATCAGCAGCGATATCATCCATTTTTCTGGAATCGATGTTATCTAAAATATGGATGACTTCAATTAACATATTTCTAAAGTTGTTGGTTTTTATTTCTTTGTCCATATCAATAAATTTAATTGAAAATGCTCTTCTTCCTTTAATCTCCTCATAATTGTAATTTAAGTCAAACTCTTCAACAGCTTCAAACCGAAGACCTCTACCATCGTGTTCTGGAACTTCAAATATTTTTAGTATTTCTTCGCCCAATCTTTTTGTTCTTGTTATTATGTTTTTTTCATTCCAAATTTCACAATTTAAGATATCTTTATTTAAGTGATTTGCTTTTGAATATTTAATTAAAGTTTCTTTCTTCTCATCAAAGGATTTATTACTCAATGTTGAATTGTATCCAGTTAAGGTTAGGTTGCCCAAAGTATGGAGATAGTTTTCATGAATTTCTTCATGGTTGTTACCAAGCATTTTACGCCATGATGCAGTTAAAGTTTGTGGCATAACATGTTCAACAGTAAGTTCATCAGTTAGAATTTGTTCTTTAAAGTTATAGTTTTCTAACTTTGATAACATATATTTTGCAACCTTTCTCTGTCGATAGATGTCCATAGTTAGCAAATTGTTAACAAAATGATAATCAGAAGGGATTTCATCATGAGTTTTCAAGTCATACATGAAAGTTGCAATAGAATCATAATACCTTATTTTGTTTTCT
>JAAYKO010000089.1 GCA_012522345.1 Acholeplasmataceae bacterium | reverse complement strand
ATTAGTAATTAAAATTATGAGTATGCTTTTTGAACCTTCTGTTTATCATTCACGTCGAGAAAAATTAAAAAATGAAATTCAAACAGGTGTAGCTATTTTTATAGGTAACAGGGAACTCCCTATGAATTATGCTGCCAATACTTTTCCCTTCCGGCAAGATAGTACTTTTCTTTACTTTTTCGGTCACGCAATTCCCAATATTGCCGCTATCATTGATTTTGATGAAAATAAGGAAATTCTTTTTGGGGATAATTTTGAAATAGACGACATTATTTGGATAGGGCAGCAACCTTCAATGCAGCAATTAGCAACGGAGGTGATGGTTAAAGAAACGTTACCTTTTGACCAAATAGATAATTACTTAAAAGGTAGAAATATTCATTTTATTTTTCCCTATCAAGCAGAAAATCAAATTTTTCTTTCACAAATTTTAAATCTTCCTATTGAGCAACTTAAAACTCGTGCTTCAATTCAGCTTATCAAGGCAATTGTTCAGCTACGTTCTGTTAAAGAGGAAATAGAGATAGAACAGATAGAAAATGCTTGCGACATTGGGGTTAAAATGCACTTAGCAGTGATGCAATCTTGCCATGCAGGTATTAGTGAACGTTACTTAGCGGGTATGGCAGAAGGAATTTCTCTTTCGTATGGTAATGGGGTCTCCTTTCCAATTATTTTATCACAACATGGTGAAACTCTGCACAATCATTGCCATGATGGCATATTGCAAGCGGGGAAACTACTACTGATGGATGCTGGTGCTACTAACCTTTATCACTATACTTCTGATTATACTCGAACTATTCCCGTTGATGGCAACTTTACCACCCGTCATCAAGAATTGTATGAAATTGTTTTACGTGCTAATACCGAAGCTATTAAAGCGTCAAAACCTGGAGTATTTTACCGAGATATTCATCTTTTAGCCGCTCAAATCGTTGCAACGGGATTAAAGGAGTTAGGATTGATGAAAGGAGATATAAAAGAGGCGGTTCAGGAGGGAGCACATGCTCTATTTTTTCCCCACGGATTAGGACATCAATTGGGACTTGATGTGCACGATATGGAAAATCTGGGAGAAAACTATGTAGGTTACGATGATACCATCACGCGTAGTACAACTTTTGGTTTAGCAGCGTTACGCATGGCACGAGAGTTAAAAACAGGATTTATCATTACTGTTGAGCCTGGAATATATTTTATACCAGAATTGATAGATATTTGGAAAATAGAGAGAAAGTTTGAACAGTTTCTGAACTATGAAAAAATTGAAAGTTATAAAGATGCAGGAGGGATTCGCATAGAAGACGATATTCTGATAACTGAAAACGGTTGCCGTATCCTCGGTCCAGCACTGCCCAAAACGGTAGAAGAAGTTACAGAAACTGTTAAGAAAGGTTTACGCTTATAATCCTTTGCCAACTAAAGAAATAACCATTGATAATTATCTCTTTTTTATAGTAAAGGTATTAAAAAAAGACTACTCTGTAGCTTGTTCATAAAGAAAATTTACTCTTTCCCAATTGATTACATGCCAAATAGCCTCTAAATATTCCATCCTATTATTTTGATATTTTAAATAGTAGGCGTGCTCCCAACTGTCAATAGCTAAGATAGGAGTACCTGGATATACAATATCACTCATTAAAGGATTGTCTTGGTTGGCGGTAGTGGTAATCATTAAGGTATTATCTTTGGTAACGATAAGCCATAACCAGCCT
>JAAYKO010000087.1 GCA_012522345.1 Acholeplasmataceae bacterium | reverse complement strand
TTTTAAAGTCGTCTAATTCAAAGTTAATTAAACGGTTTAGCTTAATAAATCCTTTGTAGTCTGTGATATTAAATGTTATAGTTCCGCGTACAGCCATTGGAACAGCAAAATCTAAAAATCTTGGGTCAAATACATCAAAATAAGGTATCCCAAATCTTACTTGTACGTTTCCTGAAAGATTAATAAAATAGATTTCTGCCTGAAATGGTGAAGCACCGCCAAAAGCAGCACCTACAATACTTGATAAAACTGGAAAGTTTGCAGTTTTTATTGTTTGGTCATAAGGACCAACAATAAAATCTTGCATTGAACCGTCTTTTTGTTGGTATACAAAAACGGCTAACTCTCCATCTTTTACTCGCAAACTACTTCCATAGCGTATTGCATTTTCTCTTTTTGTTGAATTGGCTTCGCCCGAAGGTCGCCATTTCCAAACAAGATATTCTTGTTCGTCACAGCGGATTACATCCATTAAACCGCCTTCTGATTTTTTTCCAAATAGTCCCATATTGATTTAATTTTTATAATGAATATTCACTACCTACTTCAACTTTGAATTTTTCAGGTAGTTGATTGTTGATTGCTTCTTTTTTCTGCAAAAAAGTTTTATAAATGTCACGTTCTACACTTTCTGTTGAATATTCTGTACTAATTTTTTTCCAAACAATTTTATCAAGTTCTAATTTAATTTTAGAATACTCCTTTTTTTCAAGATAAATTTCAAGTGCATCAATTTTTTTTGAAAGTTCCTCTAACTGGATTTTACTTTTTAACTCAACAATAAAAGATTCATTCTCTAACGTTGTAATTATTTGTTCTGCTTTATCATATTCTTCCGCTTTTATAAAGGTTTCTGCCTTTGTTTTTAATTCTTTCTGTTGATTTAAATTATTATCATCGATTTTGCTTGAGATAATGCCCCAAATAATAAGTACTGCAATTAAAGTAATGAATCCTAACGCAATATGTAGAACTTTCTTATTGTTACTTTTAACAATTAGTCTAGCATTTTCAGCAAAACTGTTAACTTCATCTAAAGACTTTTTGTCATTTTTCATCGCTAACGAAGCCTTGGAGTAAATTTGCTCTATCTTCTTTAACCAAATTTTATTCCAAGTGTCCTTATACTTAGTTTCTTCTGCAAATGCGTTAAAATATGTATTAGAATTAATTCTGCTCGATGCAAGAGTTAAAAATTCTAATATTTCTTCCCTTGATGCAGGTACAGGGAAATTAAGAACTAATTCCTCTTTTCGTGAATCTGTAGTTGACCACTTTGCAGGTTTTGATTTGTTAATGAAAAAACTTACAATTTTTAATGGTAAAAGAATGTACCAAAAAAATAGCCACTTTATTATTGTACCTATGCCAATCGAACTATTAGTATTACTTGTTTCATATATATTGTCTTTTCTATTAGATTCAATATCATCAAGTTTTTCAAAAAATTTGATGATATTTTGAGACGCTTCGATATTTCTAAATTCTGTTCCACAATCGGAGCATTTAGTTGCAAAGGTTTCGGCAATTGCTCCACATGCAGGACATTTTCTAACATCACCCAGTTTATCTGATTTAGGTGCAGCAGAAACAGGCTTATCACTCTTTTGTTTTTCAAACAATTTTGCTTGTAACACCATTTCAAACTCATCAAGGTCAACACCCATTGCTTCAGCTTTTTTAAAAAGCACTTGTTTTTCTTTTTCTGTTAGCACTCCATCCATGAGTGCCATCTCAATCAATTTTTCTAATTGTTCGTTATACATATTCTTATAAATTAATTGTTTTGGCTCCGTTAATGGTGGTCGCCTTTACCGTTTTATGTTTATGTCGCCCGTGGGCTGGTAAAAAAGCATGTGTGTGGCTGCGAAGGGAAGATTGCAGGGAAGGGCAGCTACACTCTTGCTTTTGTGGGCTGGGTTTTCCTTTTTCTTCTTTGTCTTTATGCAGCAAAAATTTCATTGTCATTGTGTCGTTGTCTTTTTTCTTTGGCTTGCTTGTAACGG
>JAAYKO010000086.1 GCA_012522345.1 Acholeplasmataceae bacterium | reverse complement strand
TTTAAGGCCAGGCCGGTTGACTTTGATTGTAATTAAAGAACTCCGGGGATAAGAGTTAAATAATTGGCTGATTAAATTTATTTTTTCTTCGCGTGCAGTCAAGATTTGTTCATTCATTAACTTTCACCTTTTATAGTTTGTTGGAAAGAAGTTTAAATCATCTTAATTTTAATTGAAAAAGCTCTTGATTGCAAGCTAGAAGAAAGATTTTGATAGATCTTTAATGGTAGTTAAAAAAAGTTTTATTAAAATTTAAAAGCTCTTTGTAAGTTGTATTTCAAGTCGCTTAATGTTAAGATTAAATTAGTTGAAAGGAATTGAAATTAGCCTTTAAAATAAAATAAGTAGGGATGCGAAAAAAGATGAAAATTTATACTAAGAAAGGTGATTTAGGAAAGACAGATTTAATTAAAGAGCGTGTTTTGAAAACTGATTTAAGAATTGAAGTAAATGGTGTTGTTGATGAGCTCAATGCATATCTCTGTTTAGCGAAATTAGAAATTACTGATCAAACTATTACCAATTTGATCGATAAAATTAAAGAAACGCTGCGTAGTGTTGGTTTTGAGATTGCCGCTAATAAAACTTTAATTAAGAAAACTGATGTTGAATTTCTTGAAGCAAAGATTGATCAGTTTGAGGAAAAACTCTTACCTCTAAGTTCTTTTATTGAATTTGACCAAAATAAAGCAGCTGCGATAGTCAATATTGCAAGAACTGTCACTAGAAGAGCTGAAAGGTTAATTGTTCGACTTCATTTGGAAAAAAAGCTTAATCAAAACCTTTTAAAATATTTTAATCGCTTATCCGATCTTTTATTTGTTGTCGCAAGACTACTTCAGGAATAATAAAAAAAGGCAATTAGCCTTTAATTTCTATTTCTCGTTGTTTGACGAGATTTGTTTTTTTCAGGAGAAACAAATAAAAATTAATAATTGGTCCAAACAGGAAAACTGTTAAAACAGAACCGATTCCAAAAACTCCTCCTAGTAAAAATCCAATTGTAAATAAAATAACATCATTGATAATTTTAATCAACCAAAAGTGCCACTTTGTGCGATTAACAATATAAATAATTAAGCCTTCAAAAGGTGAAAGACCAAGGTTTGCGTAAATATAGCTTGCGATTCCAAAACCGCCAATTATTATTCCAGCAAAAACAATTATAAGGTTAATAAAAAAGCGATCTGAGGTTTGAATTAAGTTAAAACTTTGTAAAAGATTGATAGTTAATCCTAAAAATATTGTAATAAAGAAAGTACCGATGCCGATTGTCTTTCGATCAAGAATTATAATTACAACAAGTAAAATAAGATTGCTAATTATAATTCCATAGCCAACATCTATTTTTAAAGCATTGGCGATTCCTTGATTTAAAACCATTAAGGCATCGCTACCTAAGTTCGCGGTTAAAAAAAGAACTCCTCCAATAGATATGAAGAGTGTTCCAATAATTAAAAAGATAAAATTTAAGTAGTATTTTTTGAGATATTTCATTTTTATCACACCAAATAAAATTGTATCACAAAAACTGATTTTACAAAAGATGGTTTAAAAAGAAAAAAAATAAGAAAGGATAATTTGATATGGATTTAAAAAAAGAATCAATAAAACTGCATCGAGAAGCAAAAGGGAAAATAGCGGTTAAAAGTAAAGTTCCTTTAAAAAACATGACTGATATGGCTTTAGCTTATACTCCGGGTGTGGCAGCAGCATGCTTAGCAATTGCGGAAAATCCAGAAGAAGCATATAGTCTTACCGCAAAACAAAACACAGTAGCAGTAGTCAGCGATGGTAGTGCAGTTTTAGGTTTAGGCAACATTGGACCTTTAGCTGCAATTCCAGTAATGGAAGGCAAATGTGCCATTTTTAAAGAATTTGCCGGTGTAGATGCGATTCCAATAGTTTTAAATGCGACTACAGTAGATGAGATTGTCGCTGCTGTTAAAATGATTGCGCCATCGTTTGGCGGGATTAACTTAGAGGACATAAGCGCTCCGAAATGTTTTCTTGTTGAAAAACGTTTGAAAGAGCTTTTAGATATCCCAGTTTTTCATGATGATCAACACGGGACTGCGGTTGTTGTTGGAGCAGCTTTGATTAACGCTTTAAAAATCGTTAAAAAAGATTTAGCAAAAATTAGCGTAGTAATCAATGGTGCTGGAAGTGCTGGGGTCGCAATTACAAAGTTTCTACTTGATCTAGGTGTGAAAGATCTCGTTGTTTGTGATAAAAAAGGAATCTTAAGTTATACTGATGATAATCTTAATTTTGCCAAAAAAGAATTAATTGAATTGACAAATAAAACAAAAAAAACAGGTTTATTAGTAGATGCTTTAAAAGATGCTGATGTTTTTATTGGTGTTAGCGCTGGAAATATTGTTGACCGAACAATGATTAAAAAGATGAACGACGATGCGATTGTGTTTGCCCTCGCAAATCCAGTCCCAGAAATACATCCAGATGAAGCTTTTGCAGGAGGAGCAAGAATTGTTGGAACTGGTCTTTCAAATCTTCCCAATCAAATCAATAATTCTTTAGCTTTCCCAGGGCTCTTTAAGGGAATCTTAGAAGCTCGCGCTAAACAGTTTACAAAACCAATGTTAGTTGCTGCATCATATGCCCTTGCTAACTTAGTGACAGCAGAACAACTCAATGAGCAAAATATTATCCCCCACATTTTTGATGAAGCGGTAAGCAGAGTTGTTAGTGAGGCAGTTATTAAAGTTGCTAGAGAAGAATTGTAATTTTGGGTAAAATCACATAATTTAACTTTTCTAATTTTATAATTTAATAACTTTAGCAAATTAAAGCAAAATAATATTTTAAAATTGCTTATCCTTGAAAGTTATATCAAATATCACTATCAATAAAAAATTATTAAAAAAAAGATTGAATTTTCTCGATTTACTATTTATAATAAAGATAAATGTTACATGGGAGGGGAACAAAATGAACCTAACGAAATTTTTAGACAATGAGCTTGAAGATGATGTAATGGATGTTATAATTAAAAAAACTGATGGTTCTTTTCTTTTAGAACCGAATTATGAAGATTATTTAGTTAAAGAAGTAAAATACGTTAAAAACACCCATAAAAAAGCTCATATTATTGTCGTGAGAATCGATGAAGCAAGATAAAAAGCTTAATACCTTTTAAGTGCGAAGATTAAACTATTGTAATAATAGTTTTTTCTTGCGTTAAAATTACTTTAAATACTTTAATGAAAGGATTTTTTTTATGGAAACACATTACAACCAAAGGTTAAAAGCCTTTAGTTTTTTTAATAAGTATGTTAAGCCTGAAGGAATAGTCTTTTTAGGTGATTCGATTACTGAAGGTTTTAATGTTTATGAATTCTTCAATGGTTTAAATGTTTATAATCGAGGAATCAGTGGTGATACTACTGTTGGGGTGTTAAAACGTTTGGAACAATCTGTCTTTCAGTTAAAACCTGGGATTGTTGTTATTTTAATTGGGACAAACGACCTAGCGTTACTGACACAATCAACTAAAGAGGTCAGTGAGCGAATAAAAGAAATTGTTAAAGCGATTAGGGCTGAACTTAAAACTGTTAAAATCATTCTACAATCGATTTATCCAGTTAATTATAGCGTAAATAAAGCAAGTGTCAACTTAAGAACAAATACTCTAATAAAGGAAATTAATCAACAACTTAAAATAATCAAGGACATAACGTATCTTGATATTTATAGTCTATTGATAGATGAAACTGGCAATTTAAATAAGAACTATACTGATGATGGTTTACATATTAATAATTTAGGTTATGAGTTTATTGCAAAACAATTAAAAAAATATTTTTAAATAAAGGAGAAAGTTGGTCGATGATGAAAAATTATAATTCATTTGATTTAATTGAAAAGATTTCATTTGAAAGAATAGGTGGTTCAAAAGAAGAACTGAAAGCTGCTAAGATAATTCAAGAAGAATTAAAAAAGAAAGATCTTGATTCAAAGTTGGAAGCATTTGAAGTTGATTATTATCAAATTGAAACAGCTAAATTAGAAGTTTTAGAGCCCTTTAAAGAGACAATTAGTGTTACGGGTTATGGGATGAGCGGAAACACGCCAAAAGAAGGAATAACAGCTGATTTAGTTTATATTGAAAATGGGGTTGCTGCAAATTTAGTTGACTTAAAGGATAAGATCGTTCTTGTCAATGGAAGAATGCCTTACGCTCTTTACAAAAAGCTAGTCGAAAATGAAGTTAAAGGCTTTATTTCAGTTTCTGGTAGTGTTTATGATGACTATACTAATACTGATTTAGACCAGTGGTCTTTAAGATTACCTCACTACAAACACGGCAAAATTCCTGGTGTTACGATGCGGATTAAAACTGCCCAAGAATTACTTAGAAAACAAGCAAGTAAAGTAAGACTAACTTTAACTCAAAAAGAATCAAAAAGAAATTCTCATAATGTTGTAACAAAAATTAAAGGGACAACTTATCCTAATAAAGTAATTGGGGTTACTGCTCATTATGATTCAGTTGTTTTTTCTTCAGGTGCCTTTGATAACGCGACAGGTAGTGCAACCATATTAGAATTGATTAATTACTTTAAAGAACATCCCCCAAAAAGAACTTTAAAATTTATTTGGTGTGGCTCAGAAGAGATGGGGCTGCTCGGCGCTAAAGCTTACGTTGAGGCTCACAAAGAAGAATTGGAAGCTTTTGAGTTTGTTGTAAATGTTGATATGACTGGGGTTGTTTTAGGTTATGATATTGCAGTGTGCACAACTGAAAAATCATTTATTGATTATCTCGATTATTATGCCAAAGAAGTTGGATTTCCAATTAGAGTTCGTCAAGGCGTTTATTCCTCCGACTCAACACCTTTCGCTGATGCTGGAGTCCCAGCAATGAGTTTTGCTAGACTGGCACCAAGAGGTGGAGCTGAAATTCATTCAAGAAAAGATCTAATCGATTTTCTAGATGAAAAAGCATACTATAAAACTTGCAAATTTATCATTGATTTTACCGAAAAGATTGCCAACTCAGTAGTTATGCCAATTCCAAGAACCATTCCTGACAATATGAAAGAAGAGCTTGACTACTATAATGTTCGAAAAGAAAGACCTCAAAAATAAATAGTTATTTATTAATATTTATTGCAATAATGCCATCTCAAATAAAGGGTGGCTTTTTTTTCGTGTTAAGTCTTAACTTCGAGCTAGTTTTAAAGAAAATTAAACTTTTATTCATCAACTATAATAATTTTATTTGCTTAAATATTAGTGGAACAGCAGGTAATAACTATGATTTTGTGTTGAATAAATTGTTTAAAAAAGATGACTCTTTTAGAAAAACTTGCTTTAAAACGATTATTTTTTTATTGGCTAGACATTTTTTTTGTGTTAAAATGCTATACAGGAGAGTGGCTTTTATGATTAAGAAATTGCTTGACTTAAACTTATCAAAAGAAAAGTTTCAAGAGCGCATCGATGAACTGCATTCTCATGATATAGCGACTAGTTTAATGACTTTAGAGATTGCTGAACGTGAGCAGTTGTATCATTTTTTAACTAATGAACAAATTGCTGAGATTGTTGCTTATTTGGAACCTGAAACTGCTGCTGATATTTTAGAAGAATTTAATCTCGAAAAACAACGAGAAATTTTAGATGAAATGACTGTTGATGATGCTGTCGATATCCTCCAAGCATATCAAGATAAGAAATTAAGAACTCAAGTCATTGAATCTTTAAGTGAAAAAGAAGATATTAAAGAGTTTATCAAGTATGGTAAAGATGCTGTTGGGGCCTATATGAACAATGAGTTTGTTGTAATAAGTCCTAAAATGGATGTTAAAGAAGCAGTTACAAGTTTAATTGCCCAAGCACCTGATGCTGAAACGATTAATACGCTTTTTGTTGTCGATGAAAATAAAGAGTATTTGGGTGCTGTTAATCTCAAAAAATTAGTAAAAGCTAGAAGCCCAAAGTTAATTGAAGAGATTATGACTCAAGTCCCAACAGTTGGCGACAAATCTTTTATCGCTGAAGCTGTCTATGATATGAAAAACTATGAGGTTTTTGAATTGCCAGTAATCGATGAAGAAAATCAATTGATTGGGATTTTAACCTTAGATGATGCTTTAGACGTCGCCGCTTTAGAAGCTGAAGAAGGATTTCATCAGTTTGCGGCGCTACCATCTAAAGATGAAACAAGAGGCCCCCTGAAAACTGCTCTTTATCGCTTTCCTTGGTTGGCGGTATTGATGATTTTATCAATTCCGCTTATTTCATTTACAGATTTAATGACCAGCGCAATTGCTGGAATTGCAATTTTAGTTTTTTTCCAACCATTAATGCTCGATTCGCCAGGAAATGTTTCTACACAAACGTTGGCAATTGCCTTAAAAGCGATTTCTAATGAAGGCAAGATGAAGGGGAAAGATATTTTAAAAGAGATCTCTTCAGGACTGATTACAGGTCTGATTTTAGGTGTGATTGCTTTTCTTATTTCCTTTTTATTTGTTTTAGTTACAAATATCTCTCCAAATATCCAACTCGATTACCATAAAGTTGAAGTCGCTTTAATTTTTGCAAGTATTTTAGGTGGTTCGCTGGCGATAGTTGTCGCAATCTCACCACTCTTGGCAATTGGAATTCCGCATTTATTGAAGTTGTTAAAAATTGATCCTGCTGTTGCTAGTGGTCCATTTATTACAACTATTATTGACCTCTTTTCCGCTCTTGTTTATTTTGGGATAGCTACTCTTATTTTAAGAGGGGTGGGAATCATATGAGATTAGATTTTAAAAAGAGCAATTATTTGCTTAGAAAAGAACTCAATTTGATGCAACCTTATGACATTGCTGAACTTCTATCAGAATTAGAAAAAGCAGAACAACAACGAGTTGTCCAACTGGTTGGCATTAAAAAAATGGCGCAAGTCTTTTCGCGTTTAACTGAATATAATCAAATTGAGATCTATAAAAACTTAGGCCAACAAAAAAGAAAGCAGATTTTAAATAATTTAGAAATTGATGAATTAAAAGAGTTTATTGATTATTTTGAGGAAGAAACAGAACAAGAAGCAGTTTTAAGTTTAGTTAAATCAGAAAAAGCTAACTTAATTCGTGATTTGCTAATTTATTCTAGCGATACCGCTCCATCTATCATGTCAACAGAGTTTTTAACAATCAACATTGGGTTTTCAGTAAAAGAAGCAACATCTTATATTTTTAACAATGTAAAAGATGATGATTTTATTGATAATATTTATGTTGTTAGCCATGATAATAAATTGTTAGGAGTCTTAAACTTAAAAGATTTAATTATCGCCAGAAACACTGATTCGATTAGAAGTATAATGATTAGCGATTTTATCTTTGCCTACAATGATCATACGATTAAAGAAGCAATTGAGATGGTTAGAAACTATGATATTACAGCGATTCCAGTAATCGATCACAGTGGCAGTTTATTGGGTATTATTACTGCTGATGACGTTTTAGAACAGCTTATCAACCAATATGATGATGCTTATAATAGGCTAGCCTATATTAGAAATCACGACGAATCTTATTCTGGTTTACAAAGAAGTATAAACCGCCTTCCTTGGCTGATTATCGCAACCATCTTAAATATTATTATTGCAGCAACCTTAGCGAGTGTACCCGCTTTTGACGCGACAATTTCAACTGTTATAACGCTTGTTCTATTTCAGCCAATGATTCTTGATATGGCCGGAAATATCGGTACCCAAAATTTAGCTGTAACAATTTTAAAAATGCATAAAGAAGAATTAAACACGAAACACAAAACAAGATTTTTTATTAGTAAAGAAATTTTAGCTTCAGTGCTAAACAGTTTTATTGTCGCAATAATTGGGTTTGCCTTGGCTGTTTTATTTACTTTTATTAATCAGCATCAAACATTGACAGGCGAAAGTATTTCCTTGCTTAGAATGGGATTTGTTGTTGGGGGATCACTTTTTATTGGGATGAGTCTCTCTGGGGTTTTAGGAACTTTAATTCCTATAATGTTAACCAAAGTTAATGTCAATGCCGATAATGCTTCAGGACCAATTTTAACTACATTAAATGATATTATTGCCCTCTTTACTTATTACGGAATTGCAGCTTTGTTATTGTTAGTTTAATAATTTTTTAATATATTTAATCTTTTTGTTAATGAAAGGCTATCACGTATTCTGTTTTTTCGTGAGTCTTTTTTGTTTAAAGCACATTTCCTCTTAAAAACTAACCTTT
>JAAYKO010000085.1 GCA_012522345.1 Acholeplasmataceae bacterium | reverse complement strand
GTGGTTCTTCTACTTCAGTTTCCTTTGTATCACTAATTAAATTACCATCTAACATTTTAATTGTTCGATTGGCATATTTAGCAGCTAGTTTTTCATTATGAGTAACCATAATAACTAACTTTTCTTGAGAGATCTCTTTAATTAAATCAAGAATTTGAATACTTGTTTTAGAATCAAGTGCTCCAGTAGGTTCATCAGCTAAAATTATGTCTGGATTATTAGCTAGAGCTCTCGCAATTGCAACTCGTTGCTTTTCGCCTCCTGAGAGTTGAGCGCTTTTTTTATTGATTTGATCTTCAAGGCCAACACGTCTTAAAACTTCAAGTGCCTTTTTTCTTCTTTCATGAGCTGGAATACCGCTTAAAGTCATTCCAATCTCAACATTATCAATAATTGAAATATGTTGGATTAAATGATAGTTTTGAAAAACAAATCCAACCTTATTATTTCGATAATAATCCCAGTCTAAATCGGAAAAATCTTTAGTTGACTTCCCTTCTATTATTAAATCACCTTCGGTATATTGGTCAAGACCACCAATAATATTTAAAAGGGTTGTTTTACCGCAACCAGAAGGCCCTTGGATTGCTACAAACTCAGAGTCTTTAAACTCCAATGTAATATCATGGAGTGCAGTAAAATAACCGCTGCCAACTTTATAATTCTTTTTAATGTTTTTTAACTTTAACATTTTAAAACCTCACTTAAAACACAATTTTTATTATACCATATATTAAATTGTTTTTACTGGTTTTTGATTTGTTTATTTTTAACTATTTTTGACATTAAAAAAAGCTAATCCAAAAAAGGTCGTTTTTATTTTCTAATTTAAAGTTTTTGTAAGCATAATAAAAAAACAAGAAGCCGCAACTTCTTGTTTATTTGTCTTGTAATTCATATAAACTATAATAAATTCCTGCTTTTTTCAATAATTCTTGATGACTTCCAAATTCAACTATTTCACCTTTTTGCATCACATATATTCGGTCTGCTTTTTGAATTGTTGATAATCGGTGTGCCACGACAATCATTGTTGAGATTGCCATCATTTTTTCAAGCGATGTTTGAATTATTTCTTCTGTCTCGCTATCAATATTTGCGGTTGCTTCATCTAAGATCATCACAGTCGGCTCGTAGACGAGTGCGCGAGCAAATGATAATAGTTGTCTTTGGCCTGTTGAAAAATTACTGCCGCGTTCTTGAACAATGTAATCATACCCATCAGGGAGACTTTCAATAAATGAATCAACACCGACATATTTAGATGCCAATATTATATCCTCAGTGGAAATATCATCATCTTTAAAAGCGATATTTGATTTGATTGTTCCCGTGAATAAGAATACATCTTGTGGCATTTGACCAATATGTTTTCTTAAGCTGTCAAGTTTTATTTTTTTAATATTGATACCATCTACTAAAATTTCACCTTTGATAACATCATAATTTCTCACAATTAAATTCATAATTGTTGTCTTGCCGCTACCTGTCGCACCAACAAAAGCGATTGTATCATTCGGATTAATTTTAAAGGAAATATCTTTTAAGACCCATTCACCTTCAAGGTAATAAAACCAAACATTTTTAAACTCAATTTCACCTTTAAAATCTACTAGTTCTACTGCATCTGGAGCATCTTCTATTTCGGGAGTACTATCGATTACATCAAAAACTTTTTCCGCACTCGCAAAGGCGCTTTGAAGAATATTAAAGTCCTCACTTAAACTTTGAAGGGGACGATAAAATCCCATCGAATAGTCATACATTGTAACTAACAATGCGACTCTAATAATTATCAGTTCTTCTGCAACGCCCGTTTGAATCATTCTAACGACATCTGAACCTAAGTAATAAATTACAATCAAACCTGCAAGCATTGAGATTACATACATCAAAGGACGGTAGAAAGCGAATAAGGTTATTTCTTTTAATTGCTCTTTGCGAAGTTTTCTATTTTGGGCATCAAACTCATCATGTTTTCTTTCTTCTTGATTAAAGATTTGAGTGAGTTTCATTCCACTTAAGTTTTCTTGTAAGAAAGCATTCATATTAGTGTTTTCATTACGGACTCTGCGGTACTGATTTCTCGCCAATCTCCGATAACCAAATGTCAGGATGCCAACAAAGGGGAGTGTTATTCCCATAATTAAAGTGACCTTAACATTGATCACCAACATTATTGTAAATTGAACAATCATCATCAAAGTATTTCTAATTAAATTAACAATAACCGACGTATACATTTCTGATAAAGTGCTGGTGTCATTAGTCACTCTCGTAACCATCTTTCCAATTGGCACTTTATAAAATTGCCCTAAAGAGAGTCTTTCAATATGTTCAAATACTTCTTTTCTTAAGTCTTTAACAATTTTTTGACCAGCACTTTGTAATAAAATGTTTTGAAAATAGACCATCGTAATCATTACACCAATACTGATTAAGAAAACAATCAAGACTAAAATTAAATAAACAACTTTTTCATTGACTGGCTTATTTGTTCTAACAATCCAAACTGCGAGACCGATTAGCATTGGTGAGACACTAGATAAAGCGACATCGAATAAAATAAAGATCATCGAGACAATAAAGTTTTTCTTGTAAGGTCCGGCATATTCTAACAGCCGTTTAAATATTTTGGAATCTGATTGTTGCCTTGTGGTTTCTTCAAAATCACGCATCGCCGCTCACCACACTTTCCAACGTTTGTCGTTTAACTAAATCACGATATAACTCGCTTGTTTTCATCAGTTCTTGATGGGAACCAACAGCTGAAAGTTTTCCTTTGTCCAACAAGACAATCTTATCAAGATTTCTAACTGTACTTATTCGATGAGCAATAATAATAGTCGTTTTTCCTTTTCTTGTCTTTTTCAAATTAGTTAAAATGGTTTCTTCAGTGTCGGTATCAACTGCACTTACAGAATCATCAAAAACTAAGACCGGTGCTTCTTTAACTAAAGCTCTGGCAATCGAAATCCGTTGTTTTTGACCTCCAGAAACAGTTGTTCCTCGCTCACCTAAAATAGTTTCAAAACCTTCTTTAAACTCAATCACATTATCATAAATATCTGCTAGTTGAGCAGCTTTAATTATTTCATCGTCTTTAATGTCTTTCGAACTAAAAGAAATATTTTCTTTAATTGTTGTTGAATATAAAAAGTTATCTTGAGGAACATATGCGATTCCATCTCTAACTGCTTTAATCTTAAGTTCCATAATATCAACACCATCAACAAGTATCATCTTTGGATCAACATTATAAATTCTTAATAATAAATCAACTAAGGTTGTTTTACCTGAGCCAGTTCTACCTAAAACTCCGACAAACTCACCGGCTTCTATTTCAAAACTAACATCTTTGAGCACTTCAATTTCTGGTTCATCAGGATATGCAAATGTAAGATTATTAAAACTAATTGCTCCTTTTATTTCAATTTCAGTTTCGCCATCTACCAATAGTGACTTGCTGTCTAAAAACTCTGCAACTCGCGAATATGAAGCCGAAGCCTGACTTCTGAGGTTTGCAAACTGGGTGATTGCCATTACTGGCCAAATTAACATTCCAAAAAGGCTAAAGAATTCTGTTAAGTTTCCGGCAGAAAAATTGGCTGGATTTGTGATTGCTGTGTAAGCGCCAAAAACTATTATTGTAATTGCGGTTAAATTAATAAAAATATTGATTACAATTTGAACCCAAACCATTGTTCTAACATAATCCATATGTTTATTATAAAAATCTTCACTTCTCTCTTTAAATAAAAAGGCTTCTTTTGCTTCTCTAACAAAAGCTTTTATCACTTGAATTCCTGAAAATGATTCTTGAGTAAACTCATTCATTTTTTGAAAGGAATCTTGTCTTGTCCTAAAAATAAGACGCATTTTTTTAATGATGAAAAATGCTGTAACACCTAGGAAAAACATTGGGATAGTACTGATAAGTGTTAATTTGTAATCCATCTCAAGCATTCTTATAATTATGATTGTACTCATGAAAATCCCATCTAAAATTAGTAATAAACCGCGTCCAAATGAGTGTCTAATCGCTTCTAAGTCATTAGAAAAGTAAGCCATCACGGCTCCAACTTTATGCGTTTGATAATAGGGCTGATCAAGACTCGTTGCATGCGAAAATAGTTGTTTACGCATATCGTGTTGAATTCCCCTACTTGTACCTATTAAAAAAAAGCGCCACATCATTCTGCCGACTGCCATAATTGCCACAAGAACTAAAAATGACAACAAAAACCCATTAAGTTTTTCTATTGTCATCGCACTTGATTCAAAACTATCGATTATTTCCGAAAACTTGCGAGGGATCTTAGTGCTAATGTAGTCTACTATCAGTAACACAATAACACCTAGCAGCATCAAGACTCCGTATTTCTTATAGTACTTATTTACATGTTTTCCAAACAGCATTCTACTATTACACTCCTTAAACTCTAATATAGATAATACCACATATTAATCGTTAATAGTAGTAGTAAGTGAAAGTATTTCAGACTTTTTTAGGCTATTGTTGTATAATTTAAACTGGAGGTATAAAAATGGATATTGTAAAACGTTTCATTCGCTATGCAAAAATTGATACAGAGTCAGATCCAAACAGCAAGTCTGTTCCCTCAACAGAGAAACAAAAAAAACTGGCAAACTTACTCTTGGAAGAATTGACTGAGATTGGAGTCGAGGCATTTGTTGATGAATATAGTTATGTTTATGGCAAAATAAAGGGCACAAAGAAAACTAAAAATTCAGTTGGTTTCATTGCTCATTTAGATACTTCTTCTGATGCGCCTGGAAAAAATGTTAAGCCTCGAATTATTGAAAATTATGATGGCTCAACAATAATATTAAATCAAGATTATCAAATGTCCCCCAAAACTTTTTCAGTTTTAAATGATGTCATTGGAGACGATATTATTGTAACTGATGGTAACACTCTTTTAGGGGCTGATGATAAAGCTGGGATTGCAATAATTGTTGACTTCTGTCAGCAACTTCTAAAAAACAATTTTGAATATGGTGATATTTACCTAGCCTTCACTCCTGATGAAGAAATCGGTAGAGGTGCTGATTATTTTAACCTTGATTTTTTTAAGGCTGACTTTGCTTACACCTTGGATGGTTCTAAAGTCGGTGGAATTGATTATGAAAACTTCAACGCCGCTTCTGCTTGGGTAAAGTTCAACGGCAGGTCTATTCATCCCGGTTCTGCTAAATTAAAGTTAATTAACGCAATGCACTTAGCTTTTGAATTTCATTCACTTTTGCCAGTCTTTAAAAATCCAGCATTTACTGAAAATAGAGAAGGTTTTAATCATTTAACTAATATGAGTGGCAGTGTTGAAGAGGCTTTCTTATCTTATATTATCCGCAACCATGACAAAGAAAAGTTTTTAGTTCAACAAAAAGAATTTGAAACAATAAAGGATTATTTAAATAACAAATATGGTTATCAAGCTGTTGAAATGAAAATTGAAATTTCTTATTTGAATATGTATGAAATCCTAAAACTTGATTTAAAACCAATCGAAATTGCTAAACAAGCAATTAAAAATGCTGGTATAACTCCTTTTACCACAGCAATAAGAGGTGGCACCGACGGTGCTAGACTAACTTACATGGGTCTTCCTTGCCCAAATTTAGGTACTGGTGGTTACAATTTTCATGGTCGTTATGAATTCTTAAGTATCAATCAAATGAAAAAAGCGGGGGAAATACTTTTTGAAATAATCAAACTGATTGAGTAAAAAAAGGATGTTAACAAATTCAATGTTAACATCCTTTTTTCATTCATTAATGAAAAATTCAATCGCTTGCTTAATCTCTTGATCCCAAAATTCCCAGTTATGGTTACCAGGTTTTGTAATATAGAAATGATTAAAGTTTATTTCTTTTAAATATTGGTGAAATTGTGCACTATCTTTAAACATTGCATCTTCAGTTCCACAAGAAATATATAAATCAACTTTATTGAGCGCCTCTGTTGCTAAATAAAATAGGTCATCTTCTTTTTTTAATGTTTTTCCAAACACCACTTCAAAATGTTTTTTTCGTTCAAGATTGACTCTTGTAATCATATTTTGGATTATTAACGCTCCAGAAAAACTTGCTGCCTTGCTGTATCGTTCTGGATATGTTAAAGCAATCTTTAAAGCACCATAACCTCCCATGGAAAGACCTGCGACAAACGTATTTTCTCTTTTAACTTTTAAATTAAAGATTGATTCAATAAATTTAGGAAGTTCTACTGCTACATAAGTAAAATGTTTTTCTTTAGTTCCAAGATCAGTAAAATATGAATTATAAGCACTCGGCATAACTACAATCAAATTTTTACCAAAGACATATTTTTCAATATTAGAAAACCTAATCCAATTGGTATAGTCTCCGGTGTAACCGTGAAGCAAATATAAAAGGGAAACCTCTTTATCTGGCGATAAATAGTCAGGTTTAATTACATATAAATCAGTAGTTCTTGCTAGTGATTGACTATGAAAATTAAGTTTAATTAGGGCCATTGTTATTTTCCTCGGAATCAACAACAGTAACCTTAATCAAATCTGATGCATAGTGAATTTTTTTCTTAAAAATAGTTGCTCCATGAGTAACATACAAATAAGTTGTTCCAGTTTTACCAGCACCTGTAATAACCCCATTTTCAATCGTTAGTTCTAGTGGATTGTCAAATAAAATGCGGGTTTTAAATTTAAGTTTTTTACCCTTTTCATTGGAAACTTGAAGTTGCTTTTTATCACCCAATGAATAAATGATTTCTCTTTTTGTCACTATTTTTTTAGGGAGATGGGCTAAAAGATGAACGAAATTTGAATTAATCATATCATGGTGCTCGAAAAGTGCATCTTCTAAATCTTCTTCTTTGATTCCCCACGGTGAATAACCAATCATTCTGCGTTTAATTTCTTGTTCCCATTTGTAATCGAATTTACTATATTGAGGATGAATGATAAGTTTATACTTATTGACAACTTTTATAATTGGAAGAAGTTCCATATTTTCTTCTTCAGATGCTAATAATAATCCATTGATGTTATTTTTTATATAACTATCCATCCTAATCAATGCGATTGGATAAAAACTCATAACCATTACATTTCTTTTCATTGAATTTACGATTCTAGACAGTCTTTTAATTGCGTGATTGCCTTCTACTTTTGTTTCAACTAAAAAGGTGAGATCTTCTGGTAATTCTTTATCAAATTCTGTTAAGGTTGCAATTCTATCATCTAAAATAGTTTCATTAAGTTTTTGTCTCGCTTGTTTCAATTCTGCCAGTTTATTAATTTTAATCACATAATCCTTATCATAAGTTCGACCTAAAGTTGGATCATGATTAACTACGATTTTCTTATCTTCAGTTAAATGAACATCTAACTCTAAGACATCGGCATTATGCTGATGGGCTTTTAGGCCCGCTTTAATCGAGTTTTCAACTTGATCAACCTGATAGCCTCGATGTGAAACTAAAAATGGCAGGGTAGTGAGATCACTTTCGATTTCAACACGTTTTAAATCTTTACCTAAGACACCGTCTGCTCCCGCAAGCGCTGCTTTATAGACATCGGTTTGATTTTGAGCACGAATAATAACTTTAATTCCTTTAACATGAAACTTTCTAATCATCTCTTGGGTTGCACATTCAGCTGGTAAACAAATTGTAAAACAGCGAATTGAAAAAATTCTTCTCGCCAACTTATCAATATCTGTAATTTTTCTTCTTGGTTCATAGACAAGTCTTGTGTATTGAAATATTTCTTGAGCTTCAATTAATGCTCTTCTACTTCTAGAGAGAATAAAAATATCGAAATGATTTAATAATTTTAAAAACACAGCACTTTGAGTCGCATTTGCTGGATGATGTACTTCAATTAGGTTTAAACCTTTAAATACAGTAATTGTGTTACTGTCTTTAATGTAATTAATGTCAGCCTCTTTGTTGTCGGTAATATAAATCATTTTACTCATAGTATCCCTACATTTCCTCTTTGATTTTGTTATATCTTATTATATTATAATAACTTTGTTTTTTCAAACAAACATCTGAAATGATTTGACTATTTAAGTCTTTTTTGTTAAAGTTTTTTGTGGAAGCTAATTGTTGTTTTCAGGATCTACTACATTAAATCCTTACAACAACTTTAAGCTTTGCAATAACTTATCGACAAAGGAGACTATAATGAAAATAATTATTGATGATAAGAAACAATTAGATTTACTCGCAGCAAAAATGATAATCAATCTTGTCAAAGAAAAACCAAGCGCAGTTTTGGGTTTAGCAACTGGCTCAAGTCCAATTGGTGTTTATCAAAATTTAATTGTGGACCATCAGAATAATAAAACTGATTATAAAAATGTTTCGACTTTTAATTTAGATGAATATTTTGATTTACCAATTGATCATGAACAGAGTTATCACACTTTTATGAATAATATTTTGTTTAAACATTTAAACATTTCACTAGAAAACACTTTTTTTCCCGAACAAGATAATCCTCAAAATTATTCTCTGCTCTTAGAAAAACATCCAATTGATTTACAAATTTTAGGTGTTGGATCTAACGGTCATATCGCCTTTAATGAACCAGGAACCCCTTTTTATTCAACGACTCAATATGTCGATTTAGCGGAATCAACAAGGAAAGATAATGCCCGGTTTTTCGCATCCCTAGAGGAAGTTCCAAAAAGAGCTGTAACTATGGGATTAAAGGATATTATGCAGGCTAAGAAAATTATTTTGCTAGCTTTTGGTTTAAATAAAGCAGAAGCGATTAAAATGCTTATCGATGGAAATAAAACTAGCGATTGGCCTGTAACGATTTTAAAAGAACATCCAGATGTAACTGTCTTTTTAGATTATGAAGCAGCATCACTTTTAAAATAATAAAGACCGCGACGGTCTTTTTTTTATTAGTTTTTGTTATTTATTTCAAAAATAGTATAAGTTTTTATAATGGTCTTTATAAATTCTTTTGCTTCTTCATTTGTAAAATTATCGATTGAATTTATAATTTGTGCAATTTTTAATTGTTCAAAAGTTAAGAATGATTTATTTTCAACAAATATTTTTGCGTTAGGTGTTGGTTTATGAATGTCGAGGTTTGTGTCAATTAAAATTTCTTCAAATAACTTTTCTCCAGGTCTAAGTCCACTATATTCAATGCTAATGTCAATATTGGGACGGTATCCAGCCAATTTAATCATTTTTTCTGCTAGGTCTGAAATTTTTACCGGTTCACCCATATCTAAAACAAAAATTTCGCTACCCTTGGCATAAAAACCTGAAAGTAAAATTAGACTTACTGCTTCGGAAATTGTCATAAAATAGCGAGTTATGTCTCGATGGGTAACTGTAACTGGGCCTCCATCAGAGATTTGTTTTTGAAAAAGCGGGATTACCGAGCCACTCGAACCCAGTACATTACCAAATCTAACCGCTGAATAAGAAGTGTTTTTAGAAATGCTGTTTTGATAAAGGATAATGTGTTCAGCATAACGTTTAGATGCTCCCATTATATTTGTTGGTCTAACCGCTTTATCAGTTGAGACTAAAACCATCTTTTTAACTTCAAATTCATCTGCTAAAGTTGCGACATTGTATGTTCCAACTATGTTTGTTCTAATGGCTTCAACAGCACTATCCTCCATTAAAGGAACATGTTTATATGCTGCTGCATGAAAGACGATGTTTGGCCGATAAGTTTCAAAAACAGACTTTAATCTTTCATAGTTGTAAACACTGCCAATAATCACTTCAATAATGGGTTCTTTTAGATCAGAGTTTTTATAAAACTTACGTTTTAAATCCATCTGAGTATCATATGTTGAGTTTTCATAAATGTCAAAGATAATTAATCTTTCCGGCTGATAGTCTACAATCTGACGACATAGCTCACTACCAATAGAGCCGCCTCCACCAGTGACTAGAATTGTTTGATTTTCTAAAAACTGTTTAAGCCCTTCAAGATCTAATTCAACCGGTTCCCTTTTTAACAAGTCTTCAATGTTCACATCTACAAGCTGCACAGGACTTTTGGCATTCAAATCAGATAAGACATGAATTTTTTTGCTGCGAACATTAGCTTCTGTTAGTTCTTTAACAATATTGGATAATGCTTTAGGTGATAGATTTGCGATTGCAATTATAACTTCCTTTACTGCAAGTTCTTCAATAATACTAACAATGCTTTTTATTGGACCGTAGATTTGAATCCCATTAAGTTTTGAACCTATTTTAGCTGAATCATCATCAACAAAACCAACTACTTTGTTGTTTAGCTCTTCGTTTTGATTAATCTCTTTTAAAACAATCGTACCACCTGAGCCTGCACCAACAATTAAAGTTCTAATTCCATAATGGCGTTTTGAAAAAATCACTTTTAAGTATTTAATTATTTTAGGAATTATTCTCGGAAAAATTAATAACGAAATTTCTAATGGAGCGATAAACAAAAACATTGGCCACTGTAAAAACTCAATTTGTTTGACAAAAAAGAAAAAAGTAGCAAAAACACTGTTTTTTATAATGACAATAGAAGTGATTCGAATTAAGTCTTCAAAACCAATATGGGAGATTAAAATTCGATAAACTCCAAAAACAGCAAATAAACTAATGCTGATTAAAATTAATATAAGCGAGACAGTTAAGTCGACTCCAATTTGGACTTGATAACCTAAGCGATGGCTGACAAAAACTGTCGCAAAATAAGCGACAACCATTAAAAAACTATCTAAAATAGCCATTTCGATTTTGATTAATAATCGCCAATATTTCCTTTTCTTTTTTTTCATTGAATTATTTTTCCTTTGTTAAACTTTAAAAACTGCAGCAATTGTTAGATTTATTATATCACATTATTTATTAGGTTTTTTAAGATGTTTTAGTGACCCTAAGTTTCGATTGATATAATGTGAGTAGTAATCTTCTTTATTGATTTGTCTACTTCTAGCGATTGAGAGTGAACCTTTTGGAATGTCTTTAGTCACAGTTGAGCCTGCGGCAATAAATACTTGGTCCGCAATTTTAAGTGGTGCCACTATATTGACATTACAACCAACAAAAACATCATCACCAATAATCGTTTCGTGCTTCTGGACTCCATCATAATTAACTGTTATTGAGCCACTACCAAAGTTTACTCTTGAACCTACAGTCGCATCACCAATATAAGAGAGGTGAGAAGCTTTTGTTTGGGTACCGGTAGTTGAATTTTTTATTTCAACAAAATTGCCAATTCTATTGTTGGGTCCAATCGAAGCTCTATCTCTTAAATGGCTAAACGGACCAACGACTGAGTCTTGATCAACAAATGAGTTAAACACTAAGCTGTGTTTTATTGTTGTATTATCTGAGATTACGGAGTTATGTATTTCTGTATTAGGGCCGATAGTAGCACCAGCTTTAATAATACTTTTTCCGGTAATTGTTGTGTTGGGAAGAATGGTTGCAGATGGCTCAATTATAACATCGTGACCTAAAGTAATTGTTTCTGGGTTAATCATATAGACGCCATTTTCCATATGCCTTCTATTGATGATTTCACGCAAATGTTTTTCAGCAGTACTAACTTGATATAAATCATTTACTCCCATTGCTTGCCACTGGTCTCT
>JAAYKO010000084.1 GCA_012522345.1 Acholeplasmataceae bacterium | reverse complement strand
TTGGCATTAAACTTTTATCGAGGTAAAACAGTTTTATTGCCCAATATTCGTTGGCCAGAATATGATCTAATGGTTTTAACTTTATATAAAGAAATTAAAGAATATAATTTAATTGTCGTTAATCAATTTAATTTAACAGGTTTAAAGAAAATCTTTGACCAAACAACAGAAAAAGAAATATTTATTGTTATTAATGATCCAGCCCACAATCCGACTGGTTACAGTCTTACTGTCAGCGAACATCGCGAATTTATTGAGTTAGTTAATAGTTTTGAAACAAAACTTAAAATAAATGTGCTTTATGATTTAGCTTACTTAGATTTTGGCGAACTAAACTTTCAGCAAGAAGTAATGCCGCTCTTACAATTATATAGTTTTAATACCAATATTTATTTAGCATTTAGTGGATCCAAATCATTTGGTGTCTATGGGTTACGAATGGGAGCGCTAATTTTTCTTTCGCGCAATCTTTCGACAGTTGAAGAATTTAAGCACCTTACTGCTAAAAAAGCAGGAGCAATTTATGGAGCTCCAAATAGTTTAAGTGTCCTCTTACTAAATAGTATTAGTAATAGTTTGCCAGAACTAATTGTTGAGCGACAGCGAGCAAAAAGAATTCTAGCCAAAAGAAGCGGCTTATTAGTTAGTTTGTTGAAGAAACAAGGGATTTCTTATTATCCCTATAAAAGCGGGTTTTTTCTCACAATAAAAACAACCAATCCCGAAAAGCTAAAAAGTAGTTTAAAAGCTGATAAAATATATGTAGTCCCAACTTATCAAGGAATTAGAATTGCTTTATCAGCAATAAATGAAGCTGAAATAAAACGATTTGTTAATGTGTTAAGCCAATATAAAATCTATTTATAGATAAAACTGAAAGGAGAAAGATATGGCGACAAATAAAGTACCACATAATCTTAAAACAACTCCCCTATATCCGTTGATGGTAGAAAAAGGAGGCGTTTTTACTGAATTTGGCGGCTTTTACATGCCGGTTAATTTTTCTGAAGGGATAATTGCTGAACATTTAGCAGTTAGAAATGATGTCGGTCTTTTTGATGTTTCTCATATGGGGCAGATTCGAATTAAAGGTCAAGAAGCAGAAGATTTTGTTAATTACGTTTCTACTAACAATATTAAGAAATGTCGTTCCAACCAAATGCAATACCAAATTGTAACTCAAGAAGATGGTGGTGTAGTCGATGATATGATGGGCTACAAGTTTAATGAAAATGATCTTTGGTTAGTTTGCAATGCGGGAAATAAAGATGTGCTCTTTGCTCACTTGAAAGAAGTGCTAAAACAGACTAAATACAAGTGCGAACTTATTGATGAAACAGATGATTATGCCGCAATCGCCTTACAAGGACCAAACTCTCTTGCTGTTTTAGAACAGGCTTTGGAACTTCAACTGGCGGATTTAAAGTTTTTAGAATTTATCGAAACTAAAGGTTTGGTTATCTCGCGCAGTGGTTATACCGGTGAAGATGGTTTTGAAATTTATGGTTTTCCAGAGCCAATGGTTCAATTGACAAAAAAACTTTTCACTTTGGGAGCTAAACCGTGTGGATTGGGAAGTAGGGATACATTGCGTTTCGAAGCTGGATTACCACTTTTTGGTCATGAAATTTCTAATTTCATTACTCCAGTACAAGCAGGGTTATTGTTCGCAATAGATTTTAAAAAAGCAGATTTTATAGGTAAAGACGCTCTTTACAAACAGCATCAAAAAAAACCAAAAGAGAAAATTCAAGGTTTAGTTTTACTTAAACCTGGTGTTGCTCGACAAGGATACTCGATTTATGATGACGATAAATATGTCGGTTACATCACGAGTGGATTTATGATTCCGGGCACCAAAAACTCATATGCTAATGGTTTGATTGACTCAAGTTATAAAATTGGTGATGAGTTAGAAATTGAAATTAGAAATCGAAGAGTCAAGGCTCAAATAAGAAAAAAAAGATATTTATAAAAAAAAGGAGAGGTTAAAATGAAATATTACACAAAAACAGAAGAATGGATTGAAGTAAAAGGCAATAAGGCTATTGTTGGTCTGACAAAACATGCGGTCAGTGAGTTAGGCGATATTGTCTATGTTGAACTACCAAGTGTTGGCGATAAATTTGCAAAAGATGAAACTTTTGGTGCAATTGAATCTGTTAAGGCTGCAAGCGATCTTTACATGCCTATCGGAGGAGTAGTGAGTAAAGTAAATGATCTTCTAGAAGCTGAGCCTGAAAAGTTAAATGAAGATCCGAAAGTTAATTATTTAATTGAAATCGAAGATTTTGATCCAGAAGAATTAAAAACTCTTCTCACAAAAGAAGCTTATCAAGGGTTATAGTATGTTCAAATACTTACCTCATACTAAAGAAGATATCAAGGAGATGTTAGCTAAAATTGGTGTCACTAGTCTCGATGATCTTTTTAAAGATGTACCAAAATCAATTGTCGAAAATTCAGACTACGATTTAGAACTCGCTAAAAGTGAACATCAACTAATAAAAGAGATGACCCAATTGGCTAATAAAAATAAAACTTTAAAAGTTTTTCGTGGCGCTGGTTCTTATGACCACCACACTCCAGCAATTATTCCTTATTTAACTTCCCGAGGCGAATTTTTAACATCTTATACACCATATCAACCAGAAGTTTCGCAAGGAACACTGCAATATATTTTTGAATTTCAATCATATATTTGTGAATTGACAGGTATGGATGTGAGTAATGCTTCTGTTTATGATGGCTCAACTGCTGCTGCAGAAGCGATGCTGATGGCAACAAGCCAGACAAGAAGAAAAAAAATATTGATAAGTAAAACAGTTAATCCTCAAACTATTGAAGTCATTAAAACCTATGCTCACTTTAGAGACATTGAAGTTGTTGAAATTGCAAGCATAGATGGAGAGACAAGCAAAGATTTTGCTACTGAAGAGGCTGCGGGATTAATTGTTGAGTATCCCAACTATTACGGAATTATTGAAGATTATCACAATTTTGGCGAAAAAATTCATAATTCTGGCGGTCTTTTTATTATGATCGCGGATCCGCAAAGTCTTGCTGTCTTAAAATCACCTCGAGCTTTAGGTGCTGATATAGTTGTAGGTGATGGCCAAAGTCTAGGAATCCCACTTCAATTTGGTGGTCCTTATGTTGGCTTTATGGCGGCGACAAAAGCTTTAACTAGAAGGATTCCAGGAAGGATATGCGGAATGACTCAAGATGTTGATGGCAAAAGAGGGTTTGTTTTAACGCTCCAAGCACGTGAGCAGCATATCAGAAGAGAAAAAGCGACTTCTAATATTTGTTCAAACCAATCTCTAATGGCTCTTTGGGTAACCATTTATTTGTCAATAATGGGTAAAGATGGAATGGAAAAAATTAATGAAGCTTGTTATAACAATGCAACATATTTGAAAGAACAACTTCTAGCGACAAATTTGTTTAAAGTTGTTTATAATAAACCGTTTATTAAAGAATTTGTTTTAG
>JAAYKO010000083.1 GCA_012522345.1 Acholeplasmataceae bacterium | reverse complement strand
TTGGATTATTAAAATCAAACTCATTATCATTTAAAGTCCAATATAAAAAAGTGTTTTGAGCTTTAACTGGATCAGCAGGCTTGCTGACTAATTTACCTTCTTCAACTGTAACTTCATTTATTAAGTTGCCAGTATCATCTTCAAATCTAACTGTAAAGTTTGTTGGTTGATTACCAGGATCAGCTGCTACTGGCTCCCATTTGGTTACCAAAGTAAGATCTGTTGTTATTGGATTATTAAAATCAAACTCATTATCATTTAAAGTCCAATATAAAAAAGTGTTTTGAGCTTTAACTGGATCAGCAGGCTTGCTGACTAATTTACCTTCTTCAACTGTAACCTCAGCGATTAAATTTCCCACATCATCCTCAAATCTAACTGTAAAGTTTGTTGGTTGATTGCCGGGATCAGTAGCTACCGGCTCCCATTTAGCAATCAAAATAATATTTTCAGTTATTGGCGTATCAAATGTAAATTCTTGATCATCTAAAGTCCAATGAACAAAACTATAATTATCTCGAGTCGGAGCGGTTGGCAGAGTTGCCAAACTTCCTGCTTGAACTAGCTCTCCGCTGACATTTGAGCCACCAGCTGAGTCATAAACAACTGCGTAAGTAGCTTCATTATCTCCACAAGAAACCAAGACTAATGAAGCAAAAATAATTAAAACTAATTTTGAAACTCTTTTAAACAATTTTTTTATCCTCCTAAGATATTCACGTAAGACAATTTACATGTATTTTTTATTTTTAATTTAAAACAATAAGGTTCGCTTTTTACTAAATTCTTATTAGCGAACCATTATCGTTAACTATTTCTTAAATATTTAGCTTTTTAATTGGCCAAAATATATCTGCCATAAACTGTTAATTCTTCAAAGTAATGATAGCTTAAAGGTTCATCGTATAAGATGCTATTTACTTCATCATAGAGATAGTAATTATCAAAAATAAGTCCATCGACATTGAAATTAAATCCGACTAAAAAATTATAAGAATTACTGGAAAGAATTATTTGTTCTTCAGTAAAATCTGTATTTACCAGCAAAGTACCTGCAAAATTATTTGTTTCAAACTCATAGTGAGGAGCCTGTGTAATAAAAATAGAATGATGGTTCTTATTAGCTGTCATGGCGAGTCTTTTACTGTAAAGATCAACACTAACTCTTAAATTGCCATCATCAAAATAGTGCATGGTTTCAATTGTATAGGCTGTATAGAGATCATTTAAAACATCGCGATAATAGAAAAGATCATTTAAGATGCCATTAAAATTATCAATTCCAAAGAAGTTACCATTAGCTTCTAAAGTAAAGAGCGAGTAATCATATTTAAGATAACCAACTGATTTAGACAATATTTCTAAATTATTATTAGCATCATCAAATTTAAAATATACTGTTTTCGTGAAATCTGTACTATTAACAATAAATACATCATCCTTATATATATAGTAGGCATAAATGCTTACCGAGTTTGTCCCATCATATTTGTTATAATTTAAATGAAGGAGCACTGAATCATTTTCTGCTAAAAGGGGAAAAATTTCTTCAGCTTTTGGAACGCTATATTGTGGATATAACTTGACGACTTCTCGCTCGAGTTCAGCAAGTTCTGCAAGTGATATTGTTGTGCTCAAATAACTTAATCCCCAACCTCTAAAAACCTCGAGATCTTTGTTTAGATGATCAGGAAACTCTTCAAGATCACCTAAATAGCTAAAGTCATTGGTTTCCGCAAAAACAATTACTTTATCAATTGTTTCATCATAAATCTTAATCTGATAATCCGCAAGATCAAGGATTATTTCTTCACCAAAATAAATAAAGTAGATAAATCCATCATCGTATGAACCATCATATTTAAGCATAAATTCTTGATATTCTAAAGTCTCAAATATTTGGCTTGTGAAAACCATATTAAAGCCTAAATAATCGAGATACTTTATTGATAATGGCGAACCGTTTTGGCTCTGTACTGTCATCGTTAAAATCTCTTCTTCGGCAAAAGTAAAACCACTGATGTCAAGACTTTCAAATGGTCCGACAATTATTTCATATTCATCAACAGCTAAAATATTATCACCAAAACTTAATGTTTCTTTAACTACATCAATCGTTAAAGACAAATCGCCTTTAAATGAGTGATTGTTTAACCAATACTGAGTCTGTTCATCAAAGGAGAAATCTTCATCTGCTGTCGTTGTTAAAAACTCAACTAAGTTAAAGATTTTCTCGCCACGATAAATTTCATATAAGACATCAGCTTTAAAATAATAGGCTTTAGAAGTTGCTAAATCTATTAGATAGGTTAACTCTTCTTGCTCATAAATTTCAATAAAGTTCGTTTTATTAACTTGATAACTGTAATTATCACCTTTTAAAATAAACATCTCATTATTTTGTAAGTCAGCTAAATAACTCATTGCTGGCATTACCTTAAAGTATTGAGCATAAAGTTGATTGGCGTTAGTTTCAATATTATACTGATCAAACGGATCATTGAAGAGAGGTTCTAATGATACATTAACTTGGTAAAGACCAGCAAAGGCATATTCAGCAAAAACATATTGATAGGAGCCAAAATTACTTGCATTATTGAGCCCAACAAAGATTGGAAGACTGACATTATTATAAATTTCAAAACTATAAGTTTGATCAGTGAATTCCACAAATGTTACACTTACATACTCACTATTAACACGACTATAAAACCCATCAACTGGTAGATAAATTCCTTCTTCTTCAATGCTGAGGTAAAGCCCATTGCTGTAAAGATAACCCAAACTAGACTCCTCGGCAGTGAGATCATTATTTAAAGCTTCATCAAACCTAAATAATGTTTCAACTAAACCTTTAAAGTTTTGATTAAAACTAGCAAAGTTGTAATACCAATTATTATCATAAAAGTTATTAAAATCAAAATTATGAGTTGGGATTTTAAAATAACTATCAAGTGTTGAAAAACTGAGATAATCATCTTCGATTGCAAATATTAACTTCTCATTATTTTCATTAGTTACTTCAAACATACGTGTTTCAACGCTATACGAGATGTCATAACCTCTAGCAGAAAAGCTAAAAGTAGGCACCGCTTTTAAAGCAACCATCAGCTCTTGATGATCCATTTTTACTGTCTGAGAATAAAGTTTAATTACTGGATCAGAAATCTCTAAGGCAATTAACTCTTGATAGTCGTTGACAATGGCTCCATCAGCAGTCTCATAATAAAATGTTTTGTAATAATCACCTAAACCAATATTTGGTAAAGCTGTTAATTCAGTTAAATAATAAAAGTCAAATTCATCGATTAGTAAACCTTGACCACGACTACCATCATAAAATGTGTAACCTTCAAAAGAGTAATCATTGCCATTAAAAGTCACATGCAAAGTCTGATTATCGATATAATAAGTAGCACCCATTTCAATGAGTCCGCTTAAATAAACATACCGGATGTTGCCACTATCATAAAAGAGAGTAAAAATAACTTGGTATAAAATGTTATTAAGATCGATATAATCACCATAATTTTGCGGATAAAAGAAACTGATCTCATCCAAAACGGCATTATTTATATAATCTCCGATAATACTTGGATCAAAAGGCTCTGGGTTAGCTAAATAAAGATTTTCTTCGATAATAGTGAAATTATTTTCAATATTGATTAGATCACCAATAAACAAGATATTATTAGCTGTCTCAACGTGAAGTCCTTTAACTTCAATAAAGTCGCCCCTTTCTGCCTCTGATAAAACATCAAATAAAAATGGCTTGTAAAGTTCTTCAAAAACCTCATAAATTAAGTAATCTTGACCAGAAAAGGTGATATAATAGAGCTTTCCATTAGTTTTATCGACTATTTTTGCTTGATAACCACCGAGTTCATAATAGAGATAATTTTCGTCCTCATAATAAAGTTCATAACCAGAGATTGATTTTAACCAAATCTTATTACCAGCGGTTAACCCCGCTAAACGATCTTCAATCGGAACAATATCTTCCCATTTGACATAAATATCTAACTTATCCGTTAAAAAGTCTGCTGGACTAAACTCAACAGCAAAGTCTTCATCCAAATATAGGGCTGTAATTCTTTTACCTTTATTGTAAGGTTTTAAGAGATTATAAATTTCAATTAGGGAAATATTTTTTAAGTTGTCTACGTTGTCATCATCAATTTTAATTTCAACAATTTCATTATTACCTAAATGATAATAATAAGTATGGTAAGCGACAGAACTTAAATCGATTTGATCGACTCGACTGTCTTTAGTTACCAAACTATCAGTATAACTAACTTCAACCGCTACCTGAGTACCAAACTCTAACTTAAGCTGTTTAAAAGATCCAGCCGCAAAAAGCACTTCTAAAACACTTTTACTATTGACAGCAAGCACCTCATTAAAGAGTTCAAAAATATCAATATTACCAGCCTCAATAATAGTTTTAACCTGATCTAGGGTCTTTAAAAAGATAACTGAATCAACGTCTTCTTCGGCAATTAAAGCAGCTTTTTTTAAGTCGACTATTTGTTCAATAAAATCATTTACTGATAAAAGCCCAGTTGGCATAAAGGGGTTTTCTACAAAAAGGGCTCCAAACATCTCAAGCGCTTGAAATGAAGTGTCGCGATAAGAAACCTCACTATCCGTAGAAATTATGTTACCATTATGATCATATAAATCAATAATTTCATAGTAATAAGAACCATCTAAATAGTCCGTTTTTACTCCGATAAGTTGATCTTGATGATAAACTTTTGTCGTTAAACTACCCGCAACTACATTGTAATTAGAATCAATTTCAAATAAAGCACTAATTTCTTTTCTTTCAAATCCAGAATCAATAACTAAATCGACACTTAAAGTGCCTTCTTTAAAGAGATCAAAGTCTAAACTATCGATTAAAGCTTCAACTTCACCGGGCAAAACCTCTTCCCAAAAATCTTTAAAGGTTACCGAAACGACAGTATCTGCTAAAATATTAAAACTATAAGTGTTATTTTGCTCTGTACCAACCAATTGGCCATCAACTATAAATTCATCAATAGTTTTACCATGCGGAATATTAACTGTTAGAATAACATCAGAGTCTTCAGCTATTGCAGTTATATCGGGATGATTTGCAGTAACTTCAGATGGTAGAGTTAAACTGTAATAAGTAATCGGAACGCCAACGTCTTTATAGATTACATCAACAGCAACGTTTTCAGTAATATTAAAGGTGTAAGCATTATTGACAAGCGTTACCACTTGTTCATTAACTTTAAAATTCACAACTTCTTTCCCGCTAGGAACAGTTATAATTAGGGTAATTTCCTTATTTTCTTCAATTTCATTTAAATTACTCACATTAGCAGTCACTTCACTCGGCAATGTGAGCTTGTAGTAGTTAGTGCCAGCTTCAATATTTTTAAAGCTAACTTCAACAGTTGTGTTTTCAACAATTAAAAAACTATAAGTGTTGTTTTTAAGTGTAACAATTTGGTTGTTAACTTTAAAACTCTCAACTAACTTCCCGCTAGGAACCGTTACTGTCAAAGTAACTTCAGTCGCATCCTCAATCGCAGTTAGATCTCCAACATTAGCACTTACTTCGTCCGGCAAGGTGAGACTGTAATAAAAAACTCCAGCCATCTCGTCTTTAAAACTGACTTCCACTATTGTATCCTTAACTATTCTAAACTTGTATGTATCACTAGTTAAAACAATTTGTTCGCCATTTATCGTAAATTCATCTATCAACTTATTAGCTGGAATATTAACTGTTAAACTTACTTCTGTGTTTTCTTTAATTTTTGTTAAATCACTAACATCAGCACTCACTTCGTTTGGGAGCGTCAATTTAAAAGTGGTATCACTTTGTTCACCACATGCAGCCAACACAAAAGCGCCTATTATCGCCAAAAACAGCAAAAATATTTTTCTTTTCATAAAATCCTCCTATTTTATTTTGTACCGTATTGTACCAACTCCAATTTTGATAGTCTATTGATTTGCTTATAATAAGTAATAATCGTATTTTTTACATTTTTAAATATATATATTATTGCAACCGTAAAACGGAAACCTTACTTATTGGTTATTGTAAGTTTAGAATCAAAAAGAGATAAAATTCCCAACAATTTTATCTCTTTTTAGCTACGTTTTTAAATTTAATGTTTACAAATACTCTTTTTTAAAGACCATATTACTTCTTTTGGTGTCCAAAGGTTTAACTACCTTTTCGATCTCACTCCGATATTGACGCAACTTCGGTGGAAGCGCGAGGGTCTCTCCTAAAGTTTCATAACTTTCTTCATCATCGATAAAACCAGGCCCATCTGTCGCTAACTCAAATAAAATATTTGGATAAACTCTTGTATATAAACTTGCAAAATAAAACCGATCAATAAACCCTGAATTTATTAAATTTAAGCTATTTAGTCGTTCAAGCCAGTAATCTAACGCTTCCCGGTCAGCCACTCTAAAAGCGACATGATGAATTCCACCATAACCTTGGGTGCCCCTTGTTAAATCGCTAGTTGTTAAAATAACTGAGCCGCCATTGCCGCCTGCTCCCATTTCAAATAGATGATGGTTGTCTTCTTGGCCTTGATACTTCATAAAAAAGACTTCTTCAAGTGAAACTTTTAAGCGGGTAAAATTAGAAACGGTTAAGAAGATTGGACCGAGTCCTGTAATCGCAAACTCATCAGGAACAGGTCCATTTTTCCATGGTATTCCTGAACTGACACCTCGGTTGTTTTGATCAGAGATAAGGGCATAGAGTTGGCCATCAAAATCTTCGAAATTAATCAATTTCCGTTTAAAAAGTGTTTCAATTCCACTATTTTTAACTTGATATTGCTTAAATCTTTTTAACCAATAAACTAGTGCTTCATCATTTGGGACTCGGAAACTTGTTCGGGTTATTTGGTCATTGCCGTGAGAAGCCTTACCAATACCTTTAAAATCAAAAAAAGTCATATCTGTGCCCGGGCTTCCTAAATCATCCGCAAAAAACAGATGATAAGTATTGATATCATCTTGATTAACTGTCTTTTTAACTAATCTTAAACTTAAAATATTAGTAAAAAACTGATAAATCTTTTCCGCACTACTTGTAATAGCAGTTACATGATGAATTCCTTTTAATTTCATAATAGTTAGTCACCTCTTTTAACTATTTTAATT
>JAAYKO010000009.1 GCA_012522345.1 Acholeplasmataceae bacterium | reverse complement strand
TTATAGGGTAATTGTTGACAGTGTTTGGATAGTTTTGTAAACTTGTAATGCATAGTAAAGGGGGAAACTTCCACATCCTTGCCGACGTAGCTCCAATGGTAGAGCAATCCACTCGTAATGGATAGGTTGCAAGTTCGATTCTTGTCGTCGGCACCAGATGATACTTTGAAACTCATTTAATTAGGAATGAGTTTTTTTATTATATACGAAAAATTGATACTATTTTACAATAATATTTTATGTGAGTATGCTATGATAACATCAAAAGGGGTAAAACTTATGAAAAAGCGATTGAGTAATTTGAAAGAAAAATTAAATTTTGATGATGAAAAAATTAAAGATAAATCAAAAAATTTAGCAAGTAACATTCTAAAAAAGTCTGAAAAAATGGTAGATACTGTTTCGAGTAAATCAAAAGAATTATATGAAAACAGACAAGAAATTGTAAGTAATATTAAAGATAAGTCTTCTGAATTTACGAAGGATGTAGTATCTCATTCAAAAGATTTGGGGACAAAAACAAAAGAAGTTGCAAAAAAGACTAATGAGAATTTAAAAAATGTGGATCTATTCAATACAAGAATTAAACAAAAAGCTATTGATGATTATAATCTTTTAGTTGAAAAATATGAAGTTGTAGCAAATGGATTTGTAACCGAAGTTAATGATCTTTTTGAGATAAGGCAGGAAGGTTTAAAAATAATAAAAACGGTTGAAGAGCATATTAACACAATCGCAAACACTCCAAAAGAATTTGAAGTTGAACTTAAAAGAATTGGGGTTGAGATTTTTAAATTTGAATCAAAGCAAAAAGAAATTGAAAAGGCAGAACAAGAAGCTAAATTGGCAGCAGCAGGAGCTGGAACAGGAGCTACTATGGGAGCTTTAGGTGTAGCTGTAGTTACATTGGGACCAACCGCAGCAATGTCAATTGCTACTACATTTGGGGTGGCTACAACTGGGACAGCTATTTCATCCCTATCCGGGGCGGCAGCAACTAATGCTGCATTAGCATGGTTAGGAGGTGGAACCCTAGCTATGGGTGGTGGAGGAATGAGTGCCGGAACAGCTTTATTAGCATTAGCTGGTCCAGTAGGATGGACTATTGCAGGAGTCGCCTTCACAGCTTCAATTGGTTCTGGTATTTTTGCTAGTAATAAGAATAAAGAAATGGCAGCTCAATTAATATCTGAAAGACAAAACTTAGAAATTATTCTAAGAAAATTTGAAGGAAAAACCTACGAAGCTAATTCATTGGCTAAAGTAACTCAAACTCAACAAAATAGTTTACAAATACTCAATAAACAGATTGTTAAAACAGATTATTCGACTTTTAATGAAGAAGAAAAACTTCAAGCTGGAGTTTTGGTTAATTCGGCGTATGCGTTAGCAGAATTGATCAATAAGGAGTTAAGTCTTGATGACTAGTTATGAAACTTATCAAGTTGCTTATTTTAATCAATTAGAGAAAACAAAGGCAAAAGATATATTTTTAGTCATCGAAAATATCCTTGGCTATAGTAAAGACTTCATTAATATAGTTGATAATAAAGCAGATAATATTGAATTCATTACAAACAATATTATTTCATTTATAAAAGAATATACAGATATTGATTTAGAAGACATTGACTCGTTTCAAAATGAATTCTTTTCTAAAAGTAAACAAACAATAACTTTAGCACAAGTCGGTGTTGATAATTTAGAGCAAATTGTCTCTCTTTTAAAAGATCAAAACTATTCACAGTT
>JAAYKO010000082.1 GCA_012522345.1 Acholeplasmataceae bacterium | reverse complement strand
GATATGGACAGTTATTGTGTGATCCATACTTTCGCTTTCCAATCCCCAAATTTCTTCAAACAATTGTTGTTTAGTAAAAATTCTATTGGGAAAAGAAATTAATTTAAATAACAAATAAAACTCTTTTTTAGGCAAAAGAATTTCTTCACCATTTCTTGCGACTGTTAAATTATTAAAGTTTAAAGTGATATCTTTGAGTTTAATGATTTTCTCGTGGTTTATTTGAGCTCTGCGCATTAAAGCGTTTATCCGCAAAATAAGTTCCTCTTCATCAACAGGTTTAACCATGTAATCGTCAACCCCAATGAGAAAACCACGCTTTTTGTCAGCAATTGTTTCTTTTGCCGTAATTATAATAATTGGAGTATTATAATTAGCATCTCTTAAGATTTTTGCAAATTCAAAACCATCGATGTTTGGCATCATGACATCCAATAATATAATGTCAATGTGCTTGGATTCTATTATTTCTAAAGCCTCTGCACCATCATTTGCTAAATGGGTAGTAAAGCCTTCTCTTTTTAAGATTGCGTTCATCAATTTTCTTGCATTATTATCATCTTCTACAATTAATACACTAAACATTAAAGTACCTCCTCACATAAATATTATATAATACAATTCTCAATTAAAGATAAACTCTCATAATTGTCTAGTGATTAGTTTAGATTTATGAGAAGTTTTAGCGCTTGTTTATCTTAAGTTTATCTTGATATGCTATAATAAAATAAAAGTTATTAAAGGGAAAGGAGATAACTAATGATTAAAGAAAAAATAGCGATATTAACTGATTCAGGAACCGATGTCTCAAGCCAAATATCAGAAGATCTATTTGTACTCCCTCTATTAATCCAAATAGACAAAAAATCTTACTTTGACGGAGTAGATATAAATCTCGAACAAGTTTTAGAATTAGTTGATAAACATAAAATTACAACCTCACTCCCTAGTGCAAATGCCATTTTAAAGACTCTAGATGAAATTAAAACTCAAGGCTACACTCATGTTATTGTAACTACCATTTCTTCAGGATTAAGTGGAACATACAATTTTATTAGAATGCTTGTTGAAGATTATAAAGGTTTAAAGATTGCGTTAGTTGACACTAAAAATATTAGTAAGGCTAGTGGTTATACAATCCATTTAGCACTTGACCTTATCAAGAAAGGAAAGTCGTTTGGAGAAATTGTGCAAAGTTTAAACGACTCTTTAGCTAATCATAAAGTATTTTTTACGGTAGGAACTGTTGAATATTTGCGTCGGGGCGGAAGAATTGGATTAGTAGCTGGAACAGTTGCTAATATTTTGAGCATAAAACCAATAATTACTTGTAATGATGCCGGCGTATATTATGCCGTTGGTAAGACAAGAGGCTACCAAAAAGCGATTAATAAAATGATTCAATTAGCAATTGATTTTATTGGTGAGCACCAAGCTTATGATTTGACTATTTTAGTCGCTAAAGTCGATGAAAAGACAAAAGAAAATATTGCCCAAATAAAAGATATTTTTAAGAAGGCAGTAAATTTTGAAATAACAAGCGTTAGCCCAACGTTAGCTATTCATACGGGACCCCAAGCTTTAGGGATTGCTATTAGAAAAAGAAATTAATTCAAATTTAAAATAAAATGAAAGTTTTAGTCTAAAATTAATCTGCTCTGCAGCTTATTTTTATTGTTGTTTAAGAAGAAGAACAACATTTTTTAGATGTTGGTTTGCTTGTTAAGAGGAAAATTAGAAATCTTTCTTAGTTATTTCATTCTTACATGATATAATATTAACAATGAATCTAAACTCATTAGATGAGGCGCGACTAACAAAGAGTACTAGCTTAGGAAAGGTGTTAATCGCCGAAGCAGTGGCATGCTGGGTAGTTTGCTAAATAAGAGACTAACTGTTTTATAAATTATTCGCCTAAAAATTTATAAAAAGCGCAGATAATGAGTTGGGCAAAGGTTAGCTAAAACAGGTCACTAGCTTTTGCTGGTGATTTTATTTTTTAAGGAGTAAGGATAGATGAGAATTGGAAATTATACTTTTGAAAAATTAAAAGAAAAGTATGGGACACCACTTTATCTTTATGATGAAACAATTATTATAAATAATCTTAATACTTATAAAACTAATTTTAAGAGTGACTTATTTCAAACAGAGATTGTTTATGCTGGTAAAGCATTTTTAACAAAATATATGACTCAGCTAATAAAGCGCCATAATTTGGCTTTAGATTGTGTCTCAATTGGAGAAGTTTATACAGCTGTTAAGGCTGGATTTGATCCGGAAAAGATTGTTTTTCATGGTAATAATAAAACTGAAGCTGAGCTTATTTTCGCTTTAAATAATCGTGTAGGGACAATTATTATAGATAATTTATTTGAAGCAGAATTGCTGCTAAACTTACAAAGTGAAACCTACCGGCCAAAGGCTATGTTAAGAGTTAATTTAGCTTATGACGTTAACACTCACAAATACATTAAAACAAGCATTGAAGATTCAAAGTTTGGCGTTAGTGTTAATGAAAAATCTATTCAGATGATCAAACGCTTAAGTGAATCTAAAAAGGTTAATTTCATCGGCCTACACTCGCATATTGGGTCACAAATCTTAGAAGAAGATTATTTTTATAATCACGCTAAAATAATGTTAAAAATATATCATGATTTAAAAATTAATCAGCAAATAGATTTGCCGCAACTAAATTTAGGTGGCGGTTTTGGAATTAAATATATCGAGTCTGATCAAGAACTTGACCTGCCAGTAGTTTTAAAGAAATTAATTAAAACTGTTGAAGAAGAAAGTTTAAAGTATAATTTAAATTTAGAAAAAGTGTTGGTCGAACCGGGAAGAAGTATCGTCGGTAATGCGGGATATACTCTTTACACAATTGATCAAATTAAAAAAACTAAGCATTTAAATTATTTGTTTATTGATGGTTCAATGAATGATAATATTAGAACTGCTCTTTATCAAGCAAAATATGAAGCTATTATTGTTGGTAAAGAAAATGAGACGCCAACGACTAACTATAAAGTAGCCGGCAACGCGTGTGAAACAGGCGATATTATAATTGAAGATATTAAGCTACCAACTGCTTTTCCCAATGATTTACTACTAGTTAAAAATACAGGAGCTTATCACTATTCTATGGCTTCTAATTATAATCGCTTTCCGATTCCAGCAGTGGTTTTTGTTAATGATAATGAATTGAAATTGGTTGTCAGAAGACAAACTCTCGCGGATTTAATTCGCTATGACCAAAGTAGTTAAATTAAAAACTTTAAGGAAAAAAATAAATTTAAGCTTAATAATATTATGAGCTTAATTTAATAAAATAGCACTATTATGATAAAATATTCGTTGAAAGGAAGTGAAGAGGTGGTTAATTTTTCGTATGATAAAAAGACCAAAACAGAAGTAATAGTCCAATTTGAGAATCAATTATTACCAGAGGTTAAAGTGTTAAAGAAACATCAATTGTTTTCAGGTAAATCTGGTGAAATTTATGCTGAGCTAAATCCCAAAAGAGAAGGCGTAATTTATTTAGGCTTAGGCCATTCTAAAAAGCTTGATAATGATGAGTTAAGATTAGCTGGTTTTAAATTAAATCAAGGTTTGACTCAGAAAAAAGTTAAAAAAGCTCATCTCAGTTTTAAAAGTCTTACAGAAACAAAAAAAGTTCTTTCCGCATTCGTAGAAGGAATTTTACATGGCAATTATTCTTTTGACCGTTATAAAAGCGAGCCGAAAGAAAAAGTTGATGTCCTATTATCTTTAAATGGCATTAAAGAGTATCAATCTTTCATTATTGAAGTGACAAATTTAGTAAATGGTGTCAATATTGCAAAAGATTTTGTTAATACACCAGCTTTTGATCTCTATCCAGAAAATTATGCTCAAAAAATCCAAGATTTGTTTAAAGATAGTGCAGTTAAAGTTGAAGTTTATAATCAAGCGCAAATTGAAGAGCTTGGAATGAAAGGCCTTCTAGCAGTCGCGCAAGGAAGCGCAAGAGAACCGCGGTTTGTAGTTATGAGTTACATGCCCAACAAGGAGAGTGAAGAACATCTAACATTTGTCGGCAAAGGTTTAACTTATGATTCTGGTGGTTACGCGATTAAACCAGCTAGTTCAATGGTTACAATGCAATGTGATATGGCAGGATCAGCAGCGGTAGTAGGAGCCTTAAAAGCGATTAGCGACAACAAACTTCCAGTAAATGTTGTCGCAGTAACTGCGATGGCGGAAAATTTAATTAGTGGTAAAGCATATAAAAACGGTGATATTATTTCAAGTATGAAAGGGACAACTATTTAAGTCGCCAACACTGATGCTGAAGGCCGAATTACATTAGCCGATGCCCTTTATTTTGCAGCAACAAAACTAAACTCAACAAAAATAGTAGAAATTTCTACACTTACTGGCGCTTGTATCACCGCTTTAGGCAAACAAATAACCGGCTCGACAGCTAATGATGACAAGTTCTATCAGCAAGTTCATCAAGCAGGTTTAAATGCTGGTGAATTAAATTGGCGCTTTCCAATTACAGAATCGCTTCAAAAAGCTGTTAAAGGTGATGTTGGGGATCTTAAAAACTCTGTTCCAGGTGGTGCGGGTGCGATTACAGCAGGAATCTTTTTAGAACACTTTGTTGAAGGAAAACCTTTTGTTCATTTAGATATTGCTGGTCCAGCATTTGATAAACCTCGAAAATATTATTCAAATGGAGCAACTGGAATCGGGGTAAGAACACTTTATGAGTTAGTAAAAAAATAATCCAATAATAAGCAAGCCTCAGGGGGCTTGTTTTAATGTGCAAAAAAAGAAATAAAAGCTTTAAAATTTGCCAAAAAGTAGTATAATAAAAAGTGTGTTTCAAAACTAGAAATTGTAAATTATAGTTTTATTTAAGCCAGATGCAACCCAAGGTTGACAAAAAGAACCTGACAATTTATAGACTCGTTAATCTTTTTACTCTATAATCAAGCATGGAGGTGTTTAAAGATGACTACTGGTCAAAAAATAGCAAAATTTAGAAAAGAACACAAGTTAACTCAAGAAGAGCTCGCAGATTTACTTCAAGTTACTCGACAATCAGTTTCAAAATGGGAAAGCGATTTATCATTTCCTGAGACAGAGAAGTTAATTCAACTTGCAAAAATATTTGATTGTTCACTTGATTATTTGCTGCTCACTGATTTTAAAGAAAAACCAAGTGATGCAAAGGTAGGAAATCCATTTCTTGTGTTTTATCAGAACAAGACTTTTTATACAACAATCTATTCAATTATTTACTTTCTTGTAATGTTGATTCTCTATTTTTTTAAAATCGTTAGCCTTCCAGTTGAAACCATTCCTTTTGTTGGAGAAACCTATTTTAATCCTAATGCTTATCAATTACTAACAAGCATTGGTAGTTTAGGTAATAATTTAGTTTTATTTGCTTTATTCTCAGCAATAGCGACTGTTGTGACAGGTGTTTTAATCTCCTTTACCACTAATAAGAAAATACTCTATATTTTAAGGAAAATATTTGCTTCAGCAGAATTAGTCTTCTGGCTTTGGTTCGCGGTGTTCTTCATTTCTCATTCCCAAATAGGTTTTTGGTTTATTTTTATCGCAGCGTTAATCAATACAATTCTCCTCTTTGGTTATCAAAAGAATAAGTATAGTTATTTAACGGAAAATAAATCTTAAACAACAATGATCTCAAAATTAACAACCGCTTATGGTTGTTTTTTTTCTAACAGAGCGGTTATTTAGATATTTCTTTAATTAGATTAATTAAATAAGGTATAATAACTATAGAAGTTGTTTGGAGTGTGATAAACTGATGAAAATTTTGTTAACTGCATTTGAAGCATTTGCTGATGATGAGATTAATTATTCAAAAGAAGTTTTAAAAAAAATAACTAATATTCAAGGCTTAGTAAAGGAAGTTTTGCCGGTGGAATACCTTGGCTCCTTTAAAAAACTGCAATCGCTAATTGAAAAAGAACAACCAAATAAAATTATTTTGTTAGGAGAGGCACGCAAGTATAAAAGTGTCGGTTTTGAAGTAATTGCGATTAATGAGTTTGGCGAAAAGCCTGATAGTAGTGGCTATATTCATACCAAGAGAAAAATTATAGCTACTGGTGATGATGGTTTGTTTTCGACATTGGATTATGCTGTTTTTGCAAAAGAATTAACAAATAAAAACGTCAATTTTTTTAGATCCTTTTCTGCTGGAACATATGTTTGTAATGCTGTTTTATATCAATGCCTGCACTATTTAAAAACGAATAGATTAAATATTAAATGTGGCTTTTTCCATGTTCCTAGTGATGAAACCCAAAGCACAGATTCGATTGCAAGTGGATTAGATGCATATTTGTTGGCGTTATTAAAGGCTAAATAGCAAAGCACCTTTGCAGTGCTAAAGATGTTCGTGACATTTTCTTTTGGAAATTTTAAAATAAAGGAAAAGGTGGTTATTGTAAGTGAAATTAAATGAAAAGCTGAAAACTTTGCGGCAAAAAAAGAAACTAACGCAAGAAGATGTTGCTAAAAAATTAAATATTTCTCGCCAAAGTGTTTCAAAATGGGAACGGGGGATCAATGAACCCAACTTAACAACTATTAAGGAACTTTGTTTAATTTATGAGGTTAGCATCTCTGAGCTACTAGATGATTGCGAAGTAGGGATTGTTTTAACAAAGGAAGAAAAACAATTCAAAATTGAGACTAAACTATTTTTATTTAACAGTGCCTTTACTCTATTTGGAATTTTGTTAACATTCATCTTGATTCGCTTGATGCAGGACATCATTCCACTTCATTATGATTTTCAAGGTCAAATTACTCGTTATGGTTCAAAATGGGAAACTTTGAATTTGATTTGGATATTATTGCTTTTTTACAGCTTTAGCTCACTGTTTCATTTTTACTATGCGAAAAACGAACCAGCCTTGCTTAAAACGATGATTGCTAGCCAAATCATTTTGTTAATTTCTATTCTGATGATGATAGCATTAAATATTTGGATGGGCTTTAATGGTGCTAATAATTTAGAGGCTGATATTTTAGCGTTTTTAACTTCAATTACCGCCCTTCTTTTTATGGTCTTAAGCATTTTTGCTTTTCCTAAAATTAATAAAGAGATTAATCCCATTTTTGGCTTTAGAACCAGCTTTACACTAACTAATCAAGAAGCATGGGAAAAAGTTAATTTTGCTCAAAGCATCAGTGGTACTATTTTTTCAGCAATTATTTATCTTATCACAATTATGACTTTTAAAAATTGGAATATTTATTTGCTGTTTGGAATTGTGATAAGTATTATTCCACCTTTTATTGTTCATGAAATTCTCAGAAAAAAAATAACGCAATAAAAAACTGCCAAAAACTAATCAAAATTAAGGAAAGTTGCTCTTAAGTTATGATATGATATTTACAAAATAAACTTCGATCATAGGAGAGTTAAAAATGACTATTAATATTTCAAAACGAGCAATTTTTGTTAAAAACGAATTAGGCAATATCGAAGTTAGAAGTTCTGATGGTAAAAAATTAAAGGGCTTTTTAAATCATCTTGAATTATATTTGAGAGACTTTGACTATTTTAATTTACAAATCGATTCTAATCTTGTCCTCCAAACAAAAAACTTATATGTTTATCTTAGACACCAAGAATTAAAAGAAGAACACTTTATTTTAATTTTAAATTATTTGAAAATTCATTTTATTAATGCTGAAATATTTTTTGAAGAACGAAAGTTTACCAGTGATTTAATCATTGTTGATTTGTTTTTGTATGAGTAGGTTCTTGACTTAACAATTGTTTATTAATGGTTGATGTGGTAAAATCTATTTGATAAACTTTTGGGGTCATAGCTCAGCTGGGAGAGCGCGTGGCTGGCAGCCATGAGGTCGGGAGTTCGAGTCTCCTTGACTCCACCAATTACTTTAAAATCAGCTCGATGCTGATTTTTTTTATTAAGACTAAAACACCAATTAAACGTAAACGTCAAATATTAACACTCTAGTTTTAAAAAGAGCACTAGATATCGGTAATCTAGTGCTTTTTTCTTGTAAAAGGGGTTGAAATCCGGCCGAACGGTAAAAACCGAAATTTTATATGTTTAT
>JAAYKO010000081.1 GCA_012522345.1 Acholeplasmataceae bacterium | reverse complement strand
GTGAACTTCTGATTCCACATAACCTTTAAGGGATAACCCCTACAATTTAACACATCCTTAAAATGATATTAATTTTGATAGAAGAAAGGATAATTTATGGATGAAAATTTAAGACAAAAGATAGCATTATTCAGGTATTCATTAATTGCACCAATTATTGCAGGTACAGTATCTCAAGATACAGTAAAAGAATATCTTCAAGACATTTGTGCTAAAAAGTATGAAGTTCCTGATGGTAATTCTAAGGAATTTGCCCCTGCCACTATTAAGGAATGGCTTAGACAATACAGGCTTTATGGCATTGACGGACTATATCCTAAAAACAGGTGTGATAAGGGAAAGTCAAGGAAAATATTTGGAGACCTTAAAAACTTAATAGTCGAATTAAAACTCTCTAATCCTAAGGCTACAGCAAAATCTATTTATTACACTTTATTGGCAAAAGGACACATTACAATGGACACAATATCATTATCAACAATTCAGAGGTACCTATCGAAAATTGATTTACCGGTTGAATCTGCTAACACTAACAGAAGAGCTTTTGAATTTGAGTTTCCTAATGATTGTTGGCAGAGCGATTGCTCAGTGGGACCCTATCTTACCATTGACGGGAAGAAATACAAAACATATATTATTGCATTCCTAGATGATTCTTCCCGGCTAATTTTAAGCTGCAAGGCATTTTACAGTGATAATTTAGTTTCATTATTACATGTTTTTAAAGATGCTGTTGCTAAAAGAGGAATTCCTAAGAAGATTTTCGTAGATAACGGGAAGATATACAGATCGTTACAAATGCAGCATATATGCGCTTCCCTTGGAAGTGTACTCTGTTTTGCGAAGCCGTATTCGCCGGAATCAAAAGGGAAAATCGAGCGTTTGTTCAGAACTCTTCATGAACAATGGAGTAATGTGATAGATTGGAACTCCTTTTCCTCTATAGAAGAATTAAATGAGTCATTAAACACCTATATTGAGAAACACTACAATAACTCATATCATTGCGGTATTAAGAAAAAACCTATTGAGAAGTTTCTTTCTAACGCTCAAAATTTAAGGTTTTTAAAATCCAAACAGGAACTTGATTACATGTTTTTGTATAGAATTACCCGCAAGGTGAATAATGACTCAACAATCTCCATAGATAACATTATTTACGAAGTTCCGGGAAAATATACAGGGTTTAAAATTAATATCAGATATGATCCTACCAATAGGGATAAGGCCTATATTTTTGATGATAACGGTAATTTGTCTGAAACAATATTTCAAGTTAATAAAATTGACAACACTAAAGTTAGACGAACTCCAAAAGAGAAAACAGTCGATTTTTCATCGTTTAATCCACAATAGCAGGAGGAATTTATGTTTAAAACTTACTACGGGTTAACTATTGACCCTTTTACAAAAGAGACTGAAACCAAACACTTTTACAAATCAAAAGAATTTAAAGAGGCTTTAAACAGACTTGAGTTTTTAAAATCAACTAAAGGTATTGGTTTGATAACCG
>JAAYKO010000080.1 GCA_012522345.1 Acholeplasmataceae bacterium | reverse complement strand
ATTATTTTGATAAACCAATAGAGGGTCTTTTGCAAATTGCTCAAAGAAGGCCTCATAATACGAGAAAGTTGAGGAAGATTGAGACAGAAAGTATTCAGTTTAATAAAAAGTTTAGAGTTTATACTAACAATCAAGAAATGGCTTTTTATCTTATTACGCCATTGATGTTAGAAAGACTTATGCTTTTTGAAAAGGCGAATCGTGGTAAAATCTGTTTGGGCTTTATTAAAAACCAACTTCATGTTGGTGTCAATGATGCAAAAGATTACTTAGAGCTTAAATTTAAGAAGCCGATTAATCGTGAAGACTTGCAATATTTGATTGATGATTTTGAGCTTATTTCCAATATCATCGATGAGTTTAGACTTTATACACCCAAATTTATGAAAAGAAAAGGAGAAGCGTAAAATGGGAAAAACTATTGGGATTATAATTGGTGTTAGTGCTGGAATTATTGTTTTATTGTTTATTATTGTTGTAATATGGTATATTTTTGTTAAAAATAAAATGCGGAAGTTGGACATTAAAATTGATGAATCAGAATCTGGGATTGATGTCGCCTTAACGAAGCGTTATGATTTATTGTCAAAGCTCTTTCAAAGTGTAAAAGGTTACATGAAGCATGAAAGAGAAACTTTACAAAAAATTATTTCATTGCGTCAGCCACCGCATGAAGCACCTGTAGCTGAAAAACAATCCTTTGCTGAAGAAGTCACTAGAGGGCTTGAAGCAATTAATGTTGTTATGGAACAATATCCAGATTTAAAAGCTTCTAAAAATGTGCTGCAACTTCAAGATCAAACAGCCGAAGTAGAAGAAAATCTCCAAGCAGCACGTCGGATTTACAATGCTAATATCTCCTTTTACAACCGCTATATTGTTGTTTGGCCAAATAATATTGTTGCCAAAAGAGGTGGCTTTGATAAGCGTGATTTCTTTGAAGCTGAAGCAGTTAAAAGGGAAGATATTCACTTTGATTTTTAAGTTTAAATAACGACATTAAAAAAATATAAAAATTAAGTTTTTTAAGAACTTTAGATATTTTAAGGTAAGCTTTTAAAAGCGTTTTTGTTGTTGGTTTGAGACGAATAAAAATGTTATCTGACTTTAATTTAAGTCTAAAGATGTTAAGAAAACTGCTAAAATTATTTTGAAAACGAAAATTTCAATTTAAATTAATTTGCTTTATTTCTGGTATTTTCAACTTAAAAATGATAGTATAATATTGTTTGTTAAAGTCTTAATTAGGATGAGTTTATGAGAAAGATAATTATTATCGTAAGTATTATTCTCGCAAGTTTTTTTCTTAGCTCTTGTGAAGAAGAAAAGCTAAAAGTTAGTTTTGATGTTGCTGGCGGACAGGAAGAGATCTCAAGTCAACATTTAAACTACAATGATTTAATAATCAAACCTTTAGACCCAAATCGAGCAGGTTATGATTTTTTATATTGGGCAGAAAAAGAAACACTTAAAGAATGGGATTTTACTGTTGATAAAGTAACTTCTAATCTTATTTTAGTTGCTCAATGGGAAATTAAGAAAGATGTTTTTTTAGTTAGTTTTGATTTAGCTGGTGGTCAACCTGAAATTGATGATTTAAATGTTGAAAAAGGTGAAAAAATCACTGAGCCTGCTGAACCAACAAAAACAGGTTATACTTTTATTGGTTGGTTACTCACTGATGAGTTATATGATTTTGATAATCAAGTTAATCAAAATTTAGTTTTAGTAGCCGATTGGAGAATTAATGAATATAATATTAAGTTTTTAGTCGATGGAGTTGAAGTTGATTCAACTAATGCTGATTATGGTTCAAAAATAGTTATCCCAGAAGAACCACAAAAAGATGGTTATACTTTTATTGGTTGGTTACTCGCTGATGAGTTATATGATTTTAATAATCCAATTAATCAAAATTTAGTTTTAGTAGCCGATTGGAATATTAATGAATATAATATTAAGTTTTTAGTCGATGGAGTTGAAGTCGATTCAACTAGTACTGATTATGGTTCAAAAATAGTTATCCCAGAAGAACCACTAAAGGATGGTTATACTTTTAGTGGCTGGTTCTTAGATGATGAGTTATATAATTTTGAAGGGCTTGTTAAAGAAGATTTAGTACTTGAAGCACGTTTCACAATAAATAATTTTTTAGTTAGTTTTATTGTTGATGAGCTTGAATACCACCAAGAAGTAGTAGATTATCAAACTAAAGTTACTAGACCAACCGATCCAGAAAAAGAAGGCTATATTTTTAGTGGTTGGTTTAAAGTTGAGCTTGAGTTTGATTTTAATAGTTTAATTGAAACTGATTTAATTTTAGTTGCAAAATGGGAAAAAGCTTATCCAGAGACTATTTCTATTTTTGAGTTTAATCGTTTACCTGTTGGTGAGTCGGGTTATTTAAAAGGTGTTATCACTTCGTTTGGCCCATATTATTACTTTAGTCTTGAAGATGATAGTGGCGCCATTTTAATTAAAGTTAGTGGTTATTCATTTTCATCACTTTATAGCGCTGGTTATAATGTTGGTGATGAAGTATTATTGCTTGCGACAAAAAGAGTGACTCGAAATTTAGAATATGGTTTTACGCAAATTGATGAGCTTGTTAAACTTAGCACTAATAAGAATCTTTCTGAAGTCATTGATTTAACTAATGAATCATTAGAAGAAGATAACTTAAGTAACTATTTAGTTCATTTAGTTAAAATTGATGAGTTTTTAATTATTAATAAAGAAGAGATTTTAAATGGGGTGGTTTTCACTTTACTCTCTAATGCCGATCAAAAAATATCGTTGGTGTGGGATTCAAGAATAAGAATCAATAATTTAGTTGAAGTTTATGATTTCAAAGTTGGCGATATTATCAAAATTGAAGGGGCATTGCTTTTTTGGGACCAAAAGTTTTTATTAGCAGTTGATAATATTGAACAAATAACTAAAATTGGTGAAACTGATGTTGTTGGAAAAACAGCAGAGTTTGAGATTTTTTACTTAAATGACACTCATGGTGCAATTCTTTATAATCCGCAAAACAGTGAACTTGGAATGGCAAGAATTGCTAATTATATTAAAAATCTGAAAACTGAAAACTCAATTTTTGTTACGGGTGGCGATATTCTTCAAGGCCAAATTATTTCTAACAGTAATCGTGGTGCTTTATTTATCGAGATCTTTAATAATCTTAATCTTGATGCGTTTGTAATTGGCAATCATGAGTTTGATTGGGGACTTGATGTAATCTTGCCTTATTTTGACCCCGCAACGATGGGAATAAAAGCTAATTTTCCTCTGCTTGGTGCCAATGTAATTGAAAAAGCAACTGGACAAAGACCTAATTTCATTGATAGTCATACCATTATTCAACGCGGTGATTATAAAATTGGAATTGTTGGAGTAATTGGTGATGGTCTTGAGAGTAGTATTTCAACGCCAAAAGTAAAGGATTATTATTTTTCTGATGCCTATTTTGCGGTTAAAGAAACAGTTGAGTTAATTGCCGATGAAGTGGATTTTATTATTGTCGTTAATCATGATGATAATTCTACCTTTAATAATGGAGTCGCAAAACTTCCTAAAGTTGCTGCAATCTTCAATGGCCATAGTCATCAAAGCTATAGCGGCTATATTGATGGAATTCCTTTTATTCAAAGTAAAGATAATGGAAAAATGGTCGGTCATGTTGAATTAGAATTTGAAAGTGCTTTTAAAGTCCTAACTTTAACCAGAGCTTCAGCTGAAAATGTTTATGATCATAATTATCTAACCCAAGTAGATTCAGAAATAGAAGCCATTATCAATGGTTATTATCAAGATATCAGTCATCTTTATGAAGAAGCGATTATCACGGCGGGAGCTGGTTTAAGCCGAGACTGGTTGGCTAATCATGCAGCAAAGCTAATGGCTACAGTTTCAGATTCTGTCTTCGCTTTTCAAAACTATGGCGGCACGAGAGTCAAAATTGATTCTCAAAGTTTAATTACTGCTGCGGATATTTTTCAAGTCTTTCCTTT
>JAAYKO010000091.1 GCA_012522345.1 Acholeplasmataceae bacterium | reverse complement strand
GCACCCATTGGTGGAACAGCTCCATATACTATATACATTTATGATACTAATGATCTCTCTTCTTCTATCAGAGGCTATACTAATGTTGACTCAGGAGCGACTAAAACAACTACTATATTACAACAAGGAACATATCTTGTTGAGGTTATAGATCAGTATGGTTGTACTTATATGCAATTGATTGATATTATAGAACCTATTGAGATTTCTCATGCTTTTTCAGTAACAGCTTGTGATTCATATTATTGGATTGATTCTAATTATACTACTTCGGGAATTTATACTAAAATTCTAATTGCTCCTAATGGCTGTGATAGTATTGTAACCCTTAATTTAACTATTAATTATACGGTAATGTCCACCTTTAATGCGAACAGTTGTGCTGATTATACGTGGGCACAAAATGGACAGACCTATAGTCAGTCTGGACAATATAGAGATACTATTATTGGTGGAGCTGCAAATGGCTGTGATAGTATTGTTGTATTAAATTTATATATTCCACCTACTCCTATTTCAGCATTAATATCAAGTACAGATATTGATTGTTATCAGGTTAATAATGGAACAATAACGATTACTCCAATGGGAGGGGATGCTCCTTATAAGATTCTTATTTTTGATATAAATGATCTTTCCTCTTCTATCAGAGGATATAATTCTGTTTTATTAGGCGATTATAGAACTGCAACAGGATTACCGGCAGGCACATTTCTCATTGAGATTGAAGATAATTATGGATGCTCATATGTGGAAAATATAACACTGACTGAACCTCCTCAGCTTTCTGCTAATATTAGTATTCTACATCCAATATCTTGCTACCAAGGGAACGACGGACTGCTAAGTGTTACCACTACTGGGGGAACATTGCCTTATGCCTATTTATGGCAAAATGGTGAAACAGGAAGTTCTATCAATGGGCTTAATGCTGGAAACTATTCCGTTATAGTTACGGATGGTAATGGATGTACAACTAATGCTAATATATTGCTTACTGAACCCCAAGAGATTACGTTTCAATTTAGTCTAACAGCTTGTAATTCATATTATTGGGTTGATTCAAACTATACTCGTTCAGGAACATACACCAAATATCTAACTGCTCAAAATGGCTGCGACAGTATCGTAACTCTCAACTTAACTATTAATTATACAGCAATATCTACTTTTAATGCGAACAGTTGTGCTGATTATACGTGGGCACAAAATGGACAAACCTATTATCAGTCTGGACAATACAGAGATACTATTATGGGTGGAGCTGCAAATGGTTGTGATAGCATTGTTATCTTAAACTTACACATTCCTGCTACTCCTATTTCAGCATCAATATTAAGTACAGATATTGATTGTTATCAAGCAAATAATGGAACAATAACGATTACTCCAACAGGGGGAGATGCTCCTTATAATATCCTTATTTTTGATATAAATGATCTTTCTTCTTCTATTAGGGGTTATAATTCTGTTTCATTAGGCGATTATAGAACAGCAACAGGATTACCAGCAGGTACATATCTTATTGAGATTAATGATAATTACGGATGTTCATACGTAGAAAATGTAACGCTTACCGAACCTTCTCAACTTATTGCTAATATTTCTATCTTAAATCCCGTATCTTGTTATCAAAGTATGGATGGTGATCTATCTGTTAATGTTACTGGGGGAACTCCTTCTTATTCTTATTTATGGAATGAGGGTAGTACAAACAATACTATACACGGTTTAAGTGGTGGTAGTTACTCAGTTACAATAATTGATAATAATGGATGTACAGTTAATGCTAACATATCCCTTACTGAACCTCAAGAGATTACATCACAATTTAGTCTAATAGCTTGTGATTCCTATTATTGGGAAGGAACTAACTATACAAATTCAGGAACATATACAAAAACCTTAACCGCTTTAAATG
>JAAYKO010000079.1 GCA_012522345.1 Acholeplasmataceae bacterium | reverse complement strand
TTAGCGCTTCTAAAACTGGTTCATCAAAATCATATTCTTCGCCATCGAGGAACCAACCTAAAAATGTTGAGCCTTCTCTTGTTGGATCTGTAGGTTTAGTTGCTTTTGTATTATAAGCAACCGTTTGATCGCTAACTTCTGAACCACCTTTTACATCAAATGAAACTGTATATGCAATAAGTTCCCATCTAGCTTTTAGTGCTAGATTGCGCTTAACAGGTGCATTAAAGTCATATGCTTCAGTTGCTTCTTCTTCAAACCAACCTAGGAAACTGTAGTTTTCTTTGATTGGGTCTGCAGGTTTGGTTGCTTTTGCATTATAATTAACAGCTTGATCTTCTGGTTTTTCTGCTCCGCCATCTGGGTCAAATGAAACTGTATATTCATCTAATGACCAACGCGCTTCTAAAGCAACGTTTGCTGTAATTGCAGTATCAAAGTCAAACGGATCATCTTCACTGGCTAAAAACCAACCTAAAAAGTCATTTCCTTCCAATGTTGGATCGCTTGGCTTGGTTGCTTTACTGCCATGATTAATCGTTTGAGCATCTGGCTCTGGAGAACCACCTCTTACATCAAAATTAACTGTGTATTCTTTGATTTTCCATTGTGCAACTAATTTTAGATTCTTTTCTACTTTATTTTCAGTAAAATCCCATTCTTCTAAAGAATCTTCTTCCACCCAGTTTTCAAATGTGTGTCCATCTTTTGTAGGATCTGAAGGTTTAGTCACTAAACCTCCCTCCTGAATCGTTTGCGCCTCTATTGCTTCGGATGTGCCGCCATTTAAATCAAATTCTACTTTAAATGTTCCATCGCCACATGCGACTAACAATAGGGCCATAAAAATAAAACTTAATACTCCTAATATTCTTTTTTTCATAGTTCCTCCTTATCTCTAATTTTCATCTATGAATTTTTTTCTTTATTATCAAAACTGTTATTGGGGCTCCCCCACCGCAAAGTAAACGGTGAGGGATATCTCAATAGTTAATCTGTAATCTTCTCTGTTTCCGCTTTTGCTGCTTGCAGTGCACTGTTTATCGTACCTGCTAAATCGCTTCCTTCGTATAAAATTACTCTTTCAAAAGCTTGTCCGACTTCTTCTCTTGCTTTAGATGAACCAATAAAGGCATCATCATAAAAACTGAAATTTCTTTGAGCAGCGGCAACTCTACTTCCCATCGCCATAACTACTTCTTCAAATTCTTTTGCATAAGCTGATTTTGTCATTCCAGCTGCAGTGAAATTATCGGCCATTGTTTGATCCGCTTTTGCTAAATATGCTTGATATTCTGGAGTTTCATAAGAACTGTTTCTTACTGGTGAATAACCGATTGACGTTCCAAAGTCAACTTGAACATCGCGACTTGTTAAATACTTTAAGAAAAGCCAAGAAGCAAGTCTTTCTTGATCAGATCCTGAATTTGTTAAGGAAATATTCGGCCCCTGTTGAATAACCGCTTTACTGCTTGGGTTAAATTTATCATAAGGAACTGGTGCTACACCGATATCATAAAGTTTGTAGCCCTCTTCAACTGGCGTATTATAACGGATTCCTCCAGTTGAACCAACACTAAAGATAGTTGTTCCGTAAATGCTTACTGCATTTCCATAATCTGCACCCCAAAATTGTGGTACAGTAAATGTTCTTCCGCGCTCCTCGCCAAAATATTCTAACATTCTAATTGTATTATCATTGATGAATCTAACTTCGCCTTTTCCTGTTTCGATATTTCTAGCTGTATATTCGCCACCAAATTGTCTTGTTAGACTAATAAAGGCGTTGCCCATACTGTCGTATGTAAACGGAACGAATTGATCTTTAGCTTTTTGAATTTCCGTTGCACTTCTCGCTTTTCCTGCATCCGCCCAACGTTGTGAAATGGCATCAATTTGATCGTCTTTAATATCTAGAATATCATCAATTAATCCGAATAAGTCTTGCCATGTTTCTGGGAACGGTCTTCCCTTCAATACTGCATCGAAGAATGTTTTGTTGTAAGTGGCAACTTCTGTTGATTTGCTAAATGGCAATGACAAGTAGTCACCAATTAAGTTATTTGATTTGTTTTCTTCGCGGTAAACATATAAAATGTCATCTAAACTTTCTTCTGGTACATCTGGGTCCATTCCGTGGATTGGGTGATGGATATAAGGTGCAAGTGATACAATAACTCCATTTTTATCATATTCAACGACATGGTCGGGATAGTTTTGAATTAAGTTAGGTAGCTCTGCTCCTTTAATTGCGTTAATAAATGTCGAACGCAAATCATCATATGTCGATGCCGGCTTATCGATGTTGACTTTAATTTGATGGCCTTTCTGACGCATCATGTTTTCAAAATCCTTCGCATATTCTTTAAGTTTTCCTTCAATAGCAGAACCGTTAGAATGCCATAACGTAATTTCAATTGGCGCCGCTGTTAATTCCGTAGGAATTTCTACTCTTGGCTTAACAGTTAACTTAATTGTTTTTTCAATGTCTGGCGCACCGACAACCGCAACACGATAATTAAATGTTCCTGGTAGATTTACTCTATAAGTTGGCGCAGATACATAGACATCTAAATCTTCATCAGTATCATTATCAAAAGCATACACATCATCGAGTGGATCAAATGTTCCACTGCCAATATAGTAAGTCACCACTCTTGGAGCAACAATAGTCGCATTAATTACTATATCTTCTTCTTGCCACTGAGCAACTAAATGGATATCTCTAGTTACTTCGTTATCAAAATCGAATAACTCATTGTCAACAAACCAACCTAAAAACTCAAAACCCGCATTTATTGGTATCGGTGGTTGATCGGCTTTTTTGCCAACTTCAAGATTTTGTTGCCCTGGCGTTGGTGTTCCGCCTTTAGCATCAAAAGTAACTACCACTTCAAGTTGGTTCCATTTCGCTATTAAATGAATGTCGGTTTGGATTGAGACTTCAAAATCAAAAGCTTCCTCTTCTTCGGCTTCAAACCAGCCAACAAACTCAAAACGATCACGAGTTGGATCTGCAGGTTTAGTTACTTTGTCACCTTTAAATAGTGTTTCCTCATCCGGTGCTTCTCCCTCGGGATAACCGAGGTCGTAAGTAACTAAAATTTCGTCTTGATCCCATTTAGCAACTAGGATTATGTCGCTTGTTATTGTTGTAGTATCAAAATCAAAGGCTTCCTCTTCTTCGCCTAAAAACCAACCAAGAAATGTGTATCTATCTCTAATAGGATCATCAGGTTTATTTGCTTTTTCACCTACTGTTATTTTTTGTGAGTCAATTGGAGTAGGACTAGCAAAACCTAAATTGAAGTCAACTAACGCTTCTATTAGTTCCCATTTTGCAATGAGAGAAACATTATCCGCGATTGGAGTTTCAAAATCAAATGGATCATCTTCATCTTCAACAAACCAATCAATGAATTCAAAACGATCTTTAACTGGATCTTCATCTGGTCTACTGGCAGTATTTCCTTCTCTAACGTTTTGAAGGGCAGGTACTGGTGAGCCACCATCAGCATTAAAACTTACGCGATGATATTCGAAGTCTAATCCGATGACTGTCACATTAAATCGTTTTTCGGTTTCTAAGTCTTTAATTTTAATTGTCGCTGTTAAAGTGACATCGACGTTGTCTTCGCCTCGGGTAACTTCACCGGTTATAGTGATTGCATCTTCATTACTTGAACTCCAGGTAATGGTTGCATTTCCGTGTTCGGTTACAAGTTCTAAGTCTTGTGTTACACTGTTTAGTTCATCTCCTTCTTTATAACCAATATTTAAAACAGCTTTGATATTGTCTAACTCTAGTTGAAGTAAATCTTCTATTTCATCACATGCTGCTAAAAATATTGCAAATATTGGAAGTATCAAAACTAGTAAAAATTTTCTTAATCTTTTCATTTTTCTCTCCTTCTTCTATATTTTAAGATTTATAATTTTCTTTAAATTAGTTTTTTAACCTTTTGTTCCGCTTCTACCAACTCCACTCATAATATATTTTCTTAAGAGTAAAAACACAATAATAAGTGGTACAGTTACAATTGCTGTCGCAGCAATCTGCAAGTTAAACATCGGCAAGGGGTCTGCTCCACTTTCCAAAACAAATGATTCTTCTCTTAAAGCTACTGAAATTAGCCAATACTTTCTGCCAAATGGTTCTACACTTGTAATTAATCTTGGCCAAATAAATGCACTCCACGCTCCTAAAATATTTAAAATCGTAATTGTAAAAATTGTGGGAGCGGCAATTGGTATCATCACTCTTCTTAAGAATTTGAAATCACTACAGCCATCTACTTTTGCTGCTTTATATAAAGTATCTGGAATTTGTTTAAATGATTGTCGTAAGAAGAAAATATAAAACACACTAATCATGTTTGGGAAAATCAACGTTGCAAAATAGCCAATTGGATTATCTACTCCTGTTCCAACCCAACCAAAACCATGCCTACTAACTGTTAGGAAGTTAGTAATCATATATATTTCACCCGGAATCATCATTGTCATTAAAAGGACTGAAAAGATTGCATCTCGACCTTTAAAATCAATTCTTGAAAAGGCAAAAGCGGCTAAAATGGTTGTAATAACTGTTCCGATTGTTGAAGCTACCGCAACAATCAACGTATTTCTAATATATTGCCCGAATTTTAATTCTTCGATAACATATCTAATATTTACCCACTGTAAGTCTTTAAATGCTAGCCAAAAGCTTGGATTTTGAGCCCGGCTTTGATCATATGTTTTCAACGCTGTTAAAATCATCCAATAAAACGGAATTAAGATAAAGAGAGCAAAAAACAATAACACTAAGTAGGTGAAGAAATATCTCAGGACTTTAAAGAAAGTTTGTCTTCTAACCCGCTTTTTAATCTCTAATTCTTCTGGGGTTTGGTCAGTGTGTTCAAACTTTGCTTCTCGTTCTTTTTTCTCTTTTCTTTCAGCTTTAAGTTTTTTAAAGATGCTGATTATACTTTCATCTTCAGCATAATCTAAAATTAAATGGGCGATAAAGATTCTTAGCGCCAAACTTACAAAGTTAAGCGTTAATATCCCCATTACTCCTTTAACAACCGTGTTTCCTGCTTCCCATCTATGATAATCATAAACTTCAAGTTTGAGGTTATGTTTAAGGTTGACAATAAACATCGTATAACCAACTAGCATGAAAATCGCAAAAATTCCAATTAGGAGGTTGATTTCTTGGGCAGAATAAACCCTCCCCATTACAACATAAGCCGCATCTAAGAGACTATCGGGGTCAACAAAACCTAGATTGTCCGATGGTGTTTTAATGGAACCGAATAAAAAGGAGAAAAATATAGTATATAAAACTGGCACAATTAAATCGATAACAATAGTTAATAGATTCAGCTTTTTAATTGTTTTTAATTTCATTGTTTTAGTCATGGCAGCCTCCCCTAGTAATGAACGCGTTTCTTAGACACTTGCATCTGGAAAAGCGTCATAACTAATATTATTCCAAATAAAACAATAGAGGCAGCGGCAGCTTCGGGCATTTTACCAGAGTGATCGAAATAATCATAAATATAGAAAACTATCGTCTTTAAATGATAATCAGCGCCTGGTGGCCTTCCTCGATTGCCAAAAATAGCAATTACCGATGAATATGTCTTAAATGCTCCGATAACTGATGTGATAACGATATATAGTATTGTCGGTGAAATAAGTGGTGCTGTAATTCTTCTAAATTGTTTAAAGCGTGGTGTTGCGTCAATCGATGCCGCTTGATAATATTGTTTGTCGATACCTTGAATGGCTGATAAAAATACCATTATTTTAAAAGCTAGTCCGTTCCAAGTTGCAAACAACATTAAAACAAACATCGCTTTCCAATAGGGCGCACCGTGTTGAACCCACCTGCCGCCATCAATATTAAAAATTTCCAAGAATCGATTAAATAGACCACCATCTGTTTGGAACATATAGGCAAATATTAATCCTACCGCGATTGTATTCGTAATATAAGGCAGGAAGAAAACAGTTTGAAAAAGGTTACTCAGCGGTTTAATTGAATTTAAGAAAACCGAAATAAGTAGTGAGATAGCGATTGTTACAGGCACTGTAATCCCAACTATTAAAAGGGTGTTGATCATTGCGCTAGATTTAACGTATTTTCCTGGAACGATAAAATTTGCATCAGTGAGAACCTTCTTAAAGTTACCAAATAGCGTAAATCCCGAGTAAATACCTGTTCGATCATCATAGTTTTCATAAACAACTAACCTTAAAGCGTTTATTATTGGATAAAATGTAAAAATCGATAAGAAAATTAAAACAGGTGTTAAGTAAAGTAAAGCTTGTAAGGTGTTTTTCGCTATTTGTCGCGCTTTATCTTTGATTTCGCGACTTCTTCTTGACTCAGGTAAACACTTTTTAGCTTTTTCAACTCGAATTCCTCTTAATAAAAATTTTGTTAAATCAGTTTGTGCCTCAAATGGTTTATTGTTAAGAGCGCTTTCTTTGGAAGCTTGATAGTATTCTCTTCTTAAAGCATCTATTTTTTTGCTTGATTCTGTCGCAATTACTTCGATTTCATCCTCATAAACATTTTTATCAACAGAAATTTTTCTAATCTGTTTTTCTTTTTCAAATTCAATATTACGAATCTTCTTTTCTAATTCAACAGCTAAAATTAACCGTTCTTCAAAAATAACGTTTAAGCGAGTGTTTTCCTTTTTTTGTAACTCTTCTATTGCCTCAAAAGCCTTTAAATCAGTTTCTTTAAGCGTTAACAATTGTTCGTTTGTCGCTTTACTATCAGATTTGATTTGTTCTCTTTCAGAATCTATTTCAAGTCTTTTTTCATCCAAGTTTAAGTCAAAACGAATATCAATGTTGTAATCTTTTATGTCATAGAAGTCTTTGATGTAATCTTGTTGGATTACTTTTTTAGCTCTTCGTAAATCTTTTTTTGTAACAACCGAAAAAGCTTGGCCCAAATAAGAAGTTACAACACTTTTAAGTTGGTTGTATTTTCTTCTTAAAAACCAAGTTATTTTTGAAAAAAAAGTTCCCAAGTTAGAGAAGAATCTTTTCATATTTTACTTCTCTCCCTTCTTTTTTTTACGTTTCTTTTTGGTTCTTTTTATGTCCTCTTCTTCCTCTTCCAATTGTTTTCTTTGGCTGAGCTGTTCTTCTAAGTTTTGAAAATAAAGAACTAATTCTTTTGCTTCTTGTTTTTCTTTCTCTGATAGTGTTTCTACAATTCTCAAAGCGAGTTCTGTTTCAATATCAAATAGATGAATTTTATCATCATTAACCGTTAAAATTATTTCATCTTTGCCTCTCACCGAATCAGATTCAACTAAAGCTCTTACTTGTGTATCGTTGGCGTTAAATCTAATCATTGTATCGCGACCAATAACCTCTACTGTCGCTGTTGGGACATGAACTCCCTCTTTATTATTGCTTACTTTAAAATCTTCTGGTCTAATTCCAACATAGTAATTACCGTTAGGTGCTTGTTTTTGAAAGATTTTTTGATCACCGAAATAAACATAATTATCTTTTATTTCTCCTTCAAAAATATTGATTGGTGGGTTTCCTAAAAATTTGGCAACAAACAAATTATCTGGATATAAATAAATATCTTGTGGCTTGCCTTTTTGCATTTCTTTACCAAAGTTCATAATAATAATTTCATCACTTATACTCATCGCTTCTTCTTGGTCATGAGTTACGAAAATGGTTGTAATTCCGGTTTCTCTTTGAATTCGTTTAATTTCTTCTCTCATATGAAGGCGAAGTCTAGCATCTAAGTTTGATAGCGGCTCATCAAGGAGTAAAACTCTTGGTTTTTTGACAAGCGCTCTTGCGATCGCAACTCTTTGTTGCTGACCTCCAGAAAGTTGAGCTGGCTTTCTTTCAAGCAAATTTCCAATTCCAACTAAATCAGCAATTTTTTGGGTCTCGTCCAAAGCATCTTCTCTTGAAATTTGCATATTCTCAAGCGGAAACATAATGTTTTGTTTAACAGTCATGTGGGGATATAAGGCATAATTTTGGAAAACCAAACCTATCCCTCTTTTATCAGGTGAAAGTCTTGTTACATCATCTTCACCAAAAAAGATTCTTCCAAATGTTGGCTCATGAAGTCCCGCAATCATAAACAACATTGTGGATTTTCCGCATCCGGATGGACCTAGAAGTCCCGTTAACCTACCTGAAGCTAAGTTCACATTAAAATCATCAACAGCTCTTGTTTCTTTCTTTGTTCTATCAATAAAAATCTTTGATAAATTTTTCAGCCTTATTTCCATATATGAGGTCTCCTATTCGTTTGTTTTTTCTTAAAGATTATTTTTGTCGAAAATCTTTAATTAAATAGTCTATTTTTCACTTTTATTTTACTATTTGAGAAGGGTTTTGTCAATTATTCGCAACTATTTATAGTAGGTACTACTATAGATAAAAAAAGGAAAAATCACAAACAACTTCTTTTAAAGCATTCGTGATTCTAGTTCATATACCAAAAAAATTTGATCGAAAAGCATTTTGGGTTCTTCAATTGTGGTGAGTTTAATGAAAGAGACATTTAATTCACCTCTTTTCTAATTATACTCTTTAATAGTATAACTTTCAATAACAAGCCTTTTAATTTAACTATTTATTTACTCATTTTTATAGCTAAACGTGTTGTTAAGGTTGTTTTTGTCGCACAACATTTTATTTTTTTATTTTTAAAATTCAGCGTTTTTTGGAGTTCTTGGAAAAGGAATGACATCGCGAATATTTTCAACTCCCGTTAAATACATTATCATTCTTTCAAATCCCATCCCAAAACCCGAATGAACACAGCCGCCATATCTTCTTAAATCCAAATACCACCATAAATCATCAGCGGGAACATTCATTTGTTTCATTCTCTCAAGAAGCAAGTCTAATCTTTCTTCTCGCTGTGATCCGCCAATCAGTTCACCAGAACCAGGCACTAATAAATCAACAGCTCGAACAGTTTTTTGATCATCGTTTAAGCGCATATAGAAGGCTTTAATATCTTTGGGCCAATCAGTAACAAAAACCGGTCCACCAAAGTGCTCGTCTGTCAAGTATTTCTCATGCTCTCGCGATAAATCCTTTTCATATCCTGGCTCATTAACAAATTTTACACCTGAATTTAAAAGGATTTCAATTGCTTATTTATGAGTCGTTCTGTGAACTTGTTTTTCTACTTTTTTCGTTAGTTTTTTTATAATCCCTTTTGCAACAAAACGATCAAATAAGTCCATCTCATCTGGCAATTCTTTTATAACATAGTTAATTATAAATTTAACCATCTCTTCAGCAACTACCATCATCTCTTCTAAATCAGCAAAAGCCATCTCAGGTTCAATCATCCAAAACTCAGCCATATGGCGCTGTGTCATTGAATGTTCAGCTCTAAATGTTGGTCCAAAAGTATACACATTCCTAAAACCCATCGCATAGGCTTCTGCTTCTAATTGTCCCGTTACAGTTAGGTGGGTTTTTTTCGCAAAAAAATCTTGTTTATAATCAACATTTCCAAATTCATCTTTTGGCACTTTTTCAAGCGGTAAGGTTGTCACTGTAAACATTTGGCCCGCCCCCTCACCATCATTACCTGTAATGAGCGGAGTATGAACGTAAACAAAATCTTTTTCTTTAAAAAATTTATGAATTGCATATGATGCAGCGCTTCTTACTCTAAAAACAGCATTAAAGAGGTTTGTGCGCATTCTTAAGTGAGCGTTTTCTCGCAAAAACTCCCTGGAATGACGCTTTGGTTGAATTGGATATGTTTCATCTGCCTCACCTAAAACAACCACTTCATCAGCCTTAATTTCAAATGGTTGTTTAAGTTCAGGTGTTAAAATTAATGTTCCTTTAACCTCAACACTTGAACCAACAGTTATTTTTTGAACATCAGTGAAATTAGAAAGTTTACTTTCATATACAATTTGGATGTTGTTAAGCGTTGTTCCATCATTAATATTTAAAAACCCAAACTGTTTTTGAGCTCTATTAGTCCTAACCCATCCCGTAATAATAACCTTTTTATCCGCATAGGTACTTAAATTTTTTCTAATTTGTTTTACAGTAACCATAGTATCACTTGCTTTCTAAAATATAATTATATCAAATAGATTATACCAAAAAACGAAGAAAAAAAGTATCTTTCCCTGTTCTGAAGATACTTTTTATTGATTTTTTTAAATTATTTAGTTTTCATCAATCATTTCTAATTGATCAACTTCTTTATCTGTGTCTACCAATAAATCTTTGTCTACTTTCGAAATTTGTTCAAAGCGTCTAACTATTTTTTTCGATGTAATTTCTAATTCGCCCGCATTTTTATATGCTGTCGCAATATTTTTGTTTATTCTGTCCCATCTGATTACGAAGCGATTAAACTCTTCAGACAGCTTATCGAGCTCTTCTTTTATTTCATCAGCATATTTATTTCGTTCAATATCTCTTAAAATCACATGAACTAGCGATAAAGTGTACATTATTGTTGTTGGTGAAGTCATGACAACCCGCTTGTTGTATGCATAATTGACTAACGACTCATGGTGCGCACCAATTTCAGCAAAAATCGCCTCTGCTGGCACAAACATAATCGCTTGATTTGCCGTTTCGCCTTTTGAAATATATTTTTTTGAAATATCATCAATATGTCTTCTAACATCTGTATTAAAGCGTTTTTCAGCTTGTTCTCTAACCGTTTTATCTAGTTTTTGGTCTAACATTAAACGGTAATTTTCAAGTGGAAATTTGGAATCGATACAAATTGTACCTAAAGGTTCTGGCGCAAACAACACCATATCAGCTATATTACCATTTTTTAATTGGTATTGTTTTTGATATATTTCCGGCTTGTTTGGCCCAAAAATAGTTTCAAAGATATGTTCTAGTTGAACTTCTCCAAAAAGTCCTCTTGAACTCTTATCAGTTAAAACATTTGATAATGAAACAACTTCTGTAGAGAGAGTTTCAATGTTTTTTTGAGCTTCATCAATTTTTGCTAACCTTTCAATAACACTTTCAAATGTTTTGTTAGTCTTTTCAAAACCTTCGCCGAGTCTTTGATCTACTTTTTTATTAATTCGTTCAATTTGTTCATCAATTGTCTTACTTGTTTGTTGAGAAAAAGCAATAAAGCTCGCTGTACTTTGCTTATCTGATTGAGCAAGAGAAACAGCCATGTGCTCCTTTAAATCACCAATTTGTTGAGCCATTTTAACTAAAACTTCTTGTTCGAGATTTTTAAATTCATTAGCTCCATTTTGATTTTCTTTTTTAGCCAACAACAAAAAAGCATTTAAGCCAATTTGACCGACAACTAAAACTATAACAATTATCAATAATGTTGTTTCCATATTGACCTCCTTTACAAGCTAGTCGATGTAATAAATGTGTTTTACATTATTTTTATCCGTCCAAACATAATAAGAAATATATGTATCCTTTGACAATATCAAATCATTAACTGTTACCGCAACTCCATCTCTATTTAAATTATATTTAGGTTTACCATCATTGTTAATGATGGTAGCAAAAGCTCTCGACATCATGTCTGTACAATAGTACTTGTTTTTTGTAAAAAAGATGAAAGCATAATTATACTGAGCTTCTATCTCAGCTAAATGTACCATAAACTCTGATACTTGATCAATTTCCTCTTGGTTAATCCCTTTAATTCTCAATCCTATCCACTCTTTACGGTAATAACTTCCAAACGTCTTATATGATGGTTCGCCGGGTTGTCGATAGTTGGGATTTAACCAATTATTAGATGTTGAGCTAATGTGAGTGTTAACTCCGCCTTTAAAAATAACTTTCAGCCAAGTCTCATCACCGGAGGGAAATCCATTTATATCATATAGGATGTTGTCTTTACCTACATAAGCCGCATGGCCACCAAAGTAAAAAGAAACAAAGTCATAGACAAGCGGAACATCAGGAATAGGTGCTTGTCTAGTAACAAACAGATCTCCTTCTGCACCTGCTTTTTGTAGATCTCCATCATAAAAAGCATCGCGATAATACTCATCCGGATAGTATGTTTCACGTGAAACTTTATAATATTTAATTTCCTCTGTGCTGATGTCTTCTTGGAGAACTCCCTTTTTCATGAAGCTTTTAATTTCTCTTTTAACTTTTACTGTTTCAGCAGCTGTTTGACCTGTTAAGAAAATTAAAAAGCCTAAAAAGAGAATCAACACTTTTTTTATTATCCTTTTCATAGTATCATTATAACATTTACGCTGTTGCTGCGCAAATAAAAAATAGGGCATTACACCCTATTTGCTTTTTGGTTTGATTACAACTTGCCGGTTTTCGTCTTCGCCTATCGATTCCGTGTAAACGTCGCGCCAATCAGCGAGTTTAGTATGAATTATTCTTCTTTCATATGAATTCATTGGATCGAGTTTTGCTTCTATGCCTGTTATTGCCACTTCTTTAGCAGTTTTTGTGGCGAGTATTTCAAGTTGTTTTTTCTTATTAGCTTTGTATCCGCCAATATCTAGAAACACTCTAATAGGTGACAATGATATCTTGTTAATATGGCTTCTCAACAGTGTTTGAAGTGCGCTAAGTGTTCGACCACCACTACCAATTATAATCGCGTTATCATCACTTTGGATATGATAGTTGATCGACATGCCATCGCTTTTTTGACGAAACTCAGTACTAACTTCTATTTCTAATTGAGTAAAGATTCCCTCTAAGTATTTTTTTCCCTCAAAAGCAAGATTGATATCTAATGTTGCTTCATATACTGTTGAGGCCCCGATTCCTAAAATTCCTTTTTTCTCTTTTATGACTTTAAGTTTTATATTATCGATACTTGTCTTAAACTTTTCTTGGGCAATCTCTTCAGCTTCTTTTAAGGTTTTAGCTTCAATTTCTATTTTGTTAATCACGTTTTTTCACCACCAAATCTTGATGCTTCATTTTATAATACTTTCTTTCATTAATCTTTCGATTGACTAAGGTTTGACCTATTGAATATGTGTTACCGACAGCCCAATAAAGTGCTAACGAGTTGCTGTTTAATGCGATTCCAAACATCATAACGATCATAAATATTTGCATGTATTTCATCATTTTTTGGCTTTGTTCAGCCTCAGCAGCTTGTTGCGTGTGAGTGTGTGTTTGTTTTTGATAAGAAGGTTTTAGCATCGCAATATAATTTAATATAATGTTTGTAATTAAAACTACTATAGCTAAAATCCAACCTTTCCAATCTCCACCTTTACCAAAGATTAATCCGAGGTTTCCCTTTAAACTTAAATCGATGGTTAAGAAATTCATATCACTTACTTTGTCAGCCCAAACGCCATTGTAGATGACGCCATCTTTTTCGTAGCCAGTAATCCAAATTCTTTGAACGGTTTGATAAACAGCGATAAATATTGGCATTTGCACTAATGGCATAAAGCACCCCAGAGGATTGAAATTGTGCTTTTTATAAATCGCCGCCATTTCCATTCGCATTCTTTGTTGAGACTCTGTGTCTTGTCGATGTGCATATTTAGCTTGAAGCCGTTGGATATCTGGTTGCATAATCGCCATTTTAAGGCTCATATCGCTACTTTTAGCATAAATTGGCCAAGCTATAGTTCTAATTATGATTGTTGTTATAATAATTCCTGCTGCAAAATTATTATTGAATAAACCGGCAAATAATTGCATCACCCAACCAACAGGAATTACTAGTATCCAGTCAAACCAATTAGCTATTTTAGGATCAAATGAAATTGGCTTGTTCACTTGTCCCCCACTACACGACGTTAACACGAAAAGAAGTGCCACAACAAGAATTAGAGTCATAACTTTTCTTTTTCGATTCATCTTTTGTTCTCCGTTTCTTGCGTTTTATTGATTAAATTTTCTAAATTGTCTTTAATTTCCTTAAATTTAAGACTTTTAGCATTGTTTCTAACAACTACGACAAAATCATAAGAAGGCATTGCTTTTTTAGTTTGAAATATCATTCTAATTTGTCTTTTTATTAAATTTCTTTGAGTTGCTTTACCATATTTTTTGCCAATAGATATTGCAAATCTAAAGTGGTTTTTGTTAGATTCTTTGTAATATATTACAAAGAACTTACTACCTACGCTTTGCCTATGATTGATAATTGCATCGATTTCTTTACTTTTTTTTACTCTAAATTGTTTTTTCATTGACTTTACTTAAAAATAAAACGACCCCAAAAAATTCTTACAATTTTATGCTGGTCGTTCTAGTTATTATAAAATTGATTTTTGTTTAAGCTGTTAGCCTTTTTCGGCCCTTGGCACGTCTTCGGGAAATAATTTTTCTGCCACCTCTTGTAGACATTCGAGCCCTAAATCCATGTTTCCTTGCCTGTTTAATATTACTAGGCTGAAATGTTCTTTTCATAATATCACCTTTCTAATGAAATCGTGCTCTTAACATTATATAGCCTAGAACATAAAAAGTCAACAAAAAAATAAGAAAAAATTAAATCTTTTTTAGTTAGAAAATTTATTAAAGAAATGTGGATAAAATTTTGTGGTTAACTTTAAAATGTGGAAATCTTTGAAAACCCATGAAAACAGATAATAAAGAGATAAAATGACATAAAAAAGCACACAATCTTGTGTGGATAATTCAAAGGTTATTAAAGTTATCCACATTTTTTGTGGCTAAATAATTGTTAATAAAAATCGATTGTATGTTATTATTATACTAATGAATATTTGGAGCTGAATTTTATGCAAGAATTTGAATTTTTGTGGCAAGAAGTTTTGGGTCAACTTCATGACACTTTTGACAACGAAATATATGATGAATTATTTGAGCCTTTATCAGGTGTTGTTAAAGTTGCAGATAATTATATTTATGTAGTTACACCATCTCCATACATTCAAGGTAGAATTAATCGTTTATATTTAACTAAAATCAATTCAATAGCACAAGCTATTTACAAAAAAAATCTTATTGGATTTAAATTTGTTTTAGAAGAAGAACTAAAAAAAGACAACCCTATGTCGTATTCTGAAACTAGTTTAGAAAACAAATATCGCACTGGTGATATTAATGCTACCCTTTCTTTTAACAACTTTGTTGTAGGTAAATCCAATCGATTTGCTTTTCAAATGGCACTAAAAGTTGCGGATCAACCTGGTGTAGTTGCTAATCCTTTTTATATCTTTGGTGATGTCGGTTTAGGAAAAACACATTTAATGCAAGCTATTGGCAATTATATTTTAGATAATAATATTGAATCGCGTGTATTATATGAAAAAGCATCTGACTTTTTGGAAAATTACGTGACAATGGTTAATAGCAATAAGATGGATGAGTTTAACGAAGCTTATAGATCTGTCGATGTTTTGTTAATTGATGACATCCAACAGCTTTCAGATAAAAAAAATACCCAAATGGAGTTTTTTAAGCTTTTTGACTATTTAACTAGCCAAAACAAGCAAATTGTAATCACCTCTGATAAACCTGCAAATGAACTTAGAAACATGATGTCTAGGCTAACAAGTCGCTTTCAACAAGGTCTGGTTGTCGACATTGCAGTGCCTGATTTGGAGCATCGAGTTGAGATTTTAAGGAAGAAGCATGCATTGGAAGCGCCAGATTCGATGGGAGAAATCAGTGTTGAAGTGCTTGAATTCATTGCTTCTTACTTCACAACTAATATTCGTGAATTAGAAGGAGCATTAAAAAGAGTCCTCTATTATTGTATGATTAATAATATTCCAATCGATGTTAAAAATGCTGAGGAAGCTTTAGATCCTTTAATTCAGACTCGTAAAAGAACTGAAGCAGCTAGTGAAAACAATTATGATAAGATTTTAAGTATCACTGCCGAATATTATAGTATTGCTGTTCATGATTTAGTTGGCAGAAGTCGAAAAGCAATTTATACTTTACCACGTCATATTGCAATGTTTTTAATTAAAACAAAATATGATTTGCCTTATAAGACTATCGGTAGTTTCTTCAATAATCGCGATCATTCTACGGTTTTAAATGCTGTTGATAAAATTGAAAGCCAGAAACGCCATGATCGGGAATTGAATATGGCAATTGAACACATTATTAGAAAGTTAAATAAGTAGAGAAAAATGTGGTAAATTATATGTAATTGTGGTATAATTATATGGTAGATTAAAGGCTTTTGATAGTTGTCCACATATCCACAGTTCCTTATAATTACTACAAGAGAATAATAAAGAAGGAAGGAAAAGAATTTATGATTTTTAGCATTAATCAAGACATTTTACTAGACACAATAAATATTATCCAAAGAGGACTTCCTGTTAAGACACCATTACCTATTTTAAATGGAATTAAACTTGAAGTTTTTGAGGATCACTTAATTTTTACTGCTAGCAATACTGATGTTGGAATTCAGATGGTTGTTAGAGATCCTAGTTTAGAAGTTTTAGCTCCAGGTAAAACAGTTATTCCAGGAAAATATTTAATTGATATCACAAGAAGACTTGAAGGTCGAGTTGAGATGTCATTAATTGAAAATAAAATTCTTTTAATCCGCGCTGATCGGATTGAATATAAACTTCATGTGATGAATGTTGAAGATTATCCTGATGTTGACTTTTTGGAAAATGGTGATCCAATTAAATTCAATTCTAGAATTTTAAAATCAATTATAAGAGAAACCAACTATGCGACAAGTCAATTTGAAAAAAGACCAATTTTAACTGGAGTTAATTTTAAGTATGAAAACTCCAAATTATATTGTGTTGCTACAGACTCATATCGCTTAAGTCAAAAGATTTTAGAATTAGGAAATGAAATTGAGCCTTTTAATATTGTTATTCCAAATCGAAGTTTAGATGAACTTTCAAAAATCTTAGATGGCAGTGGCGAAGAAGTAGAATTTTATATCGCCCCAAATAAAGTTTTATTTAAAATGACAAATATTTTATTCCAAACAAGATTGCTCGATGGTGTTTATCCTGACACAATGCGAATTATTCCTACTGAGTTTCCAATCGCGATTAAATTTAATAAGGATGAATTATTGCGTTCTGTAGAACGAGTCAGCTTATTGTCACCAAGAGAAAGAGAAACTCAATACAATATAATTAAACTCTCAGTCAAAAAGGATTTTTCCATTGAAATAACTAGTACAAACACAGAAGTTGGTGATGCTCATGAAGTTATTATTCCAACTGACGATGTTGTTGGTCCACCGATTAAAATCGCTTTTAGTTCTAGATATTTAACTGAGGCTTTGAGAGCTTTTTCATCCAGTGAAGTTGTCCTAAATTTTGCAGGTGAAATAAAGCCATTTGTAATTAAAGGTGATTTGGATCCAGATATGCTTCATTTAATTTTACCAGTAAGAATAGATTAAGAGAGTTAAATTAAAAATGCCCTTAAAAATGAGTTTTAAGGGTTTTTTTATTATTTTACGATGTTTTTTAATTTTTGTTATAAAAATGAAAATAAAAAGAGATTTTTCGCTTATATTATGTTATAATATAAACAAGCGAGGTTTTTTTTTATGCAAAAGTTTAAAATCAAAGGTGAATTTATCACTTTAGGCCAATTTGTAAAAGCGAATAATTTAGTGTCTTCAGGTGGAATGGTTAAACCTTTTTTAGCAGAAATAAAGATAGTGTTAAACGGTGTTGAAGAAAACAGAAGAGGGAAAAAGATTTTTCCAGGAGATCAACTAGAAATTTTAGGAAAAAAGATAGTATTTACAAATGATTGAATATCTTGAAATAAAAAACTTTCGCAATTTCGAACAACAAAAAATAACTTTCTCTTCTAGTATGACCTTTTTAGAAGGATTGAATGGATCTGGAAAAACGAGCATATTAGAAGCGATTTATTTTGTAAGTCTCCTTAAATCTTTTCGGGCAAGCGATGATAAACTTTTAATCAACAATAATAAGTCATTTGCGAAAATAGTTTTAAAAACTGGTGATAACCTTTTTGAGGTTGTGATTAGTGATAGTAGTAAACATTTGAAAATAAACAATAAAGTTATTACGAAAATGAGCGATTTTATTAGTAGATTTAAAGCGATTGTGTTTTCGCCAAATGATTTAAAGTTAGTTCAAGGGTTACCAGGCTTTAGACGTCATTTTATGGATGTCACCATGGTTCAGTTAACTAAAAAATATTTAGATAATTTAACTGTCTATCGAAAAGTATTAAAGGAAAGAAACGCTTTACTAAAGCATTTAAAACCTAAAGATGATTTAACTTTTTTAAAAATAATTAATAAGAGATTAGCTTTAGAAGCCGATCAAATTATTGAAGGAAGAATGCTTTTTATCAAAAAACTAAACAAATCATTTATTGAGCGTTTTAAGAGTTTTAATCCAAAAGATAGAGTAAACCTTATATACCAACCTAATAGTCCTTTAAATTCGCTTGAGATGATTTTAAATGAGAGATTTGAAAGAGATTTAGTAACGCAAAGTACATCAGCTGGTCCTCATCGAGATGATTTCTTAATCGAGTTTAATCGAAAACCAGCAAAAGAATTTGCCTCTCAGGGTCAAACAAGGTTGATTGCAATAGCGTTAAAGTTAGCTTTAGTTGATCTCTTTGAACGCGACCAAGATGTAGTTATTTTATTAGATGATGTCTTGAGTGAATTAGATGATGACAAAAAACACGAAATCGAAAAGCTTTTTACAATGAAAAAACAAATAATTTTAACTGGAACTAAATCCGAATATAAAAATGTAAAAACAATCAATTTAGATAGAAAGAGGAATTAAAATATGGAAAAGATGAAAAACAACCAATACAGTGCAGAAAGTATTCAAATTTTAGAAGGTTTAGAAGCGGTAAGAAAAAGACCGGGCATGTATATCGGTTCAACTGGATCACGCGGTCTTCATCATCTAGTTTGGGAGATCGTTGATAACGCTATTGACGAAGCAATGGCGGGTTTTTGCGATACAATAACAATCGAAATTTTAAAAGGAAACATTATTAGAGTAAATGACAACGGCAGAGGAATCCCTGTCGATGAACATCAACAAAGCAAACGTCCAGCAGTTGAGACTATTTTCACTGTTTTACACGCTGGTGGGAAATTCGATGGAAAATCATATAAAGTTGCTGGTGGGCTTCACGGAGTTGGTGGAGCTGTAGTTAATGCTCTATCAGTCAACTTCAAAGTGACAATCGCTAGAGATGAAAAGCTCTATGAAATTGAGTTTAAAAGAGGCGAAGTTGTTAGGGAATTAGAAGTAGTTGGAAAATCAACTCATACTGGTTCAACAGTTGAGTTTTTAGCTGATCCACTAGTCTTTACAGAAACGACTAAATATGATTATGAAACTTTAAGAAACCGGGTTCAAGAATTGGCGTTTTTAAATAAAGGATTAAATATTAAATTAATTGATAGTCGAGAAGAAGAAATCAAAGAGAATTCATATCATTATGAAGGTGGAATTGTTGAGTATGTCAACTTTTTAAATCGAGGGAAACAGTTGATTAATTCAGATATAATTTATGTTGAACAAGAAGTTGACGAAGTTACAGTTGAGATGGCTTTACAATATAACGATTCATATGCTACCAATCTTTACTCATTTGCTAATAATATCAATACTCATGAAGGTGGAATGCATGAGGATGGTTTTAAACTCGCTATCAACCGCGAGATGAAACGTTATGCAGAAGAAAATGAATTGTTAAAAAAGGATGAAACTTTTGTTCGCGATGATACATTAGAAGGAATAACATGTATTGTCTCAATTAAACATCCTAATCCTCAATTTGAAGGACAAACTAAAACGAAACTCGGTAACCCAGAAGTAAGAGCGATTACTTCTCAAGTTTGTGGGGGAGCTATCAGTGCTTATCTTCTTGAAAATCCCAACGATGCTAGAGCAATAATTGAAAAAATTATTTTAGCGTCAAGAGCGAGAATCGCCGCGAGGAAAGCTCGCGAAGCAACAAGAAGAAAAAATCCTCTAGATGCCCTTGGTTTCGCAAGTAAACTTGCAGATTGTAGAAATAGAAATCCAGCAGAAGCAGAAATATATATTGTGGAAGGAGAATCCGCCGGTGGGAGTGCCAAACAAGGCAGAGACTCACAATTTCAAGCAATTTTACCACTTCGCGGAAAAGTTTTAAACGTTGAAAAAGCCCGGCTTGACAGAGCATTATCAAACAATGAAATATTGTCAATGATTCAAGCATTTGGAACTGGAATTGGCGAAGAATTTGATGCGACTAAAGCCCGTTATCATAAAATTGTAATTATGACAGATGCAGACGTCGATGGCGCCCATATTAGAACACTTCTCCTCACTTTTTTCTTCCGTTATATGAAAGGTTTAATCGATTTGGGTTATATTTATATAGCTCAACCACCACTTTATAAAGTTCAAGCGGGAAGAAGAATTAAGTATGTTTATGATGAAGAAGCTCTACAAGAAACCTTAGAAGATTTCGGACCAAGAGCAGGCATTCAACGTTATAAAGGTTTAGGAGAAATGAATCCTGAGCAATTGTGGGATACTACGATGAATCCAGAAACGAGAACTCTTTTACAAGTTTCACTACAAGATGCTATTGATGCCGATCAAGTCTTTACAATGTTGATGGGTGAAGAGGTGGAACCACGAAAAAACTTTATTCAAGAAAATGCTAAATACGCAACAAATATTGATGCTTAGGAGAAATTAAAATGAACGAAAATAAACCATTAAATGAAAATGATATAATTGAAGATTTAGAAGAAGAAATTGAAGAGTTTTATGATGAAGAAAAACCGGAATATATTCATGGAAAAATAAAAGCGATTAATATTTCATCAGAAATGAAGAGTTCATTTTTAAACTATTCAATGAGTGTCATTGTCTCGCGAGCACTACCAGATGTTAGAGATTGACTAAAGCCAGTTCAAAGAAGAATCATTTATGGAATGAATGATTTAGGAATGTATGCCAATACAGCTCATAAAAAATCAGCACGAATTGTCGGTGAAGTAATCGGTAAATATCACCCTCATGGAGACTCGTCTGTTTATGAAGCGATGGTTAGAATGGCGCAACCATTTAGTTTCCGTTATCCACTTGTTGATGGTCACGGTAACTTTGGTTCAGTAGATGGTGATAGTGCTGCGGCAATGCGATATACCGAAGCAAGAATGAGCAAGATTGCGATGGAATTAGTCAAAGATTTAGATCGCGATACTGTTGATTTTAAAGAAAACTACGATAGTACTGAAAGAGAACCCGTAGTTATGCCAGCCCGCTATCCAAACTTACTTGTCAATGGTGCTAGTGGGATTGCGGTGGGAATGGCTACAAATATTCCGCCGCATAATTTAAATGAAGTTATCGATGGCTTAATGGCTCTTATGGACAATAAAGAAATAAGTGTTGCAGAATTGATGGTTCATATTAAAGGGCCAGACTTTCCAACAGGTGGTCAAATCTTAGGACCAGAAGGCTTAAAACAAGCTTATTTGACTGGTAATGGAACAGTTATTATGCGCGCTAAAAGTGAGATTTTAGAAGGTAAAAAGTCTCGAAGAAATGCGATTGTAATAACAGAAATACCTTATCAAGTTAACAAGTCACGTTTAATCGATAAAATTGCTGATATTGCTAAAAATAAAATTGTTGATGGAATTACTGATTTAAGAGATGAATCGAGTAGAAAAGGGATGCGTATCGTAATTGAATTAAGAAGAGATGTCAACCCTTATGTAATGCTTAATAATCTTTACAAATACACTCAGCTCCAATCATCTTTTTCAATTAATATGATCGCTTTGGTTGATAATGTTCCGCAAAGCTTAGGTTTAAAAGATATGCTAAGCCATTATTTGGATCACCAAATGGAAATAATTCAAAGAAGAACAGCTTATGATTTAAAGAAAGCAGAAGAACGCAAACATATTTTAGAAGGTTTAATTATCGCTCTTGAAAATATTGATGCAGTTATTGAATTGATTAAAAACTCAGGTACAACTGAAATTGCTCGCAATAGCTTAATCGAAACATATGAGCTTTCTGAAATTCAAGCAAGAGCAATCCTCGATATGACTTTAAGGAGATTGACAGGAATTGAAATTGAAAAAGTCACTGAAGAAAACCTTGATTTAGGTGAAAAAATAGTCGAATACCAAAAAATCTTAGCGAGTGATGAATTAAAACACGACATAATTAAAACTGAATTGCTTGAAATAAAGACTAAATACGGCGAAGCAAGAAAAAGCGAAATGTGTCTTGATGTCCCTCTTGAAATTGATGATGAAGACTTAATTAAAGAAGAAGATGTCATGATAACTGTGACAAACAAAGGTTATGTTAAACGAATGACTTTAGATGAATATAAAACTCAACATCGAGGTGGTGTTGGAGTTACTTCAATCCGGATGCGCGATCGAGATTTTGTTGAACATATTCAGATGACTAATACTCATACTTATCATTTGTTTTTTACAAACTTAGGAAGAGTATATAAAGTCAAAGGTTATGAAATTCCTGAAGGTTCCAGACAAGCAAGAGGACTACCGATAAACAATATTTTACCTTTTGAAGATAATGAAACGATGGTCGCTTTTACAACAGTTGAAAACTTCGATGATAAAAACCGTTATCTCTTTTTTACGACTAAAAAAGGAATTGTCAAAAGAACAGCTGTTAAAGCATTTAAAAATATTCGCCGCAATGGAATTATCGCGGTAGGATTAAAAGAAAACGATGAACTATTTTGTGTTCGTGTTACCGATAATAAAACAAATATTATTTTAGGTGCTTCAAACGGTAAAGCGATTCGCTTTGCAGAAACCGATGTTAGATCAATGGGAAGAAATGCAATTGGAGTTATCGGAATGAATTTAGATAAAGAAGATGAAATTGTTGGGATGAGTTATGTTTATGATGATCATGAAGAAATTTTGGTTGTAACGGAAAAGGGCTACGGAAAGCGAAGTTTTGCTAGTGAATACCGCCTTCAAAAAAGAGGAGGTAAAGGTGTTAAAGCTTTAAATATTACAAAGAAAAATGGTAAGCTAACAGCTTTAAGAAGTGTAAGTCCAGAAGAAGATGTAATTATTGTTAGCGACCGAGGAATGGTCATTAGAATGGAAGCTTCTCAAATTTCACAAACTAGAAGAACAACTCAAGGTGTTAGATTAATCAACTTAAAAGGAAATCAACAAGTCTCAACAATTGCTATAGTACCTAAAGATGAAGATTCAAATCAAATAGATGATTTAGATGAAAAGCTTTTAGAGGACCAAGTTTTAGAAGATGTTGTTGAAGAAACTAACGAACTAGAAACTGAGGAAATTGTTGAACTGGAAGTTGAGGAAGATGTTGAATTAGTAAGCAAAGAAAACGAAAAATCAGGAGAGGAAAAAGCAGAAGAGAAAGCTGAAGCACCCAAAACCTTATTTGATTTGTAACTTTACAAAAGGCTTGAAAATTTTTATAATTGTATTTGTAGTAGAAAATATAATGATGGAGCGTACAAATGTTAGACATAAGATATATAAGAGACAATTTAGAAGAAGTTATTAAAAGACTTAACACAAGGGGACAAGATTTCACTTATTTAAAAGAGGTTGTAGCAAAAGACGCTTTGAGAAGGGAATTAATTAATAAAGCTCAAAGTTTAAAAAACTTAAGAAATGTTAAAAGTAAAGAGATTGGTGCTCTAGCGAGAAAGGGCGAATCAGTTGAAGAACTTAAAACGGAGGTTAGAAACTTAGGTGAAGAAATTAGAGTCCTTGATGAAAAGATAAAAAATTTTGAAAATGAAATTAAAGAAGCGCTTTTGAACACCCCCAACATACCGCAAGAAGATGTTCCTATTGGTGTCGATGAAACTGCTAATCAAGTGATTTATGAAGTTGGTGTTCCAAGGCAATTTGATTTTAAAATAAAAGATCATGTTGAATTAGGTGAAAGTCTCGATATTCTTGATTTCCAAAGAGCAACCAAAATAGCTGGGCCAAGATTTGTCATTGATAAAGGTTTTGGCGCAAGACTTGAGCGAGCTTTAATTCAATTTATGATGGATTTACACAGCGAGGATCACGGCTATAAAGAAGTTATTCCCCCATATATTATCAATGAGGAAAGTATGATTTCAACAGGTCAATTTCCCAAATTTGTTGCAGATTCATTTCAAGTAGGATCAGATAATCTTAAATGGTATTTAAATCCTACTGCCGAGGTTCCAACAATAAATATGCATCGCGATGAAATTTTAAACGGCAGTAATTTGCCAATCAAATATGTCTCTTTTACAACAGCCTTTAGAAGTGAAGCTGGAAGTGCTGGTCGAGACACAAGAGGAATGTTACGCCTCCATCAATTTAATAAAGTTGAACTCATTAAGTTTTGTAAACCGGAAGAATCAGCTGAAGAATTGAAAAAGATGGTTAAAGATAGTGAACGGGTTTTACAATTACTAAAGATTCCTTATCGAGTAGTAACATTATCTACAGGTGATTTAGGTTTTTCAATGGCAATCACTTATGATATTGAAGTTTGGATTCCTTCCCAAAGAACTTATCGTGAGATTGCCTCAATAAGTAATGCTTTGGACTATCAAGCCCGAAGAGGAAACATTCGTTTTAAACGCGATCAAGAGAGTAAAACAGAATATGTTCATACTTTAAATGGTTCTGGATTAGCTGTTGGAAGAACGATGATTGCAATTATTGAAAACTATCAAAATGAAGATGGAACAATCACAATTCCAGATGTTTTAATCCCTTATATGAGACAAACATTGATTGAATAACATTTATTCACATAATATAACTATATTTATGCGAAAATTATCATGTAAAATAGGTTTAGATAATATATTTGTCTTATTTCTCCTTTTTTACTATGGTATAATGAAAGTGCCCGTCGCGGCACTTTCGCATTTTAATGGAGCAGGAGGTTTTTTATGAAGATATATTTAGTTGAAGATGAATATGATTTGTCGGAAATAGTAAAAAAATATTTAGAAAAAGAAGGCTTTACGGTGCGCTCTTTTTTAACCGGTGAAGAAGCGATTAAACACATTGAAGATGAAGTTGATTTATGGATTTTAGATATTATGCTTCCGGGTGACATAAATGGTTATGACCTAATTGCTGCAATCAAAGAAAAGCGACCTAATTCAGCAATTATTTTTGCTAGTGCAAGAGACCATGATTTAGATAAAATTAGAGGTTTAGAATTGGGGAGCGATGACTATATTGCAAAACCATATTCACCAAGAGAATTAATTTTGCGTGTTAAAGCGGTTTTAAAGCGAGTTCAAAAAAGTGGCGGCACAGTTTATACTTATGAGAACTACGAGATAAACATTGAAAAAAGAGTCATTAAATATTTTGATCAAACTATCGACTTAACAAACAAAGAGTTTGAATTATTATTGTTCTTTCTAGAAAATAAAAACACCCCATTTAATCGTGAGCAAATACTAACTCATGTCTGGGGTACTGATTATTACGGATCAGATCGGGTTGTTGATGATCTTTTAAGAAGATTAAGAAATAAGATGCCTGAACTTAAAGTAGAAACAATCTATGGGTACGGATATAGGCTTTTATAAACTATGAAAACGATTAAGTTATCAACGCAACTTTTAATCCTTTTTACAACAGTAACCATCTTAAGCGCGGTTGTTTTTGGTTTGGTAACATACCGCAATTATGAATCGATTTACTTAGGGGTAGCTAAGAGTGAACTTGAAACTTATGTTGACATGATCGATACTGCACCAGATGTAGTTGATTATTATAACCAACCATTTCTCGGCCATATAAAAGTTAAAATTTATGATGATATTGAAGAAATATTTGACGATCGACTTGAAATCTCGGAAAATTTATTAGAATTTGAAACAGAAAATGCTGTTTTTTTTGATATGGTTTTTGAAGCTTATCGAGAAGGTTTTGAGTTTGTTTCAAAAAATGAGATTACTTATTATTTGTATTTAAAAAAGACTAAAGAAATAACGCCAAGTTTAAGTGAATATATTGTTGGTGTAATGCATGAGAAAAGAGTTGCTGAATTAAAGCGTTCAACAGCGCAGTCAGATGTGTTGTTATCTTTTATTGGGACATTTACAGCATTTGCAGTTATTATTGTTGCAGGTAATATTATTCTTGCTTTATGGAGCAGAGAGATGACTAAAAGAATTCGCCATCTTTCAACTCAAGTTTCAACATTGGGTGAATCAGGTTTTCAAAAAGAAATCTCCGTGAGTGGCGCAGATGAGATTACTGAGCTTGGTGATAGAGTTGAGTTGATGAGAATTGAAATTCAACAAAACGAGAAAACCAAACAAGAAATGTTTCAAAATCTTTCTCATGACTTTAAAACCCCGATTGCTGTTATTAAGAGTTATGCCGAAGCGATTGAAGATGGAATAACAGGAGTAGAAGATGCTAAAGTAATAATAGAACAAAGCGCAAAACTCGAACAAAAAGTTATGCGACTCTTGGAGTATAATAAGTTAGAATATATTGATTTTACAAAACCTTTTGAAAAAGTAAAAATGAATTCAGTAATCAGTAAAGTGCTTGAAGATTATAAGATTTTATTGAGCAAATTCAAACTAGTTATTAAGTTAGATGATTCAGTATTTTATGGTTTTAAAGAAAACTATATTACTGTAGTTTCAAACATTTTAGACAATGCAACAAGATATGCAAAGAGTAAAATAGTCATAACACTTAAAAATGAAAAACTAACAATTTTTAATGATGGAATCCCAATTGATGAGAAGTATATTGAGAACTTATTTAAACCTTATGAAAAAGGAACTAAAGGTCAGTTTGGCCTTGGAATGTCAATTGTGCAAAAAACGGTAAACCGCTTTGGTTACCGTTTAAGTGTACAAAACATTGATGATGGAGTTATGTTTACGATAGAGAGTTAATAATTGTTTCTTTTATCTTAATAAAATCCTCTTTAGAATAATCTTGACTATGATTGACATACTTTATTGAAAAATCATCTCCCTTATAGCGAGGGATGATATGAATGTGATAATGAAAAACACTCTGTCCAGCAACAGCTCCATTATTATTAACGATATTTAGGCCATCCGGTTGGAAGGCTTTTTTTATTGCTTGTGATATTTTCACAACAACTTTAAAAAGGTGACCTGCAGTTTTTTCATCGAGTTGATAAATGTTTTGATAATCCTTTTTTGGGACAACTAATGTATGAGCTTTTGTCGCTTGCGAAATATCTAAAAAGGCGATTACTAAATCATCTTCATAAACAATATTAGATTCAATTTCACGATTAATTATTTTTTTAAAAACGCTCACTTAATCTCACTCCTTTTTTGTTTTAATTATACCATATTTAATTGAGTTTAACCCCATTGAGTGTTATAATATTTTAGAAAAGAGGTAAATAAAAAATGAGAAAAATTCCCGTAGGTGTCTCAGGCAGACACATTCATTTCTCAAAAGAGCATTTAGAGGTGTTATTTGGTAAGGGTTATCAATTAACAAAGTTCCGTGATTTAAGCCAACCAGGTCAATATGCTTGTGAAGAAAAAGTTGATTTAGTTTCACCAGAAGGCAGAAGACTTGATGGGGTTAGAATTTTAGGTCCGACAAGGAGTGCCACTCAAGTAGAAATTTCAAGAAGTGACGCGATAAGAGGAAGATTTATCGCACCAGTTAGATCTAGTGGTAATATTAAAGGCTCTGGCGGTTGTAAATTGGTAGGCCCTAAAGGCGAAGTCGAGTTAGCTGAAGGTGTAATTGTCGCAGATCGTCATATTCATTTTTCTACTAAGGAAGCAGAAGAGTTTAAAGTTGAAGATGGCGATGTAGTAAGCATTTATGTCAAAGGCGAAAAAGCTGGTATTTTAGATGATGTCTTATGTCGCGTTTCTGATAAATTTGTTTTAGATTGTCACCTAGACACTGACGATGGAGCAGCATTTGGTCTTAAGACAGGAGATACTGTTCAACTGGTCAAAGCTTATCAAATTACGAAATAAAAATAAAAATATTTAAACTTATAATAAACAAACATTAAACGAGGATTAAAAAATGCGCCCTAAAAAAAGATATGGCCAAAACTTTTTAATAAACGAAACAATTGTTAATAAAATTATTACAAGCGAAAACTTAGAAAATAAAGTTGTTTTTGAGATTGGTCCGGGTAGAGGCGTTTTAACCCAAAAGTTAGCCCGTCAAGCTGAACAAGTTTTCGCTTTTGAAATTGATTACACCCTAAGTTTGTATTTAGATCCAATCAAAGATAAAAACGCCAATTTAGAAATAATTTATGGTGATGTTTTGGAAGTTGATTTTAAGAAATTTATCGCTAACAATAATTTAAATAATGTTATTTGTATCGCCAATATTCCTTATTATATTACCGGCTTATTATTAAAGAAATTAAAAGAAACAAAAGAGATTTCAACTTTAATTTTAATGTTACAAAAAGAAGTTGCAGAAAGACTTACTGCTGAACCAGGAAAAAGAATCTACGGTAGTTTAAGTGTGATGTTTAATTTTTATTATGACATTATTAAAGTGGTGGATGTCAAAAGAACAAACTTTTATCCCGTCCCTAAAGTCGATAGTGTAGTTGTAAAAATGGTTAGAAAAGATGACTATTTAAAAAAAGTTAACGATTTAAATTTCTTTCAAGAATTTGTTGAAGCTGCCTTTAAACAAAAAAGAAAAACTTTGGTTAATAATTTAAGAGCACACTTCAATTTAAGCTCTAAAGAGATTTTAAATAGATTAGCTAAAATGGAACCCAGTTTTAATCCTCTTGAAAGAGCGGAAAATATTAGTATTAAGCGTTTTATCAGTTTTTCTAATGGGTGGAATAATGATTGAAAAAGCCTATGCAAAAATTAATTTAACTTTAGAGATTGTTGGGAAAACCAAAGGTTATCATTTACTTGAAAGTATTGTAATTCCAATCGATTTGTTTGACACTTTAAAGTTTGAAAAAGCAACTAAGGATGAAGTTGTTTCAAATGTTGAGATTAAAAACAACAACATTTATCTGGCCCTTAATTTGTTTAAGAAAACTTTTAAAATAAAAGATTGTGTCAAAATAACTTTAGATAAAAAAATTCCAATCGGTTTCGGACTTGGTGGATCAAGCGCTGATATAAGTGCTACCTTGAGAGGATTGAACCGTTTCTTTAAATTAAATAAACCACTTTCTGAACTTGAGAGTTTGGCAAATAAACTTGGTAGCGATACTCTCTTTTGTTTGTACAATAAAAGAGCATTTATTTTTGGTCGAGGCGAGCAAATAAAGTTTCTTCCCTATGATAAAAAATTAACCTTTTTAATAATTTATCCTGAAGCAACTCTATTGACAAAAGAAGTCTTTGAACAAGCTGCTAAAACAAATAAAAAAGCTTATTTTAATTTCCTTAATTATGCTTTACAAAATGATTATCAAACAATTATTGACAATAGTAAAAATGATTTATTAGCTGCTTCACTCGCTTTGAGTGAGCCTTTTAAAAACCTTTACCAAAAGTTAAAGAATAAAGGCCTAAATGTTAAGATGAGTGGTTCTGGTCCAGCGCTTTTTATTGTTAATCCTAAAGAAGAAGAATTTAAAAATGTTAAAGAAATACTAGAAGATTCAACAAAATTTGAAATTAGAAAAGAAATCTAACTTTTTATTGGTATAATAGTTAATAGGGGGTCAGTTATGATAATAGACGGAAAAAAAGTGCAATTATTTGCATTGTCAGCTAATGTTGAATTAGCTAAAGAAATCAGTGAGTATTCAGGAATTCCAATTTCAAAATGTGAAATCAACAAATTTGCAGATGACGAGATTGGACTTAACATTGAACAATCAGTGAGAGGCAATCACATTTTTGTTGTTCAACCAACAAACAATCCCGTTAATGAACATCTGATGGAACTTTTAATTATGATTGATGCACTTAAGCGAGCTAGTGCGACATCTGTAACGATTTTAATGCCTTATTTTGGCTATTCTCGGCAAGATAGAAAAGCGAAAAGTAGACAACCAATAACGGCTAAATTAGTTGCTGATTTAATTCAAACGGCGGGCGCCAATAGAGTAATCTGTATTGACTTACACGCCGCTCAAGTTCAAGGCTTTTTTGATATCCCCATTGATAATTTTCCTGCAGCACCACTTTTGGCAAGTTATTTTAATAAGCGCTATTTAGATGATTTAATTGTTGTTTCACCTGACCATGGAGGAGTAACAAGAGCGAGATCTTTTGCGAGGTTGTTTGATGTTCCGATTGCGATAATCGATAAAAGAAGACCGGCCCCAAATCAAGCTGAAGTAATTAATGTAATCGGTGATGTAACAGATAAAACTTGTATTTTATTTGATGATATTATTGATACTGGTGGAACCCTTATTGCCGGTGCAGAAGCACTTTTAAAACGAGGGGCAAAAAAAGTATTAGCAGCAGCAACACATGCAGTTTTCTCTCGCGGTGCGATGGAAAAATTAGAAGCTTCAAAAATTAGTAAGATTGTCATAACCAACACATTATATCCTGAGAAAATAAAAGAGTCTAAAAAGTTTGTCGTTCTTTCAATCAGCCAACTT
>JAAYKO010000078.1 GCA_012522345.1 Acholeplasmataceae bacterium | reverse complement strand
TTACGAATTATCGTTCTGCCAATGGCCAATATTAACACCTCCTCATTTATAATTATTATAAAGAAATTCAAAATGTCAAATATTTGTTGATAAAAAAAACCTCAAAACGAGGTTTTATCCTTTTTTTCATACACGCAAATCTCAAAAAGTGCACAACTACCACATTTTGGTTTTTTTGCTAAACATTGATAACGACCAAAAAATATCAATTGATGATGTAGTTTGATCCATTTGTCCTGAGGAAATATTTTATAAAGTTTTTGCTCAGTTTTATAAACATTGTCATCCTTGTTTACTAACCCTAATCTAATTGATACCCGGTGAACGTGAGTATCAACTGCAAGTGTTGGTATTCCAAAGGCATTTGCTAAAACAACATTAGCTGTTTTCCTCCCAACTCCAGGTAAACTTTCTAAATCCTTTCTAGTGTTTGGTATTAGACCATTGAATCGAGTTTCTATTAACTTCGCAGCAGCAATTAAGTGCCTAGATTTATTTCGAAAAAGACCGATTGATTTGATAATATTTTCGACATCTTTGGGGTTGGCTTTTGCTAGTTTCTCTGGAGTTGGATATTTAGCAAAAAAAGCCGGAGTTACCCTGTTAACGGCAATATCAGTAGTTTGCGCAGAAAGAATTACTGCTACTAAAAGTTGATAATTATTTGAAAAATCTAATTCGGCTTTTGCTTTAGGAAACATCTCTTCTAAAACTGTAATTATCTTTGTAACTTTATCCATTATTTGCCCACTAATTTTCGCAATATTTCAGCAGTTTTTTCATCAATTGTTGAGTCTTGATCAAATGACTCGCTGCGCAAAATTCGGTCTACATAATTAACGGTTTTTCTTCGGCGTTCAAGAGTAATTTCAATAGCTTGATCGATTTGTTGACGCGAAAAATCATCGATAAACCACTGCCTAACTATTTCTAAATTACTCGGAGAAAGTGATTTTGAAAAGGCTCTTTCCAATGTTTTTATTACATATTCTGTGTCTGTCGAACTTTGAGCTTCTTTTTGTTTTTTTATTTCATTCTCAAATATTTCTGTGATTTTATCAAAAAATGGTTTTAAACTAAATACTTCGCTAAGCTTTTTATCGCTCCTTTTTTCTAAATAGATTGAAATGCAATTTTTTTCAAAAAGCGAATTTACTATTTCGCCTGCTTCTTGCGTTTTTAAAGTCGTAAGTCTCGCTAAAGTAATCGTCGAAAGATTAAAACGTTTTTTTTGAGCTAGTGAAAGAAGTTGCATTAAAACAACCACTTCATCCGAATTCAAATTAAGCTTTTGATAATGTTTCATTAGAAGTTCATTATAGTTGAGAAGTCCTTCTTCAAAAATTTTTTCAATCATTGTCTTTAATCTCCTTTGCCAACTTACCAAGCGCTACTTCAGCAGCTTTTTGCTCAGCCTCTTTTTTTGTTTTAGCTTCCCCTATTCCCATCACAATACCATCAACTTTAACACTGACAGTAAATATTCTTTTATGTGAAGGTCCCTTTTGTGCCTCGAGATGATAGGATACATTTCTGCGATCTATTTGAACAAATTCTTGCAAGGTTGATTTAAAGTCTTTAATTTCCTTAATTTCTTTTAGATTGGGAACGATAACACGATGGAATAGTTTTTTCACTTCTCGGTAACCAGAATCTAAATATACTGCCCCAAATAAAGCTTCAAAGGCATCAGCAATTATTGCTGGATTTTCTCTCGCTTTTGCTAACTCTAATCCTCTTCCAAGACGAAGTTTTGAACTTAAATTAATTCTCGTTGCATATTTATAAAGAGCTTCTTCACACACTGCTTGTGCTCTTTTTTTTGAAAGTTGTCCTTCATCTTCTAAACCCTTTTTGTATAAATAGTCAGCCATTAATAACCCTATTACAGCATCACCTAAAAATTCTAAACGTTCATTATGAGGTGAGTTTTCATATTCGTTGGAATAGCTAGAATGCGTTAGAGCCTGAAGTAATAAATCTTTGTTTTTCATTTTGATTCTTAGTGTTTGTAACAATTTATTTATTGTCATCACCTACTTCACTAAAATCTGGCATTTGATTTAGGTGTTCACTTACCTTTTCAATAATGTTTGCTTCAACAAAAGCCCTTGCCTGTCTAATTGCGTTAAATATCGCAAGTTCATTTGAGGCACCATGAGCTTTAATAACTGGTGAGTTTAATCCATAAATTAAAGTCCCACCAATTTCGCTTGCATCAAGTCTTTTGGCAAAACGTCCTAGATTTTTTTTCATAAATAAATAGCCAATTTTACCACCAAAACTAGACCCAATTTCTTCTTTTAACATTTCACCAAGAGCTTTTGCAGTACCTTCCATAGTTTTTAAGACTATGTTTCCTGTAAATCCATCTGTAATTAAAATATCACATTTTGTAGTAAAGATTTCTTGAGATTCAACATTGCCAAAAAAATTAATTAGTTTTGATTCTTTCAAATAATTAAAAGTTTGTTTATCAATTTCTCTACCTTTACCTTCTTCAACTCCAATGTTGATAAGACCAACAGTTGGCTTGTCCCTTTTTAAATATAATTCAGCAACAACAGTTGCATAAATCGCTAATTCTAAGAGATGTTCAGGTCTAAGTTCAATATTAGCCCCAACATCAAGTAAAATTTTCCCTCTTTTATCAAGTGAAGGAATAATTGGAGCTAAAGCAACGCGGCGCATTTTTTCCATTCTCCTAATTATTAAATGAGCACCGACAACTAACGCTTGAGTGGCTCCCGCTGAAACAACAGCATCATTTTTGCCATCTTTAACGCTTTGCATAGCCATCACCATACTTGAATCTCTTTGATTTCTAATTGCCCTTACCGGATTTTGTTCGCCCATATCAATAACTGAATCTGAATGGACAATTGTAATCCTTGATTCACCAGTTAAATATTTTTCTATTTGATTTTGGTCGCCAAATAATTGGATAGTAATATCAGAAAATTGTTCTAAAGCTTTCAAAGCTCCTTTAACAGTTACACTAGGTCCAAAATCTCCACCCATTGCATCTAAAGCAATTTTAATCATTTTTAATCACTTCTTATCTTAAAAAGATAATCCCCTTTCTTAGTTTGTGATGCTGTTATTATAGCATAGAAAAATTCTTGTCTGCGATTTGTGTAAAATAAAATACTTTTATAATCATCAAGTTCCTAACTGCTTAAAACTATAATGGGATTGACTTTTAAGTAATTTTAAAGCATCATCTTTAGCATTCATAAAAATTTTAAAATCAGTTTCGATGTTAGCATATTTAAAATCAATCATCCCACTTTGTTTAACGCCCAAAAATTCCCCTGGACCTCGATTTGCTAAATCATATTCAGACAATAAAAAGCCATCCAATGTTTTCTCAAAAATTTGTAGCCTTTCAATGTCGATATCATCACTAATAACATAACAATAACTTTGAATGTCGCTCCTGCCAACTCGGCCTCGCAATTGATGAAGTTGACTGAGACCAAAATATTTACCATCAAATATTACCATCATCGTTGCATCTTTAATATCAAGGCCCACCTCAACAACAGTTGTTGAAACTAAAATCGAACCTTTTGTATTGTTAAATTCTTCCATTGTTTGTTGTTTTTCGGCACCGCTCATTTTACCATGTAGCATAAAGATTGGTTCTTCGAATATTTCTTGAGCACGGTTATAAAGATTAATAACACTCTCGCCACGATGTTCGCTTTCAATTGCTGGCGCGACAAAATAAACCTGTCTATTTTCTTTAAGTTCTTTTTTAACATGTTCAAAGACACTTTGTTCTTGGCTTTTAGTAAAATATTTAGTAATTACCGGTAATCTTCCTTCAGGCATTTGATAAATGTTTGAGATCTCCATGTCACCAAAAATCACAATTGCAAGCGTGCGTGGAATTGGTGTTGCAGTCAAATAACAAATATCGGGATTTCCTTTTGTTTCAAGCTTTTCTCTTGCAATAACTCCAAAGCGATGTTGTTCATCTATAACAACAAAACCCAAGTTATGAAAGACTGTATCATCGGTAATTAAAGCGTGAGTTCCAATAATTAAATCATATTCGTTGTTTACGATTTGTTGTTTAACTGCTTCTTTATTTTTAGTTGAACTTGTCAATAAAACACTTTTTATTAGCGGATAATTTGTTTGAAATAATTCGAAATGTTGCTGAGCTAAAACTTCTGTTGGAGCCATGATTGCACTTTGAAAGCCTGCTGTTTTAGCTCCATAAATAGCGATTGCAACCACTACTGTTTTTCCAGAACCAACATCTCCTTGAACTAATCTTTTAACGGCAAACGTTTGCTTAAAATCGGTAAAAATATCATTGACTGCAGCTTTTTGATCAGATGTCAATTCATAAGGTATTGTTGTAATAAACTGTTTCACTTTTGCCAAATTATAGCTTTTAGGTGTTTTTACTGTTCTTTCACTCAACAGTTTTTCCTTCATTATTTTAAGTTGAAAATTAAATGCTTCTTCATATTTTAATCTCTCTTGCGCTTTGTCAAGAGTATTGGTATCGTATGGAAAATGTAAATCATAAACCATTTTAAAACGACTAGTAAATTTATATTTAGTTAACAAATTTCTTGGCAAAACTTCAGCAATTTCAATTTGATAAGTATTAAAAGCTGCTCTTATTATTTTGCTTATTATCGAATCATATATTCCTTCAATGCCATAAACTGCTTTATGTTCACTTTTTATTGGCTTTAACATAATCTGGGAAGCAGTTATTCTTTGCCGTTTTTTCTCAAATCTTCCTTTAACTTGAATTGTCATACCTTCTTTTAAGCTTGCTTGTAAATACTCCCTACGATAAGCAATTACTTGAAAAAGTTGATTTTCAACTAAGATTTTAAATTGTAAGCTTTTCAATGTTCCGCGATGGTTAATTACTATTGGAACTGTTGCGACAATTCCGGTAACCGTAACATTAGTTTTATCAACAGCTAGCAATAAAGAATCCTCTTTAAAGGATTCATATCGCTTCGGAAAATTAAACACTAAATCATTTATTGTGTAAATTCCTTGTGCGTTTAAAGTTTGTTCTGTTTTTTCTCCCACTCCTGGTAAACTTCTGATTGATTTCATACTCTTATTATAACAAAAAAGAATCCAAAAAGATTCTATTGTCTGCTTTTTTTCTGAAGCAATAAATCACAAAGTGCAATTTGAATTACACTTTCTAAAACTACTACTGCTCTTTGGGCGATAAAACTATCGTGTCTACCTGTTATAGTTAGTGTTTCAATTTTTTTGGTTTTAAAATTAAAGGTTTCTTGCGGCTTGCCAATAGAAGAAGCCGGTCGAACAAAAACATTTACAATTAAATCATTGCCATTTGTAATCCCACCATTAATACCTCCGGAATGATTAGTCAATGTTTTCCCGCTTTCTGTTATTAGCGGATCATTAAACTCGCTCCCCAATAAACTAACTCCAGCAAAACCAGTGCCAAAGCTAACCCCTTTTATTCCAGGCACACTATATAATATTGAAGAAAGTTTACTTTCAACAGATTCAAAAAATGGCTCTCCAAGACCGGGTTCTACTCCTTTGACAGTAATTTTTACAACTGCCCCAACAGAATCTTTTTGATCTGCCACTTCTTTAATATAACTCTCCAAGTTTGCCAAATCTGTTAATTTTCCAACTTGAACAAATTTACTGATAATATGATAATTTGTTATCATTTTAGCAAACGCTCCGGCGATGACCAAACCAACTGTAAGTCGACCCGAAAAATGACCTGAACCAGAAAGATTGTTGTAGCCTTGATATTTAAGGTTTGATACAAAATCAACATGTGATGGTCGATAATGTTCTTTAAACTGGTTATAATCCTGTTTTTTTAAATCTTCATTTAAAACCCGAATTAGGATTGGTGTTCCCGTTGTATAACCTTGATTAATTCCCGATTCAATTGTATAAGTATCTTTTTCTTTTCTCGGTGTTGAACCGTAGTATGATGGTTTTCTTCGCTCAAGATTAGATTCGATGAGTTGATAGTCAACTTTTATTCCAGGCTTGATGCCTGAGATTATTACTCCAACCGAAGGACCATGAGATTCACCATAAATAGTTACTTTAAATAGTTTACCGAACGAATTCATTAATTATCGCTCCTTTTATAAAACGAATAGTTTTTATATCCTCTTTTAATCTTTGATTATTAAAATAGTTTTGAGCTTCAATTGCTTGATATATCAACATATCAAGACCATTAATACTAACTATGGAATGACGCATTAGCTCTGTTTTAAGAGGATTATAAATTAAATCAATTATTATTTTAAAGGTTTGATTATAAAACTTAATAGGCGATCCAAATTTGGGATACGAGCCTACTGGTGTTGCATTAATTAATAATTCAACTTCTTTTATTTGCGAAAACTCATCGTAACTGATTACCTCTTCAAAAGGCAATTTCTGAGCTTTATTCCTTGAAACGACTACACAGTCAATATTATTTTCCAGCAAGGCGTAATAGACTGTTTTAGCTGCTCCACCTGTTCCTAAAATATAAGCCTTTTTAATTTTTTTTTGGCGGATTTTATTGTTTTTGAGTAGCTTTACAAATCCGTAATAATCAGTGTTATGACCAATAAATTTATTTTCTTTATATACTATTGTGTTAACAGAGCCGATTGCTTTGGCTTCTGGAGTTAATCCATCTAAATATTTAATTACTTTTTCTTTATAAGGGGTTGTCACATTAAACCCAGCATATTCTCCCATTTTCAAACTCAACAAATAATTTGGGAGCATCTTTTCTGTAATATCTAATATTTCATAATTAATCGTAAAATTATTTTTAAAAGCGATTAAATTGTGCAATTTATGACTAAAAGAATGACTAATGTTTCTACCTAACAAACCATAGTTTTTCATTGTTTTTGATATTCCTTTGATGCTTTGAAAACTGTAAAATAAATATCTTGATAATATTGTTTAAATTCAGCATCAATGAAATTGCTGTTTTTAGCAATAATGCTTGCTTCTCGCTCTTGATCGACAAGCGCAAGTTGAGTTGCTTGTTTCAATTGTTTAATTTCTTTTACGATTTTAAATCTTTTGTTTAATAATTTAGCAATTTCTTCATCTATATTATCGATTTGTAATCTTAGTTTATTTAATTTCATAGATCTTGGCTCCTAAAAATCTTAAATCTTCAAAAAACGTTGGATAGCTTTTGTTAACAGCTTCTATCCCATCAATAATCAAACCACCCTCAATTAAAGTTGCAATTATTGCCATACTCATAACGATTCGGTGATCATTAAATGAGCTAACCTTAACGCCACCTTTTAATTGTGATGGATAAAAAGTAATTTCATTATCTTTTAAAAGAAATTTACTACCGATAAGTGTTAAATTTTCGCACATTGCCTTAATTCGATCTGATTCTTTATAACGTAATCTTTTAATTCCTTTAATTGTAATCTCAGCATTAGACAGAGCGGCAAGTGCGAACAAAATTGGCCCCAAATCTGGCGTATTTGAAATGTCGAATGTAGTCGCTTTAATTTCGGTTTTTTCAACTGTTACATCTTGCTCAAAGTTTACTTTGCAGCCCGACTGATTTAAAAAATCAAGGATTGATTTATCGCCTTGCAAAGAGCTTTTGTTTAAGCCTTTAATTGTGATGTCGTGACCTAATGCTGCTGCGACAAGAAAAAAGGCTGCTTGTGAATAGTCGCTCTCAACTTCAATATTAGTTGGTAAATATTTTTGATTACCTTGAATAAAAAGAACATTGTGTTTCTCAATTACTTGAATTTGAAAAGCTTTTAAAATATTAATCGTTAAATCGACATAACTTTTTGATTCATAGTTTCCTTTTATTACTATTTTCGAATTACCATCTAAAATTGGCAGCACAAACAACAAGCCACTAATAAACTGACTTGAAACGTCACCCGGGATTACATAATCTCCAGCTTTCAAAGGTCCTTGACAGTAAATATTATTGTCTTTTTGTTCATAATATATCCCTTTGGCTTTAAAAGCGTCCTCATAAGGACTCATCGGTCTTTTTACTAGAGAAGGACTTAAAACAAAATGTTCTTTCTCTTGAGTTAATAAACTTACCGGGATTAAAAACCGCAATGTTGAACCTGATTCTCGGGCATTAATCGGAATCCCAGTATGACGCACACTATCGCCTAAAACAATTACCTCATCTAGTCGAGTTTCAAATAAAACACCAAGGTTTTTCAAGCCGTCCATTGTTTGTAGTGTATCAACTGCAAAAAGAGGATTTTTGATTATTGAGTGACCATCGCAAAGACTTGCAGCAATTAAGGCTCGATGCATAATGCTTTTGGAAGGAACAACATAGATTTCACCAGCTAGTGGTGATTGTTTAATTTGATAAATCATAGAGATCCTCCTTTTTAAGTGGGATAATACTCGCTTTTCCAATTTCAGTTACAACAATAAAATTTAAGCTTTCCTGAATGTGTTTCTTATCATGTTTTATTTGTTCTAAATATAAATTCGAATCACCAACAAAAGTTGGAAGTTGATATTTTTTCAGCAATTTATAAAAAACTTCTTGCACATTTTTTTTAGTTAGATTATGTTTAATGCCATATTTGATTGCCAAATCCATGCCAAGTGCCACACAATAACCGTGCTTTAATGAATAGTTATTATATTGTTCAATGGCGTGACCAAAACTGTGACCAAAATTTAAGATTTGTCGCAACCCTTTTTCAAAAGGATCTTTTGTCACAATTTGTTTTTTTACTTCAATTGCTCGAGTAATAAATTGGAGTTCATTGGGTTCAGCTTTTAATAATTCTGCAACCAAAATAGAATCGTAAATTAAGCCTGCTTTAATAATCTCTGACATTCCATTATTGTATTCTTTTTCTTCTAATGTTTGAAGTAATGAAATATCAACTATAACTACTTCAGGTTGTTTAAAAGAACCAATTAAATTTTTCCCATAAATGCTATCAATACCAGTTTTCCCACCAATGCTACTATCAGCCATTGCCAACAAAGTTGTTGGAATATTGATAAGCCTTACTCCTCTTAAAATAGTCGCTGCAATAAAGCCCGCTAAGTCACCAACTACTCCGCCCCCAAAGGCTACTATTAAGTCGTTTTTGCGGATTTTTTCTTTTAACAATTGTTCAATTATATTTTGATAGACGCTAAAACTTTTTGACTGTTCTCCTGGTTTTACTACCACTATTTGACAATTAAAATCTTGGAATTGTTCTGTTAAGTAATCACTATATAAACTATAAATGTTTTCATCAGTAATAAGATATAACTTCTCACTTAAATAATCATTTAACAACGGTTTCAATGATAGTTTATTACCGATAATAATATTGTAGGTGAAACAATTTGTTTTAACATATATCGTTTTAATAGTTTTCCCTCTATTCTTTAGCTTCTTTTAATAAGTTTTCTAATTGTAATTTATCTTTTTCTATAATTGTTGTTAA
>JAAYKO010000077.1 GCA_012522345.1 Acholeplasmataceae bacterium | reverse complement strand
CTTCAAAACCTTCAATTGCCACATTATCTTTTCCAACAAAATATAATAAGACATCTCTTGCGCTTTCAGCCTTAATTTCAAGAACTAGTTTATAAAGATGCTCTTTACTAAGATCTAAGTCAACATATTTTAGCTTCGCAGAAGATGCATACCATAGTTTAACACCGTGATATTCAACTTCAAGTGTTCCATCTTCTAAGTATTCAGCAGTCGCTTCAGTAGCACCATCATTATCTACTTCTATTTCTAAAGCAATTAAGTCAAGAGCCGCATCTTCATCAAATTCAATTACAAATTCTTTTTCAGGAACAATCTTAAATTGTTTGATTGTAATGACATTCGAATTTGAGGCATTATTTAAATTATCTTCCCAACCAAAATGAAGTTCCATACTGTAAGGACCTTCCATAGTTGGCTTAAAGATATACTCAAGAACGACATATTCATCTGTTATTGGAATTTGACGTTTTCCTTCAAAACCACCAATTGCCACATTATCTTTTCCAACAAAATATAGTAAGACATCTCTTGCACTTTCAGCCTTAACTTCTAGAACTAGTTTGTAAAGATGATCTTCACTGATTTCTAAATCAACATATTTTAATTTCGAATAGGAAGCATACCATCCCTTGACTCCATGATATTCGACCTTAAGTGTTCCATCTTCCAAATATTCTCCAGTTGATTCAGCTGCACCATCATTATCTATTTCTAACTTCATAGCTAGTAAATCAAGTGCTTCATCTTCATCAAATTCAACCGCTAAAACAGTTACTTCGATTGCTTTAACAGTTTTGTTTCCTGCACTATCTTCAACTTCATAAACAACTTCAAAAACGCCTTCTTTAATTGCCATGCCTGATGCTTCTAAAAATTCTTCTAAACCAGAGATATTAGCTAAAGTAAGTTCCATTTCACCATCAAGATTATCAATAACGGTTATTCCAGCAAAAGGATTAAATTGTTCACCAACAATAATTGTTTTGTCGCTTAAGCCTTTTATAACTGGACTCTCTTTATCATTTACTGTAAACTCAACAGTTAAAGTTGCTTCATTTAGTGATGAATCTTTAACTGTAAACACTACTTCATAAACTCCCGCTTTCATCAATGAAAAGCCAGCTTTATTAACCATTTCATCTGTAATTGTAATCTCACCATCAAGATCATCGGTTGCGGTAATATAATCTTTGAAATCTACTGCTACATCTGCAAATTGATCAAATTCAACTGGAAGTGTTTCATCAAGAGTTATCACCGGTTTAGTAGTATCTGCTTCTGCTAAGACTTTAACATTAAGTGAATAGCTAACTTCATTTTCTGCACTATCTGTAACAGTAAATAAAACAACGTAATCACCAACTTTTGTAAAGTCAACATTAGAGGCATCAACCATCTCTTCAGTAACTTCAATTACTCCATCCTCTAAATCATTTACAGTAATATATGTTTTCCAATCTGGTTGCTCGCTATCTTTCACAAAAGTAGTTCTAAGGCCACTTACTGGCGTAATTTCAGGATCTGTATCTACCATTCCAAGTAAATAAAATTGAGCATTATCGATATATACTTTATTATCCTTTTCTTCTCCACCCCAAGTAATGGTTCCTAATTGAACTTCAAATTTAATAACATTGCTTGTATCTTCTTTTTCATTGACATAGAAAATATGATAGATTGTTTCCCATCCTGTTGTAATTTTATACTGGAGCAGAAATTCATCTGGGATAGTATTTGAAAAATCATCAATCCAAGGGTCACCCATTAATTCGAAACCTGCCCGAATTCTCATTTGACGCGCTTTTTCGGCTTTAACATCAAATTTAAACATATACCAATTTCCTACTTCTAATAAGTCAGTATTTAATCCTCTTAAGAAAGGACTATCAGCTGATGCCCAATCTCCAGGCTTTTCAGTAGCTAAAACAAGCACTCCATTTTCTGTATACAAATCTGAAAGTCCAGTAACTACATTCATGCCCCATTGATCTTCATCTAAAGGCTTGTCAAAAGTTGGATCATTAATAATTTTAGTCTCAAAAGCCATATAAAGACTAAGCGCTCTTTCTTTTATTGTTTTATTTCCTGAACTATCACTTACTGAAAGTTCAACTACATATTCACCCGGCTGATTAATATCAATTTTAGATAAATCTACTTGTACTTCTTTAGTCAGATTTCCATCAATGTTATCTTCAGCAGTAACGCCCTTTAATAACCGTTCTTTAATTAAATCTTCATTACCAGCAACAACATGAACTTCTGTTTCAGGAAGATTTAGTTGTGGTGGTTCAGTGTCTTGAGACAAACCAAAATAAAGACTTAATTCTTCTACAGTATATTCATTTTCCAGTTCTGGTAATTCAATTTTAAGAACTTTTTCAACTAAAGCTGCATCAAATCTAAAGTACTTAACAAATGTTTGAACTTCGCTTGTAACATTAAGTTCGCTATCGCTTGTTGTTGTGCCTTCTAAAGAAATTTTTACTTTTGCATCTTTTGAAGCTTTAGCTTTTATTTCTACTTTTAACAGACCATACGGAAAAATGTCTGCTGCGATTGTTCCACCAGAAATTTTTTGCGATAAACTGCCACCTTCTGTTTCTAGTAAATAACCACCATCTTGAGGTGTAATTGTCACATCAACTAAAGTCCAATCAGCTTGAAGACTGTTTTCGGGGTCAAAAACAAACAAGCCTAAACCAACAGTGATTTTTCTAGTTCTAACACTTTCATTTTCTGCTTCGTCTTTCACTTTATAAGTTAAAGTATACTCGCCTGGAGTCCATCTATCAACAGAGCCGCTAACCTCGATTTTATCAGTAACATTACCATCAAAATCATCGACAGCTTGAACTCCCGCAAGCGGATCAAATTCTTCACCTATGACAATATCTTTATCGGCTACTCCTGATAAAATTGGTGGTTCTTCATCTTTAGCAACTACTTCAACTTGAATTGTGACTGTAGTTTTATTGCCATCAGAATCGACTACAGTATAAGTTGCTTCATAGATTCCCGCTCTATTGGGATTAACGTTTCCATCATATTCAACGCTTTCCGTTAGATCTCCATCTTCTTAATCTGTTGCAGTAATTCCCTCTAGAGGTACAAATGTTTCCCCTCTAAAGATTGTTTTATCTGTTGCACCATGTATTACTGGACTTTTTCCTGGATCCACCGTTGTATCTGATGGTTTAGGTTCGCTAGGTTCTGGTTTAGGTGTTCGATCACAGCCAGTAATTACAAACACAAGAATTAAAATACTAAATAAAACTTTTAATCTTTTTTTCATTTCCTTTTTCCTTTCTTTAATAATTTGTTTTTAAAAAGTTTTTTAAGTAAAATAATCATTTTATTTTTTTTATAAATCCCTCCTAATCTTTTGTTATAAAACTTAATTTAGAAGCAGCTTCATTTACTTCTTTGTGAATCGTTTTTCCTGATATTGCCGCTATATTAAAAGCGATATAATCATAATTTGACCAATCTTTTAATTGCTCAAATTCAGATGTCCCTGTTAAATATTCGGTTCTTAAACTGACGTAATATTGGTCTTTACCATCAAATGTTAAATAAATTACTCTAACTTTATAGCCCGCTTCAATTGTTAGACCCTTAAAATCTTTAAAATAGTTTTTGCTCAAAACATTTGAAGCGATAAACTGTTGCGAAAAATCATCATCACCAGGAACGATGCTATAATTTCCGACATTCCAATACCCCGAAACAAACATTAATTCTGTGTCAATATGACCTTCCTCTTCTCTTGTATCTTCTTTAAAGTTAGACAAAGTCACTTTTACACTTTCATAAGCATTATTGGCACTTTCAATTGCAACACTTTTTTCAAGTTCGCTAACAAGTATTGGTCTAAAGGCAATCTCATCTATCTTATAGCCAGTAACAGCCTTAAAGAAAGTTAGACTTGCAATATATCTGCCAATTGGATCTTTTAAGTGATAACCATCCCGCGTTAAAGTATCACCCAAAAAAGATGTTCTTGCGTTTTGGATTGCCGCTCCACTTGGAATAACAAAATTAATTCCTGCTGTTGGAAACACTTTTTTAGTCAATGTTTCTTCGATTGCCGAAACCATCCGAACTTGAAAATTACCATAATTATTGAATCCGCTATGAGTGCTCGTTTGCTCATAAGCCCATGTCATATGCCACCCAATTTTCAGATTTGGGTTTGTCGCATTTTCTCTTGCCCAAGTAATTAGTGTCGGTAGGAAATTAGCAAAGCTGCTAGCCATCCCACTATAATGACTTGCTTGTTGAAATGTAATTACATCCCAATCTTCTAAAGTAATTGCTTCACTTAATTTTTTTTGGGGCACAATTTCAAAATAACCATTTCGATACACTTGATAATCATAAAGTTTCAAATCACGATTTAAATAATCAACATGTTGTGATAGTTCAGCACCACCGACATACATATTCGCAATAACTATTGCCTCCTGATCAATACCATAAGATCGGGCAATATCATATAAATATTTATGTGCATCTTGGGAAAAACTATTGCCTATTGACAAAATCTTAAATGACTTGGTATAGTCGATATCATCCCTCCATTTCGCGTATAATGTTGTTGTTTGTTCTATCATATCTTCAGCAAAGCTAAATCGATTTTCAACTTCCTTATCTTGATAAAAACCTAAAAAGACATGACCTTCTTTTCGCGGTATTTCCGGAGCATCAATTAAGCTTTTATCTGTTAATCTTAAGCTACTTAAATAAGTGCCGCCATCTGTGTCGAAATGAACTTTTATTTGTTCTTCTACTGTTGGTGTTGTTTGTTGTGCCTCAGTCGGTTTTGTTTCTATTGGATCGATTATTTCATTTTCTTTACATGACACTAAAACAAACAAAAATATTAAGATAAATCCAATTTTTTTTATTCTTTTCATCACTTTTTACTAATCCCCCGCAATTCCTGTTCTATCAATACCTTCGATAAACCATTTTTGAGCAACAAAATAAATAATCAAAAGTGGTAAAATCGAAATCATTGTTCCTGCAAATTGAACACCTTGATTAAAGGTTTCACTTGCCCCTTCTAGGCCAACCGTTCCTGCAGGATATAGGAGTTCATATAAAGTTCTAAACCCTAATACTGCCATCGGTAGTGTTGTATATTTTTCAGATAAATATAATAAGGCGAGTCCTGTTTCGTTCCAATACCAGACAAAGGCATAAAGCGAAGTAATTAAAAATGCTGGTAAGGCAAGCGGAACACAGACTTTAAAAAATATTTTTAATTCAGAAGCACCATCGATTGTTGCCGCTTCTCTGAGTTCAATAGGTATATCTTTAAAAAATTGATAAAAAATTAAAATAAATATTGTTTGTCTAAAACCGAAGCCTAACATCGCTGGATAAATAAATGCTTTTAATGAATTTAAAATATTTAACCGCTGATAAATAACATAAGTTGGAATTGACATTAAAATTGTTGGAATTAAAAACATCGCAACTAAAATTCCCATCATTATTTTTTTAAATGGAAAATCATAACTAGCAAACCCATAACCGATAAAGGCAGAACTTACAACAATAATTGCAGTCGAGCTTAAAGTTACGATAAAAGAATCTTTTAGCGCTTTTAAGACATTTAAAGCTTCAAATGCTCTAATGTAATTTTTAAAAGTAAACTGTTTGGGAATCCAAATTGTCGTTGGATCGACTAAATCGGATAATGTCATAAAGCTAGTTACTATCATTTGTAAAATTGGATATAAAAAGATAAAACTAATTCCAATAAAGAACAAATATAAAACTAGTTTAAAGATCAGTCCATCATTACCATAACGGCCAAACAATTTTCTTTTGATTCGACTTTGTTTCATAGTTCCTCCTTACTGATACTTCCGGCCTGTAATTTTAATAACTAAAATGTAAAAGCCAATAACAATTAATTCAATCGCAAACAAAACCCAGGCTAACATCGATGAATATGATCTACCAAACCTGACATCAGTTAAGGTTTGATTAATTAGTTGGATTAAACTATTATTTGATAAATTAGCATAAATAACTGTTGTGTATATAATGTTAATCACCATTAAATTAAACAGATTAGGTAGCGTGATTTTCCAAAAACTTTCCCACATTGAAGCGCCATCTATTGCTGCTGCTTCATAAATTGCCGGGTTTTGTTTTTGTAGTCCAGCTAAAAATATTAGAGTTTGAACACCTGATAACCAGAGAATTAAAACAATCTTTTCAAAAGCACCAATAATTATCCCAAGAAATTGTCTAGGAAGGAATCTTTCGATTGTCGCTATTATTCTGCCACTTTGAATTGCTGGTACACTTAACAAGTTATATTGAGTAAAATAAGAAAGCATGTTTCCACTTAATAAAATTACCGGAATAAAGAAAATTACTCGAAAAACCCCTCTACCTTTAATTTTTTGGTTTAGCATTAAAGCTAAGACTAAAGAAAATACTAAAACTAAAGGTACAATTAGCATAATATCTAAAAAGACATTTGTTGTTAAAGTAACATGATTTGGCTGGTTTTGAAAAAACTCCAAAAAGTGTCTGAAAGTCCACCCTTTAACAATAAACTCCACCTTTTCGCCAACAATTATATATTGAGCTTTATCCGCTACTGTCATTCTAAGCGAAGAAAGAAAGGGTCTTAAACCAAATAAATAAAGCCCGATTAGCCAAGGTAAAACAAATAATAGGCCAACTATTTTTTGTCTGTGAACGTTTGGTATTTTTTTGTATTTCTGATTTAGCCAAGAAAGCCCAGTGTATTTAAAAATCGCTAATTTAATTTTATTTAGCTTTTCAAATACAATTTCACGTTTGCTTTTTTTAAGTTCCATTACTTCGCCTCTTCTATATAGTAGGAGTTTGCTGAGATAACAATCCCATCAATAGAAACATCATTTTGATTGTAATTTACATAAACTATTTTTGTTTCATAAGTTATTTTCGCTAAGCCGTCTAAAACTATCTCATGATTTAACATTTTTTGTCCTGAGACATCTTTTAAACTATTTGTTGTTAAAACAAGTTGTTCTATTTTATCTTTCCAATTTGCATATTCCGTAGAGAGCAAGTGTTCAAAATTAGTGAATCTTAAATGATGCGATTGTTTAGCTGTTAAAACAAATGCCGGTTTAATATTATATTCAACCATTTTTAAGCCGACATCACTTAAGTTGCCATAAAAATTTAAATGCTGACTAAACATTGGCGTGTAACCGGAAAGCACTAAGGAGACAAAAGGAATTGTATCAGTCATATATGAATAGTTACTTGATTCCAATAAGGCTCCATAATACGCATATGCATAAGGGAAAAGAAAACCTGCTGGTTGATTAAAAATCAACTCATAGTTGTTTAAGCGGCTTATTTGCTCAATAAGTTGTGCAATCATCTGTTCCCGGTAAACTGTTTTGTTTTGAAGTTGATAAGAAAACAATAATTGTTCGACATTTTCCAAATACAAAGTTTCAATATGATGTTTTTCATACTTTTTACTATTGCTTAAGATTCTTTTTGCAAAATCTGTAATTGTTAAGACATAGGCATTTGAACCTTTTGAACTAGTTGATTCTAAAACAAATTGGTCAAGACTAGTTTTTCTTAGTGTCCGATCAAATAGTTTTGTTTTATTGACAACAGCCGCATTTGTCGTTATTGCTAGGCTGACATTTTCATTATTAGAAACATATTCAGTTAAGTTTTCAAAATTTTTCTTGCCGCCTAACTTTAAAGCTAGACTAAACTTATAAGAGTTTTTATTGTAAACACCATTCCGATTATAATTTTTGTAGTTTACTAAAAGCCCATCTGCATAAGTGTTTACTTCTTCAATAATATTAAGGGCTTCTTTATACGATGTTAAAACAACTTTTCTTTGACCAAAGATATAGGGTTTTTCATCCATGCCAATTAACTCCAAGTAAAGCGGATAATCTTTGTTTTGGTGTTCTAGATTTAGTGAATTTTGGTAACGTTTGGCCATCCCGGAATAATTTGCCGACTTATTTTGTAAAAAACTATAAGTCAATTTAAAATCAGCTGGATAGGGATTTTTATTAATAATTGAAATCGTTGAAATCTCTCCACCACTTAATCTAATTAATGACTGATCCCGAGTTTTGTAGACAAAAAACGTTGTATTGAGTTTCAAATTGTTATACATATAAGGATAACTATGTAGTTCTGCTGCTCCAAAGCCTTCTTTAATCTCTGCTAAAAATGCTTGCTGGTTATAACCATGATTAATTCCGAAAATAGGCATGGTAACCGGTGCTTCAGCTTTTAAATGTCCCTTTTTTTGTTGTTGCTGAATCCCTTGATCTGTACCAAAAATCCGTTTAATATAACCTGTATTATATGTTTTATCTTCATAGCGGATTAAAGCCCCGCTACCATCAGGAATCATCGCGTAACCATTAATTTGAAAGTTATCTGCACCTAAAAAGGGAAAAACATAAATTGATCTTAATTTATATTCTTTAGGATTTTTCATCGCAATCGTTTGATAAGGTATTTCAACAATTGAATTATGGGGGATATTTACTTGAAGTTCATCGGCTTCAAGAAAAACAGTAAGTTCAAATGAAATCCCGACTTTTGTTAAATCTATCGCGGCCTTAAAACCCGCATCAAAATACTCATACTCAACTACCGTACCAGCATTTTTATTTGTTAGCGGCACGTTTGCGATATTTAAATTGGCTGAATCGTAATATTCAACTGTCAAACCCGATTCAACAAATTGTTTTAACCGCTCTGTGTAAGCCGGCTCACTTCTAGCCGGTAAATAACCAAACCAATAATAATTTTTAGCTTTATCATAAACTGTAATATTAATTTTTTCTTGGTGAAGATATAGAATTAAACTATTTGATTCACTAACTTTTTGATAGCCAAAACTTAAAATATCTTCTTCACTATAGTTTTGATAAACTTCAGTTTTATCGATTTGTTTTGTTGTGAAATCAAAATTACTACTGCTAGTCTCATAAGAAGGATTTGGTTGTTTGTTAATTGCTAAAGATGAAACAACAACGATTAAAAACAAACTTAACAAAACTTTTATTTTAGCCACTAATCATCACCTCTTTAACAATATCAATAACAAACTCAAAGACTTGCATAACCATCATATAAGCCATAACTAAAGCAATAATAATTACAATCATCACAAAAATTGTTAATAATAAGTTATATATTGTTTCTTTAACAGAGTAGTTATGGGTGTCCTTAATCATGAAAAATATTAAGAAGAAAACCCATCCAAACATGACAACAAACCCCAAATGGTATAAAAATCCTTCATTTAGTGTCATTACATTTGATAAAGCAATTAAAATTGGAAGCAACAAATAGATCGGAGCTAATGAGCCAAAAGTGTTAATCGTGATTGATTTAAATGTTCCTTCACCTTCCATTAATGATGAAGTTAAATAGTTTGCGAAAATAAATATTACTACTGGAACAATAACTTTCGCCAACTCTTCAACTAAATTGAGTTGTTCAAGCGGTGTTTTAAGAAACGCAAATCCTGACAAAGTTAAATGCATAATATATAAAACTAATAAGCCAAATAAATAGATGACTAATGACATTAAATTTAATTTTTCTTTCGCTTTACCTTCATAAAAAGAATCAAGTGGTTTTTTGATATAGTTAAACATAAACTTTGTTTCTTGTAAGGTTTGGTTGTTTTTAGCTTTAAAAATAGTGTTAGAATTGCTAATTATTTTAAAGCGTTGATTAAACTTGCTCAATGCGAAACCAATTAAATATACAAGCACTATTGCTAAAATTAAAAATCCAGAATACTTTTGTAAAAACTCATTGCGGACTTCCCACATCGCTTGGGAATACATTTCCTTGTTGTTGGCAATTTGAAACTTTTCCATCGCCTCTTGATATCTTGCCTGCATTAAATATGATCTGCCAATACCTTCATGAGCTAAATCAAACATTGAATTATAAGTTAGTACTTCTTCCCAATAGACTTCACTTTCAATATATTTTCCTTGATTGTAAAGTTCTAAGGCTTGATGGACGACATTAGCATAAGCAGTTGGTTTAATAATGTGAATATTGTTATTCGCATCATCGAGAACATAAATTTTGTTGTCAGTGCTAACTGCAATCCCACTTGTGTTTTTAAATAGACCTACTCTATCAATGCCATCACTAGAACCACCAAAGACAAATAATAAATTACCTTCGCGATCATATTCATAAATAAATCCTGATTTTGTAACAACATACAAGTTTTCAATATTTCCTAAATATAAATCTGAAAACTCACCAGTAGTAATCATTTTAGTTGGAAAGAAATTAATCCCGCCATTGTTAACCTTTTTGACTGTATCACCAAAACCATCAACAATTGAAGTTTGAGTTAGTGTATATAAATAGCCACTATCTTTAAAAAATACATTGGAAGGTTCTGGTGGTATTTTTTTCTTTAAATTAGTTTCTTCTTGTTGACCGTAAAAGATTTTTAAAACATAGTCTAGTAAAGTTGCTTTAACACTGTTCGCTGCAAAAAAGTTTAAAAAACGATTGTTTTCATTAATCATCATTACCCCGTTATATGATCCTTGAGAGATTACATACATTGTTTTATTTTTATCAACTGCAATTTTCAAGGGTCGGTAAGTGTAATTCGTTTTTTCTAAAGCTAAACTATTGGGTCTCTGATAACTTTTTAAAAGTGTGACGCTTACAGCAGCACTATCATATTGATAAATCCAAATCCTCCCTGAATTCAAATCGCTATCACTGCCATAATCAGCTACATAAATCGTTTTATCTGCAACATAAATTCCCATTGGTTTAATTAGTTCTTCTTTGCCAAAGGAGTAAATATAATTACCTTCTAAATCCATAATGACTATTGTTTTGTTGCCAGTGTCAGCAACATAAATGTAATCTTGATCAATAAAAATATCTTGAGGTGCGTTAAAAAATGCGCCATCATACGTTCTAATGTCATTGAAGGGCTCGTATGCATCTTGAGTTTGCGTTAAGCGGTTATACCGGTCAGGTGATTGCGTTATAAAGGGAGAACTAGCATTAATCGCAAGCGGAAAACTTAACACAATTAATAATAAAATTGTTGTTATCAATTTTTTCATTTTACTTCAACCCCGAATGTGCCATTGTATTCATTACATTTCTTTGCAAAATAATAAACAAGACAATATTAGGAACAAAAATAATTAACGATGCTGCCGCAGATATTCCTTGGGCTGCAATTGAAGTCGTTCCTAGAGTCAATGATTGGAAATAGTAAGGTAAGGTTTTTAAAGCTTCATTATTAATATAAAGTTGTGATGTCTCAACGTTATTCCATGAACTCTGGAATGCTAAGATTGCAATTGTGGCAAGCGCTGGCTTGACAAGCGGAATAACAATTTTATAATATATTTGAAATTTATTAGCGCCATCTATTCTAGCAGCATCATATAATTCTCTTGGTATTTGATCCATAAATTGTTTCAACAAAAACACCCCAACTGGTACAGCTATTAAAGGAACTATATGGGCTAAAAATGTATCAACAACACCAATTGTATGCATTACAATAAATCTGGGAACTGCTACCGCTACTGGCACAAACATAATTGATAATTGATTTAAAGATAAAAGAGTTTTTTTCAATTTAAATTCCAAAAATGAAAAAGCATAAGCTACCAAAGAACTTAAAATTAAACTTAAAATAATAACGCTTATTGCGACTGTAATACTATTGAACAGATACCTTGAAAAAGGAATACTTGTCTGTTGAGACACTCTGAATAGTTGTGAAAAATTATCAAGCGTTGGTCGCAAGGTGAAAAAACGCGGCGGAAAAGCATAAAGTTCGCTAATCGGTTTAAAGGCATGAAAAACAATAAATAAAATCGGGAGTAACATCACAAATAAAACCGGTAATAAAATTAGATAAAATTTAATTTGACTCCGATGATAGCGAGTGGGATTAATCATTGTCCCAAAATAATTTGATCTTTTTCTTTTTTTATTCATCGCGCTTACCTCCAAACAGACGGTTTGCTATCCGACTAAATAAAAACACTATCATTAATAAGACAACAGCAAGTGCACTCGCATAACCCATTTCATAACGGCCAAATGCAAAATCATTCATATGATCAACAATTAACCAGCCCGCAAATTGAGGTGGAGGAGAACTTCTAGTAAGTGCACTTGCTAATCCGCTAGCGTTAAATGTTGAAACTATTGCCATCACTGCACCAAATAACATCTGTGGTTTCATTGAAGGAATTGTAATATAAAATATTTCTTGCCATCTATTTTTCATCCCATCAATATAGGCAGCTTCATACATCTCTTTGTTAATATTCAAAATCCCAGAAAGCATTGCTAAAAAGCCAATTCCCATCGAGGACCAGAGTCCAACAAAGATCATTATAAAACGGATCATTTTAGGATCTTGGAGCCAATTAATAGCGACATTGATAAATCCTTGGTTAAGTAAAAAGTTGTTTAAATATCCCCTGTTATCTCCAGCGAAAATTACCCGCCACACTACAGTCATCAAAACTCCAGAAGTCAGAGCTGGCGAATAAATAATAATCGCAAATACTGTTCTTATCTTATGGGGAATTTGAGCTAGCAACCAAGCTAGAAAAAACGCCAACAAATACCCTCCCGGACCGACAATTACCGCAAAAATAATTGTATTAACAAGCGCATACTGGACAAAATCAGTATCTTCTGTTAGCAAATTAATATAATTGCGCATTCCGACAAATCGCGGTGGATTAATTGTGTCATAGTGGGTAAAAGAAATTCCTATTGAAATAAATACTAATAACACAACGAATAAAAAGAAAAAGATTAAGTAAGGAGCAACAAAGAAATAAGAGGTGTTAATCTTTCTTTTTAATCCAGTTTTCGATGTTTTCGTTTCTGGGGACAACGTACTCACGGACTACACTACCTCCTTTTAAATAACCAAATTCTTCAAATTTTCGTGCTAATTCACGATTGATTCTTGGGATTGATTGGTCAATAGCAATTCTAGGATTAATTTTATCGATAACTATTTTATTCCAAATATTCGTCAGTTCTCTTTCAATAATATAACTTCCTGGAGTTACAGCAGGAATTCTTGACCACTGAGCTTGAACAAGTGCTTCTTTTTTTAAGGCTTCATCCCAAGCTGAATATTCTAAGGTCTTCAAATTAGCAGGTAAAAACATAAATCTTTCACCTAATACCATTTTTATATTTTCTAAATATTCAAGCTGAGTTTCTGGTTTGTTCCACCATTTAACAAGTTGGAAAGCCTCAGTTTGCATTTTAGATGTTTTAAGAATAATGCTCGCTTTACCATAATTTGGTGCCCATCTCGCTACTTCAGCCAATTCTTGATCATAAATCCCCGGTATCGGTAATACTCCCCACTGACCATTTAACTCTGGTGCAGCATATTTAAGTTGTAAATAAAAATCAACAGAACCAATTCCAATAGGAAGCGAACCTGATCTAAAATGTTCAAAAAACGATGGAACTTGTTGGGGTAAATTATGAATCGTAAAAATCTCAGTTAAAAATGTTAAAGCTTTAATTGTTTCTTCTTCATCAAATGTAGTTTGATAACTGACATCTTTATAGATTTCTCCCCCCATTTGATAAATAATTGGGCTTGTTAATCCAAATCCTTTATAAGCATCTTCTCCTCCTAATGGATGAAAGAAATTCATTTGATAGCTTTGGAGAATTGGAAGTATTTTTAAAATATCATCCCAAGTATCGGGCGGCATTATTTCTAAAAATCCTAAAATATCTTTGCGGTAAAATAATAGTGATAAACCTTGGGTTTCAGGAATCCCATAGACGCCATCTTCAAAAATCATTGGCGTAAAAATATTCGGTTGATAATCTTCTGCAATTTCATAAAAATCATCATAAGTTGTTAAATCTGTCAACAAACCCCTCAAAGCGTAGGCATAAGGAACCCAAGAATCAATACTTAAAACAACATCGGGATTTGTCCCAGTGGCGTGATTAAGGATAATTTTTTGGGTGTTTGGCAAAATTGATGTTCTAACTTTTATTCCTGTATTTTTTGTAAACTCACTATCAATCATATTTTGCATAATATCTAAATATAAAGTAGACTGACCAACCCAAACATTTAAAGCGCCCTTTTCTTTATTGTAAAGTTGATGTCTTTGATCGAAAAAAGAATAGAAAAATGATTTTAAGTTAAACCAAATTCTTTTGAAAAAGTTAGCATTGGCTTGGGGAATTTTATAATTATCATTGTGTAAAACAAAGTAGTCAATCGATAATGGTTGTCTTAAAAGTGAATTTGTAACTTCTCCTATTAACTGATAAGCCGAACCACTACCCAAATGAAATTCCTCAAATTTATTAGGTAATTGGTTTGGTTTTTTGCTTATTCTTTTGAGCTGTTTGCTGGCAATTTTTAAAGGTGAAATATCCATGCTTGATTTTTTGCTATTTGTAATTATAGCTATTTGATTATGAAGCACTAATAAATCATCAGACATCTCAAGGAGATCCTGTTTAATTGTTGGTAAATATTTAACAATGTCCCAGTCAATTAATTGATGCGATTTTTCACCCACTAATTGTGCAACTTGAAAGCCAATACTATTAATTCGATCTTTTATTTCATATAGATCATAAATAACATCAGTTAAATGGGCGGCCGTAGACTTTATAGTTAAGGTGTGAAAACCTTTTTCTAAATAAAACTCAAAAGGGATACCTTCACTATTTAAGGTATGATTTTTCCATCTCTTTTGATAAGGAAATAAATAAATTTCTAATTCTTTAAAGGGAATTTTACCATCGATTAAAATTGTTTTTGCAACACTCATATCGGTTTTCATATTTTGCAAATATTTAAAACTCAACTCATAGAGACCAGTTTCTTCAACTAATAACGTATAAGTCGCTTCTGTTCCTGGTCTTGTCATTGAATTGCCATCTAACATATTTAAAATGTTTGTTTTATATTTTTCCGGCCTCATTCCAGCTGCTTTGTAATAGCCAGGCTTGACTTCGATATCATTTTTATAATCAATTTTTTCACCTTCAACAATTATTGGTTTGTTTGATTTAATTTCATTTTGAAAGTTATTTTTATAGGTTTGATAAGAAGGCGTTTCTTTTTTACCATGCAAAATTAGAGTTTTTAATTTAAATGGATGGTTGTTTGCTGTAAACGAAAGTGTTTGAACACCTTTTTTAAAATAAAACATTAAAGGTTCAACATACATTCCACTGTTATCAATCAAACTCTCTTGATAAAAGGAAGTATCAGCTTTAGTTTTTGGCAATAATTCATCGCCAAAACGATTATATTTATCCTCTAAAGCTCTTTGCTCTACTTCAAATCTAATCGGTAAATAGATTTCTGCTGCTTCATTGAACGGAGTTTCTCCATTAATTTTTAAATTAATCGTTGGTTGAGTGAAAAACTCATCTTCAATTAAATATTCTAATTTTAAATGATAAAGTGCTGCTTCTTCAATATTTAGGTCTAAACTAATTGTTTTTCCTTTTTCAACTATTGCATAATTATTACTAAGTTCAAGATGACTATAATCTTTTAAAAAGAACTCAATTTCATCACCAAGATAAATTTGTTCAGAGTTAAGCCAGTTTTTTAACTGGTAATAGTAACCGTCTTTTCTAAACTGGCCTAAATCTAAAACTTCTTCTTCATTACTTGCTAAAAGAGGTCTTATTTCAAAGACTTGCGTTACAAAAAATGAAAATACAATTGTTAAAACAATTATTAGTTTTTTCATAAGACCTCTTTTGTTGTTTAAACTTTAATCTAACATCTCATCCATTGCTCGTCGGGCATTATTTAAGGCTCGATCTGCTTCTTGTTGAATCGTCTCTTTTAGTGCTGCAAAAGTGTTTTCACCTCGATAAATTTCTTGCAGGTAAGGCCCAATAACTTCATCTACAGCATCCCAGCCAACAGTTTCCTTATTAGCCCAAATTGCGCCGTTTCTTAAACCTTCAATAAATTGAGGAGAAACAAACCCAGGAGCGACACTTTCATAAGGAATCGATGACCAAACTTTATTAACTCCGTGACCATCAATTCCATAATCCACAATTGGATATGGAAAATTATTTGCCTGTTGGTATAATTCATCGCCAAAATCTTTATAAAGCTCAAATCTTGTCAGCAAACCTTCTTCGCCAAAACTCATCCATTTTAAAAGATGATATGCTGCATGCTTATGTTTGCTTAATGCTGAAATCCCTGCGATATCGGTATTTCCGCCTGTTACACCACCTGGTCCCGGATAGGCATCCCATTCAAATGTGAAATCATCAAAATGATCTTTAATGCTCCATGTAGGTTCAGGCCAAATTGCAACTTTACCACCATAAGTTGGTACAAATGCTGGATCATTGTATTTTTCTTCTAATTCTGCAGCTGAAAAACTGCGCTTAATATAACCTTGTTCAACACCTTGCATTAACCGGTTAATCCCTGTTTGCATAACTGGATCGTCAAAATTAAACCGGTCCCCATCATAAGAAAAAGCATACCAACTTGAACCTTCTTCCAAATTTTCTTTCATCTTTAATCCTTTTGGTAAAATTCTAACGTAGGAAGAAGCATCAACTAAACCATATTCATTTTTCGTGGGGTTAGTTGTCGCTTGAGCGATTGCCTCCATTTGTTCTAAAGTCCAATCATAACTAGGTTTATTAATGCCTGCTGCATCGAGTAAATCTAAGTTAACAAACCAAGGATAAGGATAAATAAATGTCGGTATTGAATATCTTTTATTTTTATAAACACCTAAGTTTCTAACCGATTCAAAAATATAATCTGTATCTGGATCATTATCAAATAGTTCTGTAATGTCTGCTAAAATTTTAAACGGTAAAAATGATTCTAATCTTCTGACTAAAAACACATCTGGAAGATTTCCTGCTTCTAACAAACCGATAAACAGAGTATCCCAATCATAATCTTCACCTACAATTTGCATTTCAACTGTAATATTAGGATATTTTTCCATAAATTTATCAATCAATAAAACATCAATGGTGACCATATCCGGATTTGTATATTGCCATGTGGCATAACGCAATGTTATTTCTTCTTCTTGCCAGTCAGGAATTCCATTTCCATCTTTATCCCAAAAAGTACTGACATTTGTTACATCAGTTGGTTTTGAACCTGAACCTGTCGGTGGTGGCGTTGGTGTTGGTTCTGGAGTTTTATCACAACCAACAATTAATAAGCCAGTTATTAGTATCAATACCATCCCTAAAACTTTTTTCATCGTCATTCTCCTTTTATTTTATTTTTAAGCAACTCAGTAACTAAATCATTTATGTTACAAGTTGCCAAACAGACATATCTATCTGCACCGCCATAATATACATAAAGTTTATTATCGACGATAACATTCCCTGTCGGAAATACACAACCTGTGTAAAATCCCTTTGTTTCATAATCATATTCTGGCTCTAATATATAGTTTTTTAATCTTGCAATAACTTTTGTTGGGTCATTTAAATCTAATAATAAAGCCCCAACTCGGTACATATCATCATTTAGACTAACACCGTGATATAAAACTAACCAGCCTACTTTTGTCTTAAGGGGAGGCGTGGAACCACCTATCTTTTTTGTCTCCCAATTATATTGCGGTTTAATTAATAATTGATCTTTCTCCCAAGAAAATAAATCTTTTGACGCTGTAATCCAAATTGAAGGAGCTTTTGTCTGGTATTCTTCTCCAACCCACTCTAATGGTCGATGAAGAAGATAATATTTACCATTAATTTTTTCAGGAAATAATATAACATCTCGATTATCAAGATTAAATTGGGTTATTCTACCTATCTTTTTAAAAGTAATTAAATCTTTTGAAAGTGCTAAAGCTGTGTTTGTTTTATTTTCTTTTAAACCACTTGGAGTTCCCTGCAAAGGAAAATTGTGGTTGTACTTTTCATTTAACCAATATCTTCCAGGGGGAAAAGGTCGATAAGCGTAAGTTACATAAAACAAATCATCAAACTTAACAATTCTTGGATCTTCTACACAACCTGCATCGTAACCATCCTTCGTTGGCCTTAAAACAGGGTTTTTCTCATATCTTTGAAAGTTTATTCCATCATTTGACAGCGCTAACCCGATTTGAATTTGATGTGCACGATCTTTGCCTGCTCCTCGATATAGCATGTAAAATGTGCCATTTTCATACCAAACACCTGGATTACAAACACTGAGTGATTCCCATTTGTTTTTGTTTTCTGGTTTTAAGATTGGATTTTCTTTTGCTTTTACAAGTTTCATAAAATTACCTAATCATAAATGCATAATCTTCATTAAATGTAAAATCTAGTGTTACTTCTTTATTATCTACTTCGATTATTGTTGACTTGATTATTTCGCCAGTATTAGTATCAAATATTTCTAATTTGTAAGAACCGTTATCAAGCGGTATTTTAAGAGTTACATCTCGATCATCAACTATTGCTTTAGAGTGTTTCCAATCTTTATCAAATACATAGCCATAAATCCGATGGTCAATTTTATATCCCAATATTCCAACCTTTGAATTATTTATTGTTAACCCCTTTATTTTCCCAAGTAATTCATAGCTTTCTCCTGTCATATCCATCTTTTTAGCATACGCTCCGACACCTTTAAACCGGTAATATAAATCGTTTGGATGAACCCAACTATCCCACCACCAATTCATTGCGGCACCAGCACTTCCCCCCATAACACCGGCCCATTGTGCTTGTTTAAGCGAAATGCCTGTTGGATCAAGTTGAGCTGTTCCGCCACCACTTCGATAATCAATCCCAATTTCTGACATTATAATTGGTTTCCTATATTTTTTATATAATAATTCAACAATAGGTGGTAAAGAGACCATCATATTTTTGTTAGCAAATCCATAGTCGTGAGGATTTGCAAATTCAATATTTTTTGCGGAATAAGCAGCACCATCATGGTGTTTATAGCTTGTTGTGACTAGATGATTATACGGATCATTTTCTTTAATATAGTCAGCCATTTGTTTATGCCAACTATGAACATTTATAACACTAAATTGATCTGTCCAATCCACTTCATTAAAGAGTTCCCAACTCATAATATTTTTACTATAAGAATATCTTGCAATAAGATAAAGTAGTTGATTTTTAAAGATTTCAGCCGCTTTTTTATTTGTAAAAAACTGTGATGGTAAATCTAAAAAGCCTCCATTTTTTACATTCCAGGGATTTTCATTCCACATTGGATTAACAGTTTCACTAAACTGACCGTGATTTAAGATTACAAGCATAAAATAGATTTCATTTTCAGCAGCTAGTTCAATCGTTCTATCAAGTCTTGCTAGAGCATTCAATCTCGTAGAAAAATCTTCATAATTATCCCAATGAGGCGAAAAAGACCATGGCGCTAGCCAAATCCGGCCAAAGTTTGCATTGTTTAAAGCCATTTGTTCAAACCAAATTTCATAATCGATTGTTTTTCGTGTTGAAGAAGTATACCAACTCGTATTTTGTCCAATCGGAATAAAAGTTTGCCCGTTTTCAAAAACGAAATTACGATTAAAGTTTTGTTCTACTTGAACAAGACCTTTATAATCCAAATCGTTTTTACTCACTTCAAAGGTTGATGCTAAAGTTTGAACCAAAACATTATTGTGAAAAACTAAATATTCAACATTGTGCTTTCCTTCTTCTTTTGGTAAAAGTCTAATTCTAAAGTGGGGATCACCCACCAATGTAGCGACTTCTAATCCTTGCGGTTCATTTTCTGATCTTGAAGCAATGCCATGAATCCCTGTTGGTTCACTATTGTAAGTTGTGTTTAAGATTAAATCATATTCTTGATACCAAAACGCAGGAATTGTTGAAATTTCACCTTGCGGTGATTTAACCTTTGCTAAAATTCTTATTTCAGCATAATTAAAGGGGTTGACTTCTAAATTATCATATTCAGCGGTTGTAAAAAGTTGTAGTTCAACTTTTTCATATTGTTTAACCTCAGTATTAATAACGCTTATATCATTAATTAATTTCATTTTTTTGTCTCCTTTTGAATTTGTAGGTTCTTCATTTTCTGTTGGCACAGTGGGTTTATTATTATTTGAATTGCATCCCAGTAAAATTAGTGATAATGCAAATATTATTATAAATATAGTTGCTTTTCTTAGTTTATTCATGAGATTTTATTACCCTTTAGTTTTTTTAACAGCTTTTCATTTTTATTAATTAATTCTATCCTCTGTTCTGCACTTTCTAAAGAAATAAAGACTTCTTCTGGCGTATTGAATGTATAATCGATTAACTTTTCAAGTGTTGTTGTGGCAACATGAACCCTTGTGTCAGAAGATGCATAATAAATATAAACTTTTTCATCTTTTACAATCCAGCCATTGCTAAACACAACATTGGACACATCGCCAACTCGCTCTTTTCCTAGTGGTGCCAAAAAGTAACCAGATGGTCTCGCGATTACTTTTGTTAAATCATTTAAATCTGTCGCAAACACATAAAGCACATATCTTAAACCTGCGGCTGTGTTTCTAACTCCATGAGCTAAATGAATAAATCCAAGTTTTGTTTTTATTGGTTGTGGTCCTTGTCCGCTTTTAAGTTCATAAACAGTGTGATATCTTTTTTCATGAATTAGATGTTCTTCCGGTAGATTAGGATTTTTCATATCTTTTAGTTCTCCTAAATAAATCCCTGCTTTAGTTCCTGCTTCAATAAAGTCATCTTGCGGTCTTGTATACAAAACATATTTATTATTGACAAACTCTGGATGTAAAACAATATTTCTTTGATGAGAAAACTTCGATTTTAAATTAGGCAATCTCTCCCAATTTATTAAATCTTTTGTTCGCACAAATCCCGTTTCAGCAATCGCTGTATGAGTATCAGCTGCAGTTGAATCTTGTTTCTCTGCACAAAATATTCCATAAATAAACCCATCCTCATGGTGGACTAATCTCATATCATAACGATTTGTTTCAGCCTGATCAGCATTGGGAAAATTAATAATTCTTTCAAACTCAAATCGATCAATTCCACTTTTACTTTTAGCTAATGCAAAGATAGATTTTCGATCAGCACCCTCTAATCTGATCATCAAATAAAAATAACCATTAAAATAGATTGCTCCACTATTAAAGGTTGCATTGACCATTAATCGCTCCATAAAAAATGGATTTGTTTTTAAACTTAAATCGTAACGCCAATCAAGAGGCACATGATTTCTAGTAACGACAGGATTTTTATAGCGATTATAAATCCCATTATTATAAGTCAAATCAATTTTGTTTCTTTTCTTTAAGAATCGTTTTTGCTTTCTTTTAAGTTTGTTGTAGTCTTGATGAATCATAATTGCTCCTTTTTATTAATTGAATATATGCTCTTCCGATATGATAAGGTGCTTTCCATGGCTCAACTATTTTATAATTTAGCAGATTACCCGCTTTGTCTTTTCCCCAAAACCATTCACTATTTTCTCTTTCATCTACTAAATGAGCTTGACAATAATCGTAGATTTGCTTAACTGCATCGAAATATTTAATCTTTCCGGTCTTTTCATACGCATCCATAAAACCAACCATCGCTTCTAATTGAACCCACCAAACGCGACTTTCAATAACTCTGCCTTTTTCAATTCCGTAAATTAAGCCTTTTGTGGTCATTGCCTTAGTTAAAACTTGATCAGCGACGTCTAATAAGATTTCACTAAGTTCATTATCTTCAATTTTTAGCACCTCTAATGCTTCATTAATTAGCCAACAAGTTTCAATATCATGACCATAAGAAACATCATAGTTGTCTATTTTATAGTTTTTATTGATATATACATGAAAGTTTTTATTTTCCTTGTTGTAAAAGACAGTTTTATAGGCATCAAGCAACTTTATAATATCCCCTTTAAGTTGCTCAGTAGGACAAACCCTATACAAATTCGTCCATGCTTCAAGTTGATGAAGAATAGTATTTGTTGTATAAGGATATTTTTCAGGATTATTTGATAACAATTCATTTAATGTCGGTAACCAATTATTGCTAAATTGCTCATGATAGTAAAAATTGTTTGATTTCGCTTTTAAACGCATAAAATTATATAATTCATAAGCTTTGATTGCTGCTTTTTTATTGTCGGTTGCTTGCGCATACTCAGCTAGAGCATAAACAACAAAATTTTGAGCATAAAGATGTTTGGTTTTTACAGTTGGCTGACCTTGATAACTGACAGCCCAATAATAACCCCCATGAATGTTGTCTAAAAAATGGTTTTCAATAAAATCATAGGCATGATTAATATATTTAAGAAGTTTTTTATCTTTCAACTCTTTGTACCATAAAGAAAAAGTGTATAAATATCTAGTATGAAAGATAATCGATTTATCTTCTTTTTTATTTAAATATAAATCGTTGTTCAAAGAATTGAAAAAACCACCATTCTGATAGTCAATCATTGTTTTCCAAAATGGAATTATTTCTTTTTCAAGTTGAATCTGGAGTACTGATTTCATGAAATGGTTTTACTGCTCTCTCTTTCGATAATTTTTCCTTCAACTAAAATTCTGCCATACTTTCTTTCGGGATTCTTTATTTTCTTAACAATAATATTTACTGCTGTATGTACCATTTCTTTAATATTGTTATCGACTGTAGTTATTTTAACCGGTGTTAATGTTGAATAAACTGAATTATCAAAACTAACTACTGATACATCATCGGGAACAATATAACCATGTTCGTTTAATGTTTGATTTAATTTATGAGCAATTTTATCGCAATTAGCTACAAAAGCCGTCGGCATCTTTTGCGGAAGTTTTAAATCAATTAGTCTCCCAAGACCATCGCGATCAGAAATCAAATATTCATCATTAGGCTTTAAGTTCCACTCTAAAAGTGCTTTATAATAGCCTAGATATCTATCTTGAATGCTTGAAGTAGAATAAATATTACCTACAAAGCCAATTTCTCTATGACCTTTTTTTAGTAAACTTAGAGTTAACTGATAACTCGCATAAAAGTTATCAATAATAATTGAATCAATTAAAGAGTCATTTAAATAAAAGTCTAAATATAACACTGGCAAATCAAAATTCTTTTCGATTTCTTTTAAGTATTCAGTTGTCAACTGACCTAAGACAATAAGTCCATCAATTTTACTTTCACTGTACATATAAGGAGGTTTTAAATTTTCCTCATTTTCACTAGACAATATTTCTAAAATTAAAGAATATTTTAATTCAGTGGCTTTTTTTACCATTTCCTTATAAACATTAATGTAATATTCATCCTCAGAATCTGCATATCTATTACTTATTAAAACGCCGACATTATAACTTCTATTCATTTTTAAACTTCTAGCAATAGAATTAGGGCGATAATTTAGTTCCTTAGTAAGTTGTTTAATTCGCTGTCTTAATACTTCGCTTACGCCATCTTTATCATTTAAAGCACGCGAAACTGTAACAACACTAACATTTAGTTTATCAGCAATTGTTTGCATTGTAACCTTCGGTTTCATAGTTGCTCCTTTCGTTTTAAGTTTATCGTTTGCTTTAATTATAAACACAATCAATTAAAATGTCAAGAAACCGTTTACAATTATTCATTATTTCAATGATTTCTGCAATAAAAAGCATATATTAGCGTTTTTGAACACCTAATTTGAATGAATTTTCGCTAAAACGAAAACGATAACTTTAAATAACTATTAGCTATCTCTTCTTCAATTCTCTCTGATTTTCTAACGTTTTTATCTCTTAACCTTACGCCATACCAATAAATTTAAAAAAGAGTTTTCCCTTTCTAGGCGGAATAACTCTTAATTTATTATTGAAGTCAAATCTAGTTTTATTTAGTTTAAATTTTGTTTATTAATTTTAAAAAATTGTTTTCAATAAAAGTCTTCTATCGCAAAAGCGACGACTCGATCGGTAATATGAGTTGCATCTTGATAAAGTGTAGCACAAGATTCAAAAACAACATAAAAATAAGCATCCACTAAAATTATTCCTTCAGCCATTGGCGGTAAAATTAAAACTTTTGTCGGTTCTTCAATTTCAAGCGGACTTTGATTGAGATTTTTTGAAATATTGATTTGATAGTATTCCAATTGGGAAATATAGTTTGGGGTTGTGTTATTTCGCGAATAGCTTCTACTAATAAGGAGACCAGTATCAGTAAAAAATGCCCCTTGGGAACGATTGGGAATAACAATATCATAAACTTTATTTATTATTGGTGTACTAGCTTTTTCTTGGATTTGATAAGCAGACATCAAACTAGGGTCGCTTACGGTAAATGTTCCAACATAAATAATATCATTATAATAAGACAAAAATGATGGGGTGTTTTCAACTTGATAATCCTGTAAATACTCCGTGAGAAAGAAAGATTCTTCTTCTTGGGTTAAAGCATCAGTTATTACCTCTGCTTTAAAAGTGTGAATGGTATTATTTTTGCCACTAACCCAAATATTTTTCCCATCATAAGCAAGACCACCTACATGAGCATCATTTGGTAAAATGATAGTTCTAAGAAAGCCGCTTTCCTCACTAATTAGATAAATAACGGAATTAACCTTTTTATTAGAATCATAAGCACTTATTAAAAAATAGCCATCGACATACGTTATTGCTTGAGGAACCATTGTCGTAATAATCGCCCCATCGTAATATGTCTTTTCCATTCCTGGAATTGGAAATGATTTATTATAAACAATTTTTTCGCTATACTCTTGATATTCGCTTGTCGCTAATGACATTTGAAAATGAAAATTTGTTGGATAATATCTCGGTTTCGTTGATGTTTCATAAATTCTTTCCCACTTAGCGTAGATATTCTGACTGCCAAAGGTTCCTGAACTAATCTTTTCAACTTCTAATTGATACTCTTGGTCATTAAACCAACCTAAAAAGTGATGTTTTGGCTTAATTGGATTTACTAAGTTAATTGCTTTTGATTCAATTTCAAATTTACTTGTAATAATTGCACTTTCAGGCATCATGTCTAAAGCTTCAAGAGGCCACTCTGGAACAGGCAAAGTATCAGAGAAATAGTAAAAAAGAGCTCTTAGCTTAAAATTAATTTCCGTTGTTAGTAAAGCGGACTCTGAACCCATTTCAATAAAATCAGCAATCATCGTATTAAGCGGCAGCCATTTTTGATAATAAAGACGCGAAGAAAAGAAATATTGGTCATCTTCCATCAAAGGTTCTTCAGGAAAAATCTTCTTGTTATAGTTACTATCGTTTAGCCATAAGCCATCATAGCCTTCACTTTTATTGAAACCGTGGATAAATGACTGTTTATCATCATCAATCTTGAAAAAGCTCAATAAATCTTTGAAAAACTCCTCTGAAAGGCTTTGTTTTGTTTCAAAAGGTTCAAATTCTCCACCATCAAGAAAATAATTAATTGAATAAATATTAGTAATCCATTTTGCTTCTAAATCTATATCTTTTGTAATTGGTGTTGCAAAATCAAATGATTGCTCGGATTCTTTTTCTTGCCAATAAAGAAACTGATAACCAGCTTTTTGGGGATCAAGGGGTTTTTTGATTACGCTTCCCTCTTTGGCTGTGATAGTCTCAATTTCTTCTTGCGCTCCTTGCACGTCAAAAGAGACGGTATATGTTTTACTACTACATCCCGCCAAAAATAAAATTGCTAATAAAATAAAACAGTAAAAGTATTTCTGAGTTTTCATTTTTCCCCCAAACTTAATTTTTCAAAAAGCAATTTATCCACTTATAAATCCCAAAGTTCTGTTTTGCTAGTAGTAACTGCTATAACACCGTTATTTAAGCAAAACATCACATCTTCTTTAGTTTCAATCAATCCACCTGATAAATATTTAGAAGGAACTTCCTTATTTAATTTTTTAATTAAATTTGCTCCTTGAAAGGGAAGCACTTCAATATATTCTGGTTTTATTGTTTTGGCAATTGAAATAGATTGTCTTAATGATAATGTATCTTTTAAAAAGAATCTATAAATTCCAATAACACCTCTTTTTTTACAGAGTTCAATTGCTTTCGGTTTGCTTGAGATAACCCCATCGACTTCTAAACTTTGAATTAAATACAAAACTCCATCTTTATCATTTGACAAACCTCTAATAAGCTCAGAATGAATTAATACTTTTTTATTATTGGTTTTAAGTTTTAAGACTAAATCTTTAAGTTGAGCCAAACGGAAATTCATTAAAACACAATATTTTAATTTAGATTGGATAAACTTCTCCAAATCTTTAAAATTACTAATTGCAGGTATAATATTTCCAAACATCAAACACTCATCCTCTCTTAATTGCAATTAAACTAACAAACTTTTATCGGCTAATCTTTATTCTCTTTTAAAAATAAATAAAGATCTTTAATCGAGTTAAAAACATACGTAGGTTTATAAGTAGTTTTTTCCAAATCTTTTTCCTTAGTTTCCCCTGTGAGAACTAAGCCCGCCAAAATATTGGCATTAAGTGCTCCTTTTATATCTGTATATAATCTGTCTCCAAGCATCATAACTTCAGTTTTTTTATAACCTTTTTCAAAAATTATCGATTCAAATATAGCTTTTTCGGGTTTTCCAATCACAAGCGGTTTTCTCCCCGTCGCCACTTTTAACATATAAGTAAAAAGTCCACAATCAGGATAATATAAATTATCTTTAGCTGGATACAGCAAGTCTGGATGAGTTGCAATATATTTTACATTTTTACTTAATAGATAAACAGCATCAACTAACTTTTGATAAGTTAATTCTGTATCATAACCAACAACTAAATAATCGATTTTTTCTTTTGGGTTTTCTTTTACTAAAAAACCACTGTCGCTAAATTGTTTTTTAAGAGAATTTGTGCCAACAATAAAAAGATTTGCTTGAGGCTTAATGCTGTTTAAATATTGGATTGTTGCAGTTCCACTAGTTATGATGTTGCTATTTGTCGCAGGAATTCCCAAACTCTTTAGTTTAATTAAATATTCTTTAGTGTTTTTAGATGAATTGTTCGTTAAAAAATAGTAATCAATCTTTTTTTCCTTTAAATAATTGATTAACTCTAGACTACCATCAATTAAATTATTATCATGATAGATAGTTCCATCCATATCAAAAATAAAACATTTAATATTTTTAATTTTGTTCATCGCTTATCACATTCCCATTTTTTTAAACTCGATATTCTAATTATAATGCTTATGCTATTTAAACTCAACAAGTACCTGATTTTTATACATTATTTTATTAATCTATTAAATTCTATTAATTTTAATATTTTGAGTTGCGATTATATTAGCACCCGTATTTAAAATATTTTCAATAATAACATCCCCAATCTTGATATCATTATAAACTATCTTTTGATTGATTTCTTTCATTATTTCAAACATTAATCCTTTTGGGATCGCTTTTGATGTTTTGACACTCAGTCTAGGGTTTGTGTAACTTGTTGTTTTAACTGTTGTTGTAACTATTCTAACCGGATTGGTCATCTCTTCTAATCCATATTCTTTTCCTTTAAGACATTTATAGCCAGTAATTTTTCCCTCATTATAAATTAAGGTGCAGCCAATCGGACATTTTATGCAAATTAACTTTTTCATACTAGTTCCTCCAAGATAATCTCAAGATAGTCAGTTGAAATAAAGTCGTTTTTTAAAAGCTTTATTTTATTCATCTCAGCTGGCTTTAGATACCTTCTTTGAAATGTTTTAATAATTTTATTGTTTTGTTTAACTATTATTTTTGCCTTTTCAACTTTAATTTTAGTTCTAAAGTAAATTTCAATTGGTTCTAATATATTATTAAAATCTATTTTGTCTGGAATAGTGTAACTTAGATTTTCTTGAGTAATAATTTGTTTTTCATTTTTCACTTGACAAATTTCTTTTAAATAATTGAGACAACAATTAGCCGCCTTTTGAGCTTCTAAAACAACGTAATCAACTAAATCATGAATATGGAGGGAGTTCCCAGCTACAAACAATCCTGGGATAGAAGTCTCATAATTTTGATTTACGCTTGCACTATTAGTTACAGGATTGATTTGATAATTGAGGTTTTTTATTAAATTTGTTTCTGGAATGAGTCCTACCGAAAGCAGCAAACAATCAACATTAAAATATTTTTCAGTTCCTGAGATTGGTTTAAAGTTTTTATCAACTTCGCTTATCGTTATTCTTTTAACTTTATTTGTTCCTTCCACATTAGTTACGGTGTGGCTTAGAAATAACGGAATATTAAAATCATTTAGACATTGAACAATATTTCTCTCAAGACCACTTGGATTAGAATTTATCTCCGCCACCCCATGAACTTTTGCGCCTTCCAAACTCATTCTTCGAGCCATAATTAGTCCAATATCACCACTTCCTAAAATAAAAATGTTTTTACCAACTAAATAACCATCTTGATTTAAATATCTTTGAGCAGTTCCGGCAGTTGTAATTCCTTTTAATCTTTTTCCAGGCAATCTTATTGCACCAGCAGTTCTTTCATAACTTCCACTTGTAAGAATAATTGCTTTCGTGTCAACCTCTTTTAATCCATCTTCGTTCGTTAATACCGCTTTAAAACCTTTTTCTGTTTTTTTAATTTTAATTACAGTAGTCTCCAGCAAAATTTCAATATTTTGTTTTTCTAATTTTTTTAAGAGTCGATCAGCAAATTCTGGACCGGTCAATTCTTCTTTAAAAAAATAAAGACCAAACCCATCATGAATACAAATATTTAAAATACCACCTAATCTAACATCTCTTTCAACTAGTAAAACGTTAGCCTCATCAGCTGCAGTAATTGCCGCCATTATGCCAGCAGCACCACCGCCAATAATTAAGATATCTTTTTTCATCTTTTATGTCTCCTTAGATTCTTTTAATAATATCGGAGTGTTTTTTTCATAATAATTGATTTTTGTTAATTTTTTTTGTTTTTCCCTTGCAATAATTTTTAAAATTAAATTTTCGCAATACCCTCCTTGACAAAGTCCAGCTCCTGCTCGTGTATGTTTTTTAATTCCTTTAATTGTGTCTACCCCAATCGGTGAATTAATTGCCTCAATTATTTCTTGTTCTGTGACAAGTTCACATCTACAAACTATTTTCCCGTGAAGCGGTTTTTCTTTAATTAGTCGCGTTTTTTCTTTTATAGAAGCATTTTTAAAACTTGATTTTGTTTTTTGGAAATCTTTAAAATTTTGTTTTTTTGTTAGTGGATATTTTTGATTAATAAGGTTAATCAAATATTCGCTAATCGCAGGAGCAGCGGTTAAACCAGGTGAGTCTATCCCCCCTAAATGAAATACTTTTTTATTTAGTTTTGATTCTTTAATGTAGAAATCTTGATAGGTTGAGGATGCCCTAATACCGCTAAAGGTTCTTATATTGGCGTGAAAGGGAATGTTTTTGGCCTGTTTCAATGCTTCTGTTTTCACATATTCAAGACCTTCTTTTGTTGTTGCCAAGTCATCCCTATCTAAAATCTCTTCCGCATTAGGACCGATTAAAATATTCCCATGTACTTGTGGCGTTAAAAGCACTCCTTTACCTTTAATATCTGGTAGCGGATAAATTACTTTTGTTAAATAATTGGCAACAGAATGATCTAAAACGAAATATTCGCCTCTTCTTGGAATGATTTTAAAAGGCACTTCCTTTTCAATATAAGAAGCAATAATGTCACTATATACGCCTGTTGAATTAATAATTCCTTTGGTCTGATATTCGGTTTTATTGTTTGTTACTACAACGTAATAATCACGCTTTTTAACAATTTTTGTAACTTCTTGATTTAATTCTAATTCTACACCGTTTTCAATTGCGTTTTCTAATAAATTAAAACACACTTCCCAAGGAAATGTAACCATTGTAGATGGCAAACTCAAAACACCTTTGATATTTTCTTTTAAATTTTTAACTTCTTTTAGCGCCTCTTCCTTGCTCAGCAAAAATACTTCTTTAACACCATTATAAAGGGCTCTTTTTTGCAAATCTGCTAAAACTTTCAAATCTTCTTTACTATGAGCTATAACATAAGCTCCTGTTTTTCTTAAAGGTATTTGAAGTTTGGTTTCTAATTTTCGATAAAGAAGATTTCCTCGAACACAAAGTTTGGCCTTTAAAGTGTTTTCAAGTGGATCGTGTCCTGAATGAATTATTCCGCTGTTTGCGATTGTTTGTCCATTCGCAATATCGCTTTCTTTTTCTAAAACTAAAACCTTTAAGTTGTACTTAGATAATTCCCAAGCTATAAACGAACCAACTATTCCTGAGCCAACTACAATATAATCTATCATTTTATTTTCTCCTATTATTGTTAAAAGTTTAACATGATAAAAAGAAAGAGAAAAAAGTTTTGTTTTACTTTTTTCTCTTTCTCTCTTTTTTAATAAATTAACTTTTAAAAAACCTTTTTCATTTTCTAATATTATACTTTATAATTAAGTTCTTAGCAAGTCCTTTTAATTTCTCTTAAAGTCCTCGATAGTAAGCATATAAAACTAAAGTGTTATTATCATCAAACAGTTCAAGATCATTTTTAGGATTTATCGATCCAATCATTGGATATTCACCTTGTTCAGCAGGTGTTAACGCATTAAAATCGCTTTGAGAAATTGTGCGCCAACCTCTAAATCTTGCCCCCGAAGAATGTTTAGGTGCATTACTCGTGCCATGATCTAAATATATTATTGGGGAATCAAAGTTAAACGTAGTTAGAAATAAGTTTTTAGCTTCTTCATTAGGCCAACTACCTTCATTGCCTAATTCATAAACGATGGTATAAGTTTCAACATCCCATTTTGCATAAAGCGTCATACTTTTTGATATTCTTGATGAAAAGTCAAATAATTCATCATCTTTAAAATCTAATGAGGTGTACCAACCAGCAAATGTTGACGATTGTCTAGTAGGTTCTTTAGGTTCTAAAACTTGAGCATTTGATTCTAAAACAAGTGTTTTAATTGGTGTTCCACCATTGGAAAAAAACACTACACTATATTGGGAGCGTTCTTTAAT
>JAAYKO010000076.1 GCA_012522345.1 Acholeplasmataceae bacterium | reverse complement strand
TAAACATATAAAATTTCGGTTTTTACCGTTCGGCCGGATTTCAACCCCTTTTACAAGAAAAAAGCACTAGATTACCGATATCTAGTGCTCTTTTTAAAACTAGAGTGTTAATATTTGACGTTTACAAATTAGGGTGTTTTTTTGTATATTAGTCGTAAACGTGAAAAACCATAATATTTCAATAGTTTACTACAAGGAAATAAAATGTCTTTACGATATAACGATTAGCTTACAATTTACACTATAACGTACGATTTACACTATTATAACTAATTTAAATGACTGAAAAATTGGAAACACAAATCAAAACCCACAAACTTTCGGCTACAAAACCCATAAACATTCGGCTGTAAAACCAACAAATATTCGGTTGTAAACTTCGTAAACTTTCGGTTTACGCTTGAAAAACAACTTTTTAGATGATAAAATAGAGTTGGTGATAATATGAAAGAGTATATTCCAAGACTTATTGATAAAGTATTAAAAGACGAGCTAACTGCATTTGGGGCTGTTTTAATAACCGGACCAAAATGGTGTGGCAAAACAACTGCAGCAAAACAACATGCCAAAAGCATCATTAATTTTCAAGATCAAGATAACAAAGAAAGTTACATACAAACAGCTATGTTAAGGCCTTCAGCTTTACTTATTGGAGATAATCCAAGACTAATTGATGAATGGCAGGTTATTCCACAAATTTGGGATGCAGTGAGACAGGAAGTAGATAATAAAAGAAAAGAAGGATTGTTTATATTGACAGGTTCATCCCGAGTTGACACTAGTAAAATAATGCACTCTGGTGTTGGTAGAATTTCAAGAATTAGAATGAGAACAATGTCCTTATATGAATCTGGAAATTCAAATGGCTTAGTTAGTTTAGAATCTTTGTTTAAAAATGAAGATATTAAAGATAATATTGTTTCAAATTTAACGCTTGATAATATTTCTGAGTTAGTAGTTAAAGGTGGTTGGCCAAAAAGTATCAACAGAGATACATCTGTTGCTATTAGACAAAATAAAAGTTATGTAGATTTAATAGTTAGTGAAGAGATGGAAACTATTGATGGTAAAGTAAGAGATAAATATAAAGTTTTAGAATTGCTAAAATCACTTGCTAGAAACACGGCAACTGCAGCGGCTGATCAAACTGTTTTAGCTGATGTAAGGGCAAATAATGAGTCAATGCACATTACAACATTAAATGATTATGTAAAAACACTTAAAGAATTATATGTAATTGAAGATTTGCCTGCTTGGACTCCTAAATTAAGATCAAGAGCAACTATAAGAACAAAACATGTTAGACATTTTACTGATCCTGCAATTGCTGCAGTTTTATTAAATGCTTCACCAACTAATTTAATTTATGATGTTGAAACTTTCGGGTTATTATTTGAATCGATGGTTGTAAGGGATTTAAGAGTTTATTCGCAATATTTAAGTGGAGAAGTTTTTCATTATCGCGATAGTGATGGTTTAGAAACAGATGCGATTATACATTTAGATGATGGTAGATGGGGAGCAATAGAAATCAAGTTAGGTGCAAAACAAATTGATGAAGCAGCAAAAAATTTATTAAAACTAGCAAATAAGGTTGATATTAGACAAAAACCATCATTTTTAGCAGTTGTTACAGCAACTCAATATGGTTATAAACGGGATGATGGCGTTTATGTTATACCAATAGGGTGTTTAAAGCCCTAAGAGAAGAGGTAAAAGTTTTGATTAAAATAATTAATAGATTAGATAATATTGACTTGTTGTTTGATAAAGGGCAGTTTAATTTAGAAAAATGGAC
>JAAYKO010000008.1 GCA_012522345.1 Acholeplasmataceae bacterium | reverse complement strand
CGTAGTGTCAAAAATCTTAACAGATTTTCGACCTAAACTATTTATTTTACTGGCTTTCACCAGTTAGTTTCTTCTCCCCCCATATAATTGGAAATTTTTTATGGGTTTTTTTAAAATATTTTTTCTTTTTTTTAATATGTCTATCAATAATTTAACAGTAGTAGAAATTGTGGAGATTGTGGTAAAGTTCATTTTGGTATAGAATTGGTTTGCTTTAGGATGTGGGTAAAATTGTGGGTAAGCTGTGGTAAACTTCAAAAAAGTTTTCCATAGCGTATCCATGATTTTATCCATATTCTAAAGCTTAGCAATTCTTGCCGAAATGGACTTTTCCATCAAATCCACAATTAGATTTTTTAAGAATTGTATTGGAAAAGGTGATAGCCTTTCTGATATAATATTACTCGACTAAAATAATAAAAAAGAAAGGAGCTATCACCTTGAGTAATATTATAACATTACTTTGCTTGTATATTCAAATACAATCTAAAATAATTATTTATCTAATGTGGACTGTTATAGGCAAGTACCCACTTAAAAATCTTTATGATGAACCTGTACGTAAGGAATACCGTAAACTTCAGGTAGATGCAATGCCTGTTGTTGAAACCTTTGAAAAGCTTAATTACACTGAACTTCTCAAAGAGTACTTAACTAAGCACGGTAAGCCTTTAAAACCTATCAATCGCCATAAAAGCAGCCTTCCTGTCGCAAATAACATTGTTTGTCCTAAGTGTGGTGCACCACACTCTTATATTTACAGGAATAATGGAAAATCTAAAAATGTTCAGTACCTTTGTAAAGTTTGTGAGTTCGTATTTGGTGATAAAACTGACTACTTTAAAAATGCAGCTATTAGGTGCCCTCACTGTAATAAAGTATTAGAAAGAATTAAAGAGCGTAAGCATTTTTATATCTTTAAATGTAAAAATAATAACTGCTCTTTTTACCTATCTAACCTTAGAAACCTTACACCACAAGAACGTGAGCAATATGATGCTAATCCTCAAGATTTCAAGCTTCATTACATCTACAGGGAATTTACAATTGACTTTAAACCTTTGTCTAAAGAAACACCTGTTATGCCTAATGTAGATCTTTCAAAAATCCACTCATCACCACATGTTCTTGGTTTAGTTCTTTCTTACTATGTGAATTATGGTATGAGCTCAAGGCTTGTTCAATCAATCATGAGGGATATTCATGGAGTTAAAATCTCGCATCAATCTGTTATTAACTATGCCAATGCTGCTGCAACTCTTCTCAAACCTTTTGTGGATAACTATGATTATCCTTTAACTAATTCTATCTGTGGGGATGAAACATATATCAAAGTAAATGGTAAATGGCATTATGTTTTCTTTGTTATTGATACGGTCAAAAAAATCATTACCTCTCACCATGTTTCTCCAAACAGAGACACTGTTGCAGCAATTAAAGCCATTGATGACACTCTATCTAAGTACAAGCAAATTCCTGAAAACCTTAATCTTGTCTTTGACGGCAATCCTATTTACCTTTTAGCTCAACACTACTTTGCCAGACATGGGATTTACTTTGATGTTACTCAAGTAATTGGTTTAACCAATGATGACCCAGTATCTGAAGCTTACAGACCTCTTAAACAGGTTGTCGAAAGACTTAACCGTACTCTTAGAAGGTACTACAGAACAACCAACGGTTTTTCTGCATTCAATAACTGTCAGAATTACCTAACCTTATTTACTACTTGGTACAATTTCTTAAGACCTCATAAGACCCTAAAATATCAAGTTCCTGTAGATATCCATGAGGTTACAAAGCTACCTAACATGCCTGCAAGGTGGATAGAGATGCTCAATATGGCTCAGGAGTATATTCTAAAACATCAAGCAGCATAAACTAAACTCCTCGGGCAGGCATGGAAACCTGCCCCTACAAAACATAACTCCTACACAGCGAGTTTACTTACCATGCTCTAATTTAGCATTTCTCTGCGATTTTGTTTTTGCTCACTCCAAAATCATCATAAATTCTTACCCTTTTTTCCACAATATTCAACTGTCAATGTTCAACTTACATTTACTTACATT